>NZ_JBMHHY010000009.1:0-326449 GCF_049739465.1 Embleya sp. AB8
TGGGGAGTCGGGTCGGGACTCGGATGGGGAGCCGGGTCGGGACTCGGATGGGGAGCCGGGTCGGGAGCCGGGTGGGGAGTCGGGTCGGGACTCGGATGGGGAGCCGGGTCGGGACTCGGATGGGGAGCCGGGTCGGGAGCCGGGTGGGGAGTCGGGTCGGGACTCGGGTGGGGAGTCGGGCGCGCAATCGGGCGCGGATTCGGGCGACGAGGGGTAGCGCCGGGGTGGCTGCCTTTGGCCGGGGTCGGCGTGCCGGATCGGTCTGGCGTGTCGGGTGCTCGGGTTCGGCGGGTCAGGTTTTTGCGTGTCGGCGGCGGACCGGGGCGCCGCGGACCGTGGTCGGGCGGCGGGTGGAGTCCGGTTCGGGGTGGCCTTCGCCGCGGGCGTCGGACCCGGTGTCGGGCCGGGCTTCGGATCGGGCCTCCGGGCCGGGGGCGGGTCGGGGATGCGGGTCCGCGGTGGTCGGGTCGACGATCAGGCGCATCCTGGTGAGATGGGCCAGGGCGGTGTCCAGGCCGCGATTCGCCGGACCGGGTACGAGTTCGCGCATCGCCACGACGGCGGGGCCAAGGCGTACCGACTCGGCCGCGTCGGTCACCCGCAGCCATACCTTGAGCGCGTTGTCGGCGGCGGCGAGCGTGCTGGGGTGTTGCGGGCCGACCGCCTCGGCGCCGCGCTCGGCGACCTGACAGTAGATCAGTACGGCGTCCGCGACCCGACCCAGACCGGCGCTGACGAACGCCAGCATCGCCTGCGCGTCGAGCGTGCCCGGATGCGTGGGGCCGACCAACTTCTCCATGCGCATGCCGAGTTCGGCGGCCTGCTGCCACGCGTCCATCCCGCGCCCGGTGTCCGCGGCGTGCCGGATGGCGGCCAACTCGTGCCAGTACGTGGGCAGTACGTCCGCCGGCCGGATCAGCGCGCCGGCCGCCGTCGCGCCCTGGGCCAGTGCGCGGCGGGCGGGGGTGGGCCCGACGGCCCGACCGCGTACCGGCATGGACATCGGTCGATGCGGCCCGATACCGCGATTGGGGGCCAGCGCCGGGGGCAGCTGGGTGGGACCGGTCTGCGGGGGGCGGCGCGCGGGGGTCGGGGTCAGGGCGCTTGCGCCGGACTGGATCCGCACGGTTATCCGAGGCGGCAGCGGTGGTGGCGGCGGTTCGGGATGCGGGCGGGGCGCGGGACCGGCCGCGCGGCGGTTCGGTCGGTCGGCGGCGGGGCGGGACGTCGTCCCGGCGGCAGGGGCGGGGGCGGTCCTGGGGCGGCGGACGAGGCTGCCGGTCGGGCCGGTGCGGCCGGTGCGGTCTGCCGGTTCGGTCGCCCTGGGATTCGGCGTGTCGTTTGTGGATCCGCCGGTCGGGCCGGGGAATTCCGGCTCGCGGTCCAGATGGGCGGACTCGGCGGGCGGGCGGGGTCCGGTGGGGGTGGCGGCGCCGCGACCGGTCGGCGCCGAGGTGCGGTCTCTGCCGGTGGGTCTGCTCAGCGGCGGGCTGCCCGGTCTGGCGGCGCCGGCTCGGAGGGCTTCGCGCAGGCTGGTGCCGGGGACCTCGGGCTCGTCGTCGGGTCCGGAGGCGAGTGCGGAACGGACCAGGTCCAGGGCCCGTCGGCCGACCCCGGGTTCGTCGCGTCGGCGGGCGGCGGGCTGTTCGCCGGGCTCGGCAAGCGGGTCGGTGGATGCCCGGCGGCCGAGCGGCTCGACGGGGGTGCTGAGGTCGGCCGTGCCGCCACCGACGACTCCGGAGCCGCGCAGGCCGGAACGTTGCGCCGGGGTCATGCCGTTGGGCGGCACGGTGGACAGCGCGGAGACGCCTATCCCGGTGGCATCGGCGGGGCCGTTCGGCCCGCCTGGCCCGTGTGTTCCGTGCGCCCCGTGCGTTCCGTGTGTTCCGTGTGTTCCGTGCGCTCCGTGTGTTCCGTGCGTTGCGTTCGGTCCGCTCGACCCGGCGGGCGCGGTGCCGCGTGGGGTGACCGCCTTGAGCCGGCGGACCGCCGTACGCAGGGTCGGCGGTCGGGCCTCGGGGGAGCAGTTGGCCAGGGCGAGGGATCCCGAGGTCGGCGCGAACTCGACGGTGTCCGGGGCCAATCGGGCCCGCTCGGCGAGGAGCGGATGGATCTCTTCGGCCGGTACGGGGTCGGGCAGTTCGGGAAAGCCCTGGCCGAGCGCGGCGACCAGCGCCCGGGTGAACGGATGCGGCGGGCCCTTGACGTCCGGCGGATTCACCACGCCCCACAGGGGGATGTCTCGGCACAACTCGTGGGCCCGTTCCCGGACCGCCTCCCAGGACTCCCGACCCACCGTCAGATCGCAGATCACCAGCGTGGTCTCGGCCGGTCGCGGGCCGAGCAGTTCGATCACCCAGGACCACGGCAGCCCGTCGTAGCGGACCGAGTTGGGGGTGGAATCCCGCAGACCCAGGTGCAGTTCGCGACGCCGGCGGTCGACCAGGAGGCGGCCGGTGAGGTATACGATCACCGGCCCGTCGACGGCCGCGGCGGCCTGAAGGTAGGCCCGTACCGCGTGTGGTTGCACCGCGTCGGGCAACTGGACGACATCGGCGGCGGCTTCGGGGAAGAGCTGATGGGGCGTCAGGGCCGACATCGCGACGAGGTTGCCGCCGCTGTCCGAGCGGCGTCCCCGCCCGGCTCTGCCACCCTCCACGAGCAACAACTGGCCGCGTTCGGACGGGATTCGGATGAGCCGCCCACCACGTTCGGTCATGTGTGCCTCCCCGGCCGAGCCCCTCTTGGGTGGATCACCACGCAACTGAAGGTTAGGGGTAGCGACCGGCCATGGTCGACATATCGGACCGGTTGGCCGGTGGGTGCGTGGGCGGCCGGTGGTCGCAGTGGGGCGTGGGTGGGGCGCACGAGGGGCGCGGGCGCGCCGGGGTTGCTCGGGCGCGGGGGCGGGGTCAGCCGGTACGCGGGATGACCCGGAATACCGGGTAGCCGGGGGCGATTCGGGCGAGCTCGGCGTCGGGTGCCCGGTGGTCCACGCCGTCGAAGAAGACGCCGACCTCGAACTTCCACTTGGCCAGGTAGGCGCGCAGGATCTCCGGCTTCTCCGCGTCCGGGACCTCGACGACGGTGAACTCCTCGCGCCGCCGGCCGATCCGCAGTTCGCCGCCGCCGGCCACGCGCATGTTGCGCACCCACTGGGTGGTGCCGCGCGGGGCGACCAGGAAACGCTCGCCGTTCAGCGGCAGCGGGTTGACCGGCGTCGACCGCAGCTCGCCGGACTTGCGGCCCCGGACGTAGAGGATGCGGGAGCCCCACACGCTGACACCGTGCCGGGCGAGGAAGGCGACGGCGCGGTTCATCGCGCGATCGATGCGGGCTTTCGGGGCGATGTAGCGGGTGGGGGTGGTGGGTGCGGGTGTGGTGGGCGGAGTGGGCGAGGTGGGTGAAGCGGGGGCAGCGGGCGCGGTGGGTGCGGCTGTCGTTTCGCTGGTGCTGGTGCTGGCGTTAGCGCTGGCACCGGCGTTGGTCGGCGGGGTGGGGAGGTCGGTGTTCATGGGTGCTCCTGGTGATCTTTTTGGAGAGCACTGCTCTCGTTACGGAGCGCTGCGCTCGATGCGACCGGTGGTCTCTCATTGCGAGCACTGCTCTCGATGTGAGCAGTGCTCTCGATACGAAGCCATGCTCCTGATGTGAAGCGGTGCTCGAAGCGCGAGCAGTGCTCTTGTCTGAGATCAGTGTGCACGATTCGGAGCGGTGATGCAAGAGCAGTGCTCTCGTTTATGTGCAGTGCTCTGGCGTCTGGCACACTGACCGCATGACCGAAGCCCTTGGCAGTGCAGCTCCCGACGACGCGGCCACCCGGACCGCGACTCTCCGGACCGCAGCCCCCCGTACCGCGCGCGATCGCGCCCGCGCCGAACTCACCCAGGAGATCAAGGCCGCCGCGCGCCGCCATCTCGCCGCCGAGGGTGCCCAACAGCTGTCGCTCCGGGCGGTTGCCCGCGAGTTGGGCATGGCCTCGTCCGCGCTCTACCGCTACTTCCCGAGCCGGGACGACCTGCTGACCGCGCTGATCGTGGACGCCTACAACGCGATCGGCGAGCGGGTCGAGCGCGCCGTCGAAGCGGCGGGCGCTGCCGAGCATCCGCGTGCCGCCTGGCGCGGACTGTGCGACGCGGTGCGGGCGTGGGCGCGCGAGCATCCGCACGAGTACGCGCTCATCTACGGCTCGCCCGTGCCCGGCTATCAGGCGCCGGAGGATACGTTGGCGCCGTTCTCGCGCGTCCCGTTCGCGCTCCTGCGCATCCTGCGCGACTCGGGCGCCGACTTCGCCCGCCCCACCCGCGACGCGGGCCTGCCCCAGCCGCTCGCCGCGCAGTTGCAGGCGGTCGTCGAGGCGGGCGGGCTCGATGTGCCGCCACCGGCGCTGGCTCGCGCGCTGTTCGCCTGGACCGGCGTATTCGGCATGGTCAGCTTCGAACTGTTCGGCCAACTCAGGGCCAGCGCCGACCCCGCCGACCCGTTCTTCGGGTACGCCGTCGAGCGGCACGCCGATCTGCTCGGGTTGGCCTGACCCGATGGGCCGACTCTCCCGCGCGCAGGTCCTGGATGCGGCGCTCGCGCTCGCCGATCGGGACGGCATCGGCAAACTCTCGATGCGCCGGATCGGCGCCGAACTCGGCGTCGAGGCGATGACGCTCTACCACTACGTGCCGAACAAGGACGCCGTACTGGACGGCCTGGTCGAGCGGATCGTGGCGAGTGTGGCACCGCGGCCGACCGGCCCGCGTACGGTCTGGCTCGCCGAGTTCGCCCGGGCGTTCCGTGCCGAACTGCTTCGCCACCCGGCGGTCGTCCCGCTCGTGGCGACCCGACCGGTGGCCACCCCGGAGGCCCTGGCCGCCGTGGAGCGGGCCACGGCGGCGCTGGTCGGTGAGGGGCTGGCGCCGCTGCGGGCGTACCAACTCCTCAACGCGATCACCACGTTCGTGATCGGGCATACGCTCGCGGAGCTGGATACCGGCGACTCGGCATCCCCGGTCGGGCCGGAGGCGGCGGCGGAACTTCCTTGCCTCACCGCGGCGTTGGCCGCCGGGCTCGGCAGCCGGGCCGACCACGACGAGCGCTTCGCGCTGGCGATCGCGGCGCTGTTGGCGGGGATCGAGTAGGCGCAGCGTCGAGGGCCGGGCCGGGCCGGGCCGGGCCGGGTCGGATCGGATCGGATCGGGTCGGGTCGGGTCGGGGCGGACCAGGTCGACCCGCCCCGGCCCGACCCGGCCTCGATCGTGGGGCGGGCTACTGCGCCGGTACCAGTACCACCGCCGTGCCGTACGCGCAGATTTCCGTACCGTTGCCCGCGTCGGTGACGTCGTAGCGCATCGCGAGAACCGCGTTCGCACCGCGTCCGCGCGCCTGTTCCACCAACCGCTCGGCGGCCTCGGTGCGGCTCTGGACCAGGGTCTTGGTCAGGCCGCGCAACTCTCCGCCGACCATCGACTTGAGGCCCGCGCCGAGTTGGCTGCCGATGTTGCGCGAGCGCACGGTGAGGCCGAAGACCTCGCCGATCACCCGCTCCACCCGATACCCCGGCACATCGTTGGTGGTGACCACGAGCACGCCCGGGTCGTTGGGCGCGCCGCCGTACGCGTCGAGATCACTCATGTCGGCCTCCGAAAGAGTCGGGGAGCGGGGAAATCCGGGAACGGGCTTCCGTCGCATCGGTTGCAACCTCCTAACGGGTGGCCGCGCGGAAGGCGTTCCACACGTATGTCACCGGTTCGGCTCAGGGAGGCGGTGGGAGCGGGTAGGCGTGACCTTCTTGACCGTTCTTACGCTGTAAGGCAAACTGTTCTTGCGCGACACTTACGGCGTAAGACGGTGATGGTGATGGCGACCGAATCGAGAGGAACCGGACGATGCTCATCGGTGCGACGGTACGGCGGCTCAACGACGGCGTGGACTACCCGACCTTCCGCGACGCGTGGCTCCCGGACGAGCGGTTCGCGGGCGACCCGCGGCGGGTGCTCAGCGCGATCGATCTCGCCGATCCGCAGCAGTTGTTGACCGTCGCGCTGATCGACGCGGGCCCCGAGGACATCCCCGGCTGGCTGGCGCGGATCGGGCCGAGCGAGCGGCGTCGGGCCGAGCGGATCAAGGGCATGGTCGGTCCGTGGCAGCTCGATGCCGTCTATTCGGTCGTCGGCGACGACGACCTGGCGCTGCCGAGCCCACGCTGAGACCGAGCCGAACTCGCGGTGGGTCCACGGGTATTGCGCGTGCCGAAAACCGCTGCCCGGCAGGCGTGTTCCGCTGCCGGCGTCGCGGAGTGGCGAAAGTGAACCGGATCATCGCGGTGGAGAAGGGCGTCAAGACCAAGTGCTTCCAGGAATTGACGGATGCTCACTTTCGGTATGGGCGGCGGTAGCGGGAGGTCAGGGCACCTTGGTCAAGTCCCGCCAGCGGGCCAGTACTTCGGGGTCGCCTTCGAGTCGGCAGCCGGTGGCGTCGGCTCGGTTCCACACCAGGAGATACAGGGTCTCGGCGGGTCCGGACACGATGAGATCGGCGCTTTCGGCGCGTTCGGCGGAGTCGGCGGGGCTGGTGGTCTTGGTGGCTTCGGTGGCCTTGGTGGGTTCGAGGTGCGCGATCACCTCTCGGTCGTCGGGCTTGATTCGCATGGTCCACGCGAGCGGGGCGTCGTCCGGTGCGATCGTGATGCTCAGTGGCGGGTCGGCGACCACGTTGCGGCGCGGCACGGACAGGAATCCGGACAACAACTCGTCGATCCCGTCGGCCGCGAACTCGGCCGACACGATCGACGGCACGCCGGCCGCGAGTTCGGTGTCGACGCGATGGATCGCGGTCTCGTGCGCCTGCCGCCGGGCCCAGAAGGCGAGCGGGTTGGGCGCGTCGAACAGGGTCCAGGCCGGCGCGTCCGGCGAACCGGCGGCGAGGGTCTTCAGCAGTTCGGCGTGCATGGCGCGATACCAGTCGAGCAGTTCGTCGTCGCCGGGCGCGCGGAACAGTGCCGTCGAATCCTCGCGGCTCGGACGTACCGCACTGCGTGATTCGACGATGTACGCGGCCCATCGATGTACGCCGCCCAGGTGCCCGAGGAGATCGCGTACCCGCCAGTCGGGGCAGGTCGGCACCTGGGCGTCGAGGCCGGTCCGCTCGGCCGTACGGGCGAGCAACTCGCCGTCGGCGCGCAGGATGTCGAGGTGTGTGGCAATGTCCATCCGCCCACGCTCTCACGCGGGATGCCCGCGGTACAGGTGCCCGGCGGCTCGGGACAATGGGCCACGATGCCCGGTCGGCGCATCCTATGCTGGGGTGTGATGGGTAGCTTCGGGGTATATGTGGTGGCTCGATCGGCGTGGCCGCTGCTGGAGTTGCCGGCCGTCCAGCAGGCCGGCGGCGAACCGCGCTGGTCGGCTCGCGATGGGGACTGGCAGGTGCTGCTGTTGTCGGCGGGGCTCGATCCGGGGCCGACGCTGATGGCCGACACCGACGCGCCGGTACTGACCGCCGACGTGGTCTCCGGCCACTTCGCGATGATCGACGCGCAGAGCCCGCGTGGCGGCGAGATGTGGCACTGCGCGCTCGCGCCGCGGGCGGCCAGGTCGTACGCCCTCGATCCGGAGCTCGGCCCGCCGCCGGAGCGGGTGTTGCCGCGCGCCGTCGGCTGGGCGCGGGAGGCCGGGCTGACGCCGGACGAGGTGGCGCTGGAGAACACGTTGCGTGCGGAGGGGACGCCGGACGACCTGCTGCGGGCGTTCCTGGACGCGTTGGGCTTTCGGTTCGTGGCGGACGGCGGGTGGGCTGTTAGTTGATTCGGCGGCGGTGGCGGCGGTGGGGGAGGGTGGTTGGGCCCGGGATCGGGACCCGGGACCGGGCCTTCGGACAGGTACGTGCTGATCCTTCGTAGCCAGCGGGTGTGGTAGCGGCTGACCAGGGCGTCGGGGGTCAACCGGGACAGGGTCGGCAGGTATTTGTTGGTGGTTTCCGAGCCGGCTCGGCGGGTGGTCAGGGATGCCTTGCGGGTGCGCGAACTCGCGTAGTCCGCGAGGGCTTCGGGCAGACCGACGTCCGGCGCAGCGCGCGGGCCAGGGTCCAGGCGTCCTCCAGGGCCTGGTTGCCGCCCTGCGCGACGGTCGGCGGCATGGTGTGCGCGGCGTCGCCGATGAGGGTGGTCCGGCCCAGGCTCCAGCTGCGCGGGACCCGGTGTCGGCGGTGCGCGAAGAATTCGATGTCGGCGTCGGTGACCGCGGCGAGCACTTCGGGTACCGGCGTGGCCCAGTGGCCGAATCGTGCGCGCAACGCGGCGATCGGCGACGCGGGCGCCGGTTCGGCCGGGCTGCGGCGGACGTCGAACCACCACTGGAGCAGGCCGTCGGCGGCGGGCAGCAGGCCGCACATGCCCTCGGGGCCGACGATCATCAGGCCGCGGCGGGCGGACACCACGTCGACGTCGACCGGGCCGAGTCCCTGCCAGGTGACCCAGCCGGTCGGGGTGGTGGGGTTGGTGCCCCATACGTGTCGGCGGACCACCGAACCTGCGCCGTCGGCGCCGATGACCAGGTCGGCGGTTTCGCGCGTACCGTCGGCGAAGGCGGCTTCGGCGCGGTGGGGGGGGGTGGCTCACGGCCGTGCAGGTCTTGGCGAAGACGACCTCGGGTGCGGGCCCGGTGCCGGCCAGGCGGTGGATCAGGTCTCGGCGGGGGATCGACAGGTGCGGATGGCCGTATCGCGTGGCGGCGAGGGATACGTCGATCCGCATTAGTACGCGGCCGGTGTGGTCACGCTGTTCCAGCAGGTCGATCGGCGCGCCCAGGCCGTCGGTGGGGACGCCGAGGTCGGCGAGGATGCCGGTGCCGTTGCGATCGAGGTCCTGGCCCGGGCCGGCGTACACGGCTTCAGCCATCGCGCGGTGGACGAGGCGGCGGGCGTGCCGGCGGGCACTGCCGTCGAACTACTTCCGCAACCGTGACGGGTTGTCGAGCGCGGCGGCGGAGCGTGTCCTGGAGCTGCACCGCGCCGACATGACCGCCGCACACGCGGTGGTCGCCGGTCCGATCGACCGGGACGGCGGCGCGGGCGCCGGCGCGCGGGATGGTGGCCGGTACCGGGTCGGTGGGGTGAGCGGGGACGAGCGGGGACGAGCGGGGACGAGCGGGGATGTCGGAGTGGGCGTGTTGAATGGAGGGATGGCCATTCGACCCGCGCGCGCCAATATCGACCCCGTTTCGCCCGAGCCGCCGATTCCCGACGAAGGGCTCGTCATCCGGGACGAGGACTGGTACGGGAAGGAACTGACCGACACCGCGAAGTACACCCGCTACTCGTTCCTGGACACCGACTGGACCGAGGTCGTCAACGAGGGCGCGGTCTTCGACGAGTGCACGTTCGCGGGGGTACGGTTCAACGCGTCGCGGCATACCGGGGCGGCCTTCACGAACTGCACGTTCAAGCGCTGCACGTTCTTCGACACTCGGTTCACCGACTGCAAACTGGTGGGCAGCCTGTTCCAGCAGTGCACCTACACCCTGTTCGAGGTCTCGGGCGGCGACTGGTCGTTCGTGGGACTGCC
The DNA here is from genome assembly GCF_049739465.1 of Embleya sp. AB8. Taxonomy (NCBI): domain Bacteria; kingdom Bacillati; phylum Actinomycetota; class Actinomycetes; order Kitasatosporales; family Streptomycetaceae; genus Embleya; species Embleya sp. AB8. The sequence goes on from NZ_JBMHHY010000009.1 coordinate 9,551, forward strand.
CGGTGCCGATCTGCGCCAGGTCACCTTCGACGGCACGCGGATGCGAGAGGTGGACCTGACCGCCGCGCGGCTGGAGCAGGCCACTGTGACCGGCTGCGACTTGTCCGGCGCGATGCTGCACGGGGCCAAACTGATCGGGGCCGACCTGCGCGGCAGCGAGTTGTCCTCGCTCGACCCGCTGACGGTCGAATTCAAGGGCGCGACCATCACTCTGGAACAGGCCGCGACGATCGCGACGACGATGGGCTGGAACGTCGGCTGAACTCGATCGCTACCGCTACCGCTACCGCTACCGCTACTTCTCGGCGGTGAGCCCCGGTTCGGGTGCCGGTGCCGGTGCCGGTTCGGGTTCGGGTTGGGGAGGGTGTGCCGGGCCCGTCGGTCGGTCGGGCGGTCGGGTGGGGGCGGGCCCGGCAGCGGGGTGGGTGACCTGGTCAGGCCCGGACGGGACCCGTGCCGGCGCCGGTCGCGGTGATCGCGGCGGCGATGGTGTCGAGGTCGGCGGGGGTGAGGGTCAGGGTCGCGGCGCCGGTCCAGCCGTCGACCTGGGCGGGCGTACGGGCGCCCACGATCGCACCGGTGATGCCCGGCCAGGCCAGCGTCCAGGCCACCGCGACCTCGGCCACGGATACGCCGTGTCGGGCCGCGATCGGCCGCAGCGCCTCGGCCAGGGCGAGGTTGGCGGTCAGGCCGGTGGTGAAATCGGGACTGGCCCGACGCCAGTCGTCGACCGGCAGACCCGCGACGCGCTCGGCCGAGAACGCGCCGGTGAGCAGGCCGGATTGCATCGGCGAGTAGACGATCACGGCCGAGTCGTGCGCCGCCGCCCAGGCCAGTTCGGGCGCGGCGGAACGGTTGATCGCGGAGAACGGCGGCTGGATCGCGTCGACGTGGGCGATCCGTTCGGCGATCTCCAACTGCTCGACCGAGTGATTGGACAGCCCGATCGCCCGGACCTTGCCCTCGGCCTTCAGGTCGGCCATCACCTGCCAGTACTCCTGCAGCGGCGTGGCATTGGGCGACGGCTCGCCGGCGTCGGCGCCGTACTCGAAGGCCTCACCGGTGTCCGGCCAGTGCACCTGGTAGAGGTCGACCCGCTCGACGGCCAGCCGCCGCAGCGAGTCCTCGAGTTGGCGACGGACACTGGCCGGGTTCATGATCCGGCGCTCCGGCGCGGTGGGTCGGTCCGGGTCCCAGACCAGGCCGACCTTGGTGAACAGGTACGGCCGGTCGGCCTCGGCGAGTTCGGCGACGGCCTTGCCGACGAGCCGCTCGGAATGGCCGTGACCGTACGCGGCGGCGGTGTCGATCCAGTTGACCCCGGCGGCGACGGCGTGCCGGATGGCGGCGATCGACTCGGCGTCGTCGGTGGCGCCCCAGCTGTAGCTCCAGCCCGCGCCGGACACCGCCCACGAGCCGAAGCCGACTCGGGTGATGTCCATCGTGGTGGTGCCGAAGGGGGTGGTGGGCAGGCTCATGGGTGCGTTCTCCAGACTCGAAAGACTCGCTGTGCTCGTGGTCGGGCCACCGCGGTTCGCGGCGCCTGCGGCCAATGTTGGGGTGCGCGCGGCGACCTACCCAGGGCTCTGCTCGGACCGGGTACGGGTCATCCTGGGTCCGGTGGAACCACCTTTAGGATCGGCCCATGAGCAAGCGAGCGGATCTGGGCGACTTCCTGCGGTCCCGCCGGGCCCGGCTCAAGCCGGATGACGTCGGCCTGACCCAGTACGGCGAGCGCCGCCGAGTCCCCGGGCTGCGCCGCGAGGAACTCGCGCGGCTGGCCGGGGTGAGCGCGGACTACTACGTGCGCTTCGAGCAGGGCCGCGCGGAGCACGTCTCGGCCGAGGTGCTGGACGCGGTTGCCGCGGCGCTGCGGCTGAACCGGGACGAGCACGAGCACCTGAGGGCCCTTGTCCGCGCGGTGGGCGCGAGGCACCCGGCGCCGCCGGCACCGACCCAGCGGGTCCGACCCGGGCTGCGCAGGCTCCTGGACTCGGTGCCGGAGACGCCCGCGTTCGTGCTGGGTCGGCGCACCGACATCCTCGCCTGGAATCCGCTGTTCGCAACGTTGTTCATCGACCTCGACGCGCTGCCCGAGGAGCGACGGAACAAGGCGTGGCTGGTCTTCTGCAACGAGCAGGTGCGGTCGCGCTACGTGGACTGGGCGACCAAGGCCCGGGACGTCGTCGCCTACCTACGCCTCGATGCCGGCCGCCACCCCGACGACCCGGCCTTCACCGACCTGATCGCCGAACTCTCCGACACGAGCCCGGAGTTCCGCTCCCTGTGGGCCACCCACGAGGTCCGCGACAAATCCCACGGCGACTACCACCTCCGCCACCCGGCCATCGGCGAAATAACCCTGTCCTACGAAAGCCTCCACCCCACGACCGACACCGACCAAACCCTCATCACCTACACCCCGGAACCCGCATCCCCTTCGGAAGCAGCCCTACGAATCCTCGCCGCGACGCACGGCCATAACAGCATTCCTCAGCGGCAGGCCACAGCATCCGGCGGCTGAGGGTACGGATCGTCCAAGGGCGCGCACGGTCGACCTCCGGACGCCCAGAAATTCGAGGTCGAAGTCGGCGTGTGCAGAGAGTTGGGCGTGTTTTGGTCGCGTGCTTGTAACTCTGTGCCGAGGGTTCTCGGTGGTGCTAATTGACTACTTGAAGCTCTCCGATGCGAACCGTTGTGCTGGTTTCGCCGGTCATATCCGGGAGCAGATGGGTAATACGGTCGGATCCTACGTAGCTGGCTTCCCAGTGAACCGTCGCAGTGACCGTGTACCGGGCCTGTGGCTGATCAGCGGATGCCCTTTTGTACACATAGCCGCAATCGGGCGAAGTGGGGGTTCGATAAGCTGGATCGTATTTCTTTCCCGGGTTATAGCAATCTACCTTGGAGCCGTCTCCCATGGACCATGTGACGTACGGAGAGTGAGCAGTGGCAGTGACCGTCACACCTCGATCTGTGACAGTCTTCGAAATTCCCTCCAGTGACCATTGATGAGGATCTTCGCTATCGATCCATAGCCAAACGGGGAGCCCGACCAAGCCGAGCCTTCCGGCTTCGGGTGTCATATGAATCGACGGTTTACGAAGCTTGAGCTCACCCAAAGCCAAGCCGGCAACCTGGGCATCGGTGGGAACTTGAGGGACCGTGCCGCCAGTAGCATTCGAAGTGGTTTGGCCGCCTGTTGCAACGTGCGACCCGCTGCCCTGTGTAAATCCGGGGTCGCTATTTCCGCCACCCGTTGTCGTGCCGCCACCCGTGCCGCTTCCGCCAGTGGCGCCGCCGGTATCTCCTCCAGGAGTCGGGACTTCGATACAGATGATGAGATCGCCGCAATTGTTGACACCTGCTGACGCAGATGGAAGGAACAGGAAGCCAGCGCAAATGCCAGCAGCGCAAAACAAAGCCGTACTTCGCACGATTGTTGACTTCTCCATGAATCCTCCTTGCTGGTCGGTCTCGTTCGAAGGTCTACGCGGGAGTGCCGTCGGCACTCAGGGAACGAACGGAGTCCGCAATGATGTCAACTGCCTGCGTGGCCGAGGGAGGGATCTTAAAGACGGTCATGCCAACGTTGACAAGATCCAACGACTTCCATCTGGTGGTTCTTCCATTCAGGTTTTGAAAACTTTGGCTCTTTGTGATTGTGATCGGTGTGGAAGAACCGGAGGACAGGCTTGACGTTGTTTTCGTGGTGCACATCACGAGTTTTCCACCATCGGACGTGCTCCATGCGGGAACTCGGTCATCTTCGCGCACTTCGGTTTTGACGGAAATTGTTCCACCGTTAGTGAGCGATCCGGCGTCTTGTTTGTCTTTTTGAGCGCTCTGAATAACTGCCTTCGCCCGCGGCCCCCAGGAAGTTTGAGTCGGACCGCCGTCGATATACGAAGCAAAATCTCGACAGATGTCTTCACCATAGTAGATCTTCGCGGGATCCGCGCTGGTTGAACTATCGGTGGTTGCAATCTGTGAGATGGCCGGAAAATCCTGCCCGACATTGGTGAAGGCCAGGAATGACATCTTCCAAGGGCCTACACCCTGTGTTTGCCGCAAAACTCCGAGGGATCCCCTGGACTGCTTTCCGATGGTTTGACGGCCGGTCGAAAGAAGCCAGCGGTCACTTCCTGCAGGAGCCCCTTGTGGGGAAATTGCTTTAATGTCACTGTTCGCGGCCAAATCTTCATCATTGCCGATATTGTCGCCGTATTTAAGGATGCGTTCCAGGCGAGCCGTGGATATTTCCAAAAGAATTCCAGACTCAATGCTGCCAAGTGTCTTTACGTCACGCTCGGCTCTTGCTTTCTTGCTGAGGTCGAAGTAGCTCTTCGAAGTGCTCGCTGCCTCTGCCTCGCTGATCGGGGGCGCGGGCGCGATTGATGCCTGCTGTGGCGTCCCGGGGAGGGCGGCGGCGGTTTTGGGGGCTGGGGGGTTGATTTTGGGGGAGTTGTTTGGATTGTCTGTGGAGCAGGCTGTTGTGGTTGCCAGGGTGAGGGTGGCGATGGCTGCCAGTAGTTGGGTCTTCTTGGGTCGGGCCAAATCTGCCACCCCCGCAGCAGTTGCGATCTTCGGAGTTCGGTGCTCAACGGTGATCCGACGAAGCATCATCGCACTTGATCGGGTGGCCTGTAAGCGTCTTCGGGAGATCGCCCTGTGTCAGTGGGTCGTGCCGACGAGGGTGGTCAGGCCGTAGCCCTGTTGCCATTGCCACAGGCGTGGGCGGTCGAGCAGGACGATGCCGTGGTATTCGGCGAACCGGCGGGCCTCGGTGGTGAATCCGTGGGGGGTGACGAATACCGGGATGTCGGCTCGGTGGTCGTGGTGGGCTGCGCCGATGAAGTCGTGGAGGTCGCGGGGGTGGGCCTCGTGGTCGGTGGGGCCGCAGCGGATGAGGACCAGGCTGCCGTTGGGGAGGTAGGCCTTGACGTCGGCGTCGGGGTCGACCTGGACGGCGAGGAGGCCGTCGCGGCGGCAGAGGTCGGCGAGCTGGAATTCGAAGGTTCGTTCGTCCGCGTGGTCCGGGCGGTTTTCGAGGGCCGAGCCGGCGAGCTGGACGATTGCGCACAGGAGGGCCAGGGAGGCTGCGGTGGCGAGCCAGGCGTCGTTGCCGCTGATGCCCACGCAGTCGAAGAGGTCGTGCAGGGCGATGGCCGGGAGGGCGACCAGTGGGGCTATGGCCCAGCCGCGGAACTTGGCGTGGGCGGGGGTTCGGGGCATGCGGGGTCCCTCCGTTGGCTGCCGACGGCGGAGCGGGCGGCAGCTTAGGCGGAGGGAAGTGTGGTCAACCACCCGACTGGATGGGGGAGATGGGTGGGGGATGGCTTGCGTGAGTGTCCTGGCGATGGGAACTCCCTTGTCGGTGCGGGTGTTGGCGCGGTGGGGCGGGGGTTGGTGGGTGTTTTGGGGGTGCGGGGCCGTGTGGGTGACTTCGGGGTGACGTGGGTGACTTCGAGGCGGCCGGCACCTGGTGCTCCCCACCTGGTGCTCCCCGCCTGTCGCCGGCCTCGCGTCTCGCGCCTCGCGTCTCGTGTCGCCCTTGGAACCGCTCGCTGCCCGCGTGGTGTCTCGTGCCGCTTGCCACCCGCTGCCCCTCTCGCGCGTCCCGCCTCGTGCCCCGCGCCTCGTCCTGCGCGTTTGGCTCCGTGCCCGGTGCCCAATGCCCCCCGATGCCTGGTGCCCAGTGCCCCGTCCGTCGCGCCTCCTCCCTGGAGTCCGATTCCGAGCCTTGCGTCCCACGTCGGCGGCTCCCCACGCCAGCGCCCAGAAGCCCGGCTCCCGGATCGCCGAATCCCCGAGGCCAGAAGCCCGGCGCCCCGAACCCGGCGCCCCGAACCCGGCGCCCCGAACCCGGCGCCCCGAACCCGGCGCCCGGAAGCCCGAAGCTGCGGAACCCCCTCGCCGTGCCGCCCGGCGCCCCGGATCCCGGCGCCCCGGATCCCGGAAGCCCAGAGCGTCCGCGCCCCGACCCCGGCGTCCGGTGGGCTCTGTTCGGCACGGACACCGCGCTGCGGTCGAACCGGCTCGCCGGGTCGTTCCGTGGCGGGAGTAGTCGTCTCGAACAGCCCGTTGCCCGTCTGGTCGATCGTGTCGCCGAAGGTGGCCGGTAGGGGAACGGTCGGTAAAGACGTGGTAGGTGTTGCCGGTTGTCGTCGAGAGCGGTGGGCGGCTCTCTTCGAGGTCCGTGGTATTGCTTCCCGAACGGGGTTAGTGTGCCGGCGCCGGCTCCGCTATCTTCTGCCGAATGAGCAGGATCCGTAAGACAGCGATCATGGTTGTGGCATGTTTCGGTCTCGCGTTCGCGGGAGTCGCTTCCGCCTACGCGATTCCCGGTCAGCACCCGCAGGTACGCAAGGTCTGTCGGGTACTCGACCCCGAGACCAAGCACGCCAAGCGTGGCAACCATGTCGGCCGCACCGGTGACCCGACGGTCCACCGGCAGCGGCACGACGGCGTGATGGGTGAAGTCGCCGACCACTACTGCGTGTCCGGCGGCAAGCAGAAGCAGAAGCACAAGCAGAAGGTCAACGTCAACCCAAGTGCACAACCTGCAACACGGTGACGGTTGTCGTCCCCTCGTTGAGCAGCACCACCACGATCAAGGGCCCCGCCGCTGCGGTGCGGACGATTCGGTCGTCCTCGCCGTAGCGGACGGTGGCCGTGTACGGGTCGCAGACCAGTTTGTACAGCAGCAGTCCCCAGTGATTGAGCGTCTCCTCGGGGAAGCGGTCGATGACTTCCTGGTGCTCGATGCCGATCCTCGGGCGCCAGGTCACGCGGCACTGCTTTGCGCTCGGCCGCGGGAGATCCACTTGCGGACGACTTCCTCGTCCACCTCGTCGAGATCCGGGTCCTTTCCGGTGGCCCGCACCTGCGCCGCGAGGGCGCGCGCGGATGGCAGACCGGCGATCAGCTCCTCCGCCGCCTGTACGTAGCGGGCCAGCAGGCCGGGCAGCTCGCCGATCGGCGTCAGGTTCACCAGCCGCAGGAATTCGTGCCGGGCTTCGGGGTGCGGGAGCGCATGCGCGATGCGATCCACCGTCCACGGGTCGGTGCTACTCACGCGGGCCTCTCCTCGCTCCGGACGACTCGTCAGCCGCGAGCGGCGAGCCGCGAGCCGCGAGTCGCGAGCCGTGGCCATGGCTCACGATTCACGACTCGTGACTCGTGACTCGTGACTGCCCACTCACGACTCACCAACGTTGATCCGGTCCAGATTAGGGGCCCGACGCGGGTGCGCGGGAGTATGACGGGACCGTCGGGCGATAATCCGCACCGGCGCGTGACAAACCGTCAATATCGGGTGGACGGGCCGCACTTGGCCGACTTGATGGTCCCGCAGTCGTCGGCTGGGGCCGCCTTCTCGATCCGGGTCTCGAGCGGAACGCGACTCACCTCCGAGGACGCCGACGGCGATTCCGGCCGGACCGGCGCCTGCTCGCCCGCGGACTCCTGCTTGGGTGCTCCGGGTACGGCCGAGGCCGGCGCGATGACGCCGGGTGCCGGTCGGGCGCTCGACGCCGGGCTTGCCGCCGCCGGCGGGGGTACGGGTGGCGCCGCCGGACCCACCGATTCCCGGGTCGGGGCGGTCAGGAACAGCCCGGCACCGGCGATCGCCAATACCGCCGCCCCGGCCCCCACGACGGCCGCGCGGCGCCGCCGCCGAGCCCGCTTGCCGCCTGCCACGGCCGCGTCCACCACGCTGGGGAAGTCGGGCTCGGGCTGATCGAGGATCAGCTGGAACAGGTCTCGTTCGTTCATGGCCGGCCTCACCGTTCGGACAGCTCCCACATGTGTTCGCCGACGAGTTCGCGCAGCCGATGCAGGCCCCGCGCGCTCTGGCTCTTGACCGTTCCCGTACTGATCTGCAACGCCTCGGCCGTCTGCTCCACGCTCCAGTCCTCCCAGAAGCGCAGTACCAGGACCGCCCGGTAGCGCGGCGGCAGCCGCAGCAGCGCCGCCCGCAGCGTCAACCGCAGGTCCGGCGACGAGGACTCGACGTCGGGCAGCTGCGGCAGTTCGTCGACCGGTTGCTCGCGCCACCGGCCCTTGCGGTGCTGGTCGATGTACGTACGGGTCATCACCACCCGGGCGTACGCGTCCACGTTGCCGTCCCGATCCAGTCGGCCCCACGCGGTGTACATCTTCATCAGCGTGGTCTGGGTGAGGTCCTGCGCCTCGTACCAGTCGCCGCACAGCAGGTAGGCCGAGCGGCGCAGCTGCGCCTGGCGGGCCTCGGCGTACTCGCGGAACTCCCGTTCACGGGCTGCCTCCCTCACGCGTTCGGTACCCGGGTGGCCAGGGGGTGGTCGGGGCGGTCGCGGGGTTCGCGCACGTCGATCTTCTCCTCACTGGGCCCGGGTCCGCGGCGCGCGAACCCGTCCGGCGGTTGCCGGGGTGCGGGTCGGCCGGTTTTCGAGGGGCCGGTCACCCAGGGGATACGTGGTTCGGCGGCCCTGGGTTGCATGTCGGCGGCGAGATGTTCGGCACGCGTCCGAGCCGGGCCTGCGGTGCAACGTGGGTCGACGCCCCGCCGTACTCCTTTCCGCAAGGTCCGGACCGCCGATCGGGGGTCCGATGCCCAGTGTCCAGCGAGGGAGTACGTACATGATGAACCGCCAAAATCGGACGTCCGGCCGGGGGATCCGTCGTGCGGGCCCGGTGGCCGGAGTGCTCGCCACCGTCGGTATCGCGCTGGGCGCGTGGGTGGGCGTCGCGTCCGCCTCGGGTTCGGACACGCCGAAGTCGCCGCCCGCCTCGGTGACCTCGGTGGCGGGCCAGGGCACCACCGGTGACCGACCCGCGGCGAAGGCGGCCCCCGCCGAGGCCGGGCCGATCCCGGAGTCCGTACCCCGGGTGCTCACGCCGGGCAATACCCACCCCGACAAGAACGCCGGTTCGGGCGTCGTGTCGAGTCCCGTCGAGCCGAGTGCGCAGCTCGACCCGGCGGGCCCGAAGGTCGGTGCCGGCTCGCAGGTCGTGCCGAAGCAGCCGGGCGTCGCCCCGGCGGACGGCGGCGTGGTCACCCCGGCGAAGCGCTGAAGGTCCGGTAGCTGAAGGTCCGGTAGAGGTGCCGGCGAAGCGCTGATCGCTCGCACACACGTGTCGACGGCCGCCGAGCGCTCGGCGGCCGTCGACACGGCACGTCGAAGTGCCTCGGATCGCTTCGAATACGCTCGACTCCGCCGTCGAACACCTCAACGCGCTGATCCGGGCCTGGGGCGTGTCCTCGGTCCCTTCGCCGACGTGCCGACGCGCCGGCCCGCCGACACGTCCGGTGCACGGCACCGGACGCCACCGAGCCCGACGGGGGACCGAGGACCCGCCCCAGCCCTGGCCCAGCCTCAGGTCAAGGAGTCGCCACGTGGTCCCGATCGCCCCGGGGGCAATACCGCTGCTCGGTCACACCCCGGCGCTGCTGCGCGGTCGCTGGGACTTCGTGTCCGCGCTGCGCGTGCACGGGCCGATCGTTCGGGTACGGATCGGGCCGAAGGAGTTGTACGTCCTCAACGACCCCGCGCTGGTACGCAGCGTGCTCGTCGAACACGCGGACACCGTCGAGCGGGACGGCTTCTTCAAGCAGGCCCGGCTGCACATCGGGGACGGCCTGGCCGCCTCGGACGGGCCGCTGCACCGGGCCCAACGGCGCACCCTCCAGCCCGCGTTCCAGCGTTCGCGGATCGGCGGGTACGTGGATGTGATCCGCCGTCAGGCCGACGAGGCGAGCGCCGGATGGCTGCCCGGGTCGACCCTCGCGCTCGATCGCGAGATGACCGAGCTCGGACTCGGCACCCTCGGCCGGTTGATCTTCGGTGAGGACCCGGCGGCGGACGCGGCGGTGGCCGAGGTGCGTCGCTCGTTGCCGGTGTTCATCCAGGAGGTGTTCACCCGCACGCTGATGCCCGAGTGGGCCCGGCGGATGCCCACGCCCGGCAACCGCCGCTTTGCCGAGACGGGTCGCCGGTTGCGGGACGCGATCGCGCTTGCGGTGGAGGCGGGTTCGGGTGCGGGGTTGCTCGGTGAGTTCGCCCGAATGGAGATGTCGCCCGAACTGGTGCGCGACGAGGTCGTATCGCTGCTGATCGCGGGCAACGACAACACCAATGCCACCCTTTCGTGGGTATTTCACGAGATCGGTCGGGACGAGGATGTCCGCAAGCGTCTGCATGCCGAGCTGGACGAGGTGTTGGCGGGCGGGCCGGTGGACGCGGACAACCTCGGCGCGCTCGGGTATACAAGGTGTGTTGTCGACGAGACGCTTCGGCTGTATGCACCGTGGCTGGTGGTGCGTCGGGCCAATCGCGACGTGGACGTGATGGGCCATCACATCCCGGCCGGCAGCGACGTGTTGTACAGCCACCACGCGCTGCACCGGGACCCCGAGGTGTTCCCGGAGCCGGAACGCTTCGATCCGGACCGGTGGCTGGAGCCCGGGTATCGCGGGCAAGTGCGCGGCGTGTACATGCCGTTCGGCGCCGGAGTGCATCGCTGTATCGGCGAACACCTGTTCCTGGCCCAGATCGTCACCACGGTCGCCACGATCTGCGCGCGCTGGGAGCTCGAACCGGCGCCGGGCAAACCGTCCCGACCGAGGACCAGCGCACTGCCGCGCCCGGGACATCTGCCGGTCACCGCCATCCGTCGCGGAAGCCGACGCTGACGCCGCCGCTGACGCGACTCCCGAGCGACCGGCCCACTCCCGAGCGACCCGAACAGCGCCCGAACAGCGCCCGAACAGCGCCCGGACGACGCTCGGATCGCACCCGAACGGCGCTCGCAAAGCGCCCATGCAACACCCATAACAGCGCCCATACAGCGCCCACACAACACCCATACAGCGCCCAAGCGATTTGCCGACACTTCCACCGCTTCGCCGGATTGGCCGCCGAGGCCCGGGAGTTGCTCGCACATGGGGTCGAGTACGGTTCGCGACGTCGGGTCGGCGGGGTGTCGGCACACCCGGGCGATCTTGGCGGGCGGACGACTCGGCCCGCCAACAATTGCCTGAAAGTGCTTGCGGAGCGCCTCGTTTCGGGACCATCGTGGGGCCCGTTCGGTGTCCGGAACGAGATGCTTGCCCGTGATCTTGGGTGGGGTCGGGTTCGTCACATGGCGTCCCCGATCGTGCTGGTCCACGCGGTGGGCAGCGGCCGTCGAATGCTTCGAAAGATCAACTTCGGCGGCTGTTTTCGGGCCGTTCGCCATTCACCTGACAGTGTGTGTGGTGGAAGATACGAGCGGTAGCTCCGAAGTGGATCACGGTCCGCGCGGAACCTGGGTGGACCCGGCAGAGCAAGGGGGCGGAGCCGGTGGTGAAGGCAGCTACGGAACGGCCGGCGGGCAGCGGCGTCGCGGGGCAGGGCGCACCGGCGGGCGCGATGCCGGTCACGCCCACGCGCAGCCTCGGCGCCAGACGCCGGCGTCCCGCGCTGATCGCGCTCTCGGTCGCACTGATCGCGGCGGGTGGCCTCGGCTCGGCGGCGTTCTACCAGCTGGGTGACAAACGGGTGGCCGTGCTCGCGGTCGCGCGTACGGTGCCCTACGGGCAGACCATCGCCGCCGAAGATCTGCGGGTCGTGGAGATCAACGACGCACCCGGGCTGCACCCGATCGGCTCCGGTTCCAAGGCGGTCGTGGTCGGCAAACGTGCGGCCGTCGAGTTGCGCCCGGGCACCCTGCTGACCTCGGATCAGGTCACCGAACGCATCGCGATCCAGCCCGGCGAGACACTCGTGCCGATTGCCGTGGACGGCACCAAGATGCCGGTGCAGCGGGTCACTCCGGGCACCCGGATCCTGGTCGTGACGGCCGCCGCGTCGAGCAGCGCCAACTCCGCCGCGCAGCCCGTCACCGTCGCGGCCACGGTGATCCGCTCCAGCGCGAGCGACTCGAACTCCGGCTCGGGCAAGGCCGTTCTCGATGTGGCGGTGCCGGCCAAGGACGGCCCGGTGCTCGCCCTCCAGGTGGCCGAGGGCCGGTTCTCCATTGTCGTGCTCAACACCGGCAACGCGGACGCGGCGCCGGGCCCCGCGCCGACCAAGGCCGGTGGCGGCACATGACCGTCGTCGCGGTCACCGGCGGCACCGGCGCCCCGGGCGCCACCTCGACCGCACTCGCGCTGCTGCTCACCTGGCCGCTGCCGGCCGGGCGGCGGGTGATCCTGATCGAGGCCGACCCGGACGGGGGTTCGATCCTGGCCGGTGCCCTCCAGGGTCGGGTTTCGGCCGAATACGGCCTGCACCAACTGGGGGTGGCGCACCGTCAGGGAAACCTGGTGGACGCGTTCTTCCGGCAACTGGTGGATCTGTCCGACGGCCGGCGCGAACGGCTGCTGCTGCCCGGCCTGGTCGACCCCACCCAGGCCTCCGGACTTGCCTACACGTGGGATCCGATCTCCCAACTCGCGGCCGGGCTGGGCAATCAGCAGATACCGCACGATGTGATCGTCGACCTGGGTCGGCGCGGCACCACGGGTGCCTCGGCGATCGCCGCCCGCCGGGCCGACCTGGTACTGCCGGTCGTGCGCGGCACGTTGCCCTCGCTGGCCCAGGCCCAGCCCCGGCTGGCCGCGCTGCGCAACGACCTGGACACGCACGGGACCGGGTCCGACTCGATCGCCCTGGTGGTGATCGAGGAGGGCCGCTACTCGCGGCAGGAGATCGGAAAGCACCTGGAGGCGCCGGTCCTGGGGTTGTTGCCGTTCGATCCGGAACGCGCGCGAGTGTTGTCCGCGGGCGAGGGCGACACCGGAAAACGTTTCCTGCGTTCGAAGTTCATGCGCGCCGCGCGGACCACGGCCGAGGCCGCCCTCGCGCTGGCCGCCCAGCGCCGGATGCGGCTGGCCCCGCGCCCGGCCCCCGGCGGCGAGTTGGCGTCCGGTCCGCAGCCGCAGGCGCAACCGACCGGCGACGGTTGGGCGCAGGCCGCCGCCTACATCCGCAAGCCCACGCCGGCCGAGGCCGGCGTCGAGGTCGAGCCGACACTGCGGCCGGCCGGCGAGGAGGCGGGCCATGTTCGATAACGCGCGGCCCCTGCACCCGGATCCGCACAACAAGCCGGAACCGGAATCCGAGGCACCCGCCGAGTCCGGCTACCGCCCGCACATGCACGTGGTGCCGGGGATCCCCGAGGCGGAGGATGTGCTCTACGCGCCGCCCCCGCCACGCACCTGGCCCGAGGGTTTCCAACGCGGCGGCGGCCCGGTCGATCCGAACGCGGCGCCCGCGCAACCCTGGTCGGCGGGCGCGGGCTCGCTCACCCCCGCCGTCGGGCACACCCCGCCGCCGACGCCCGCGAACGGTACGCCCCTCGCCCCCGGCCCGGCCGGCCCGACGAACGGGCAGCTCAACGGCGGCGCCCGGCAAGTGGGCGCCCGGGACGGCATGTTCACCGTGCCGCCCACCGCGAGTGTCACCGCCAACGGCGTCGGCGCGGTCAGCCGGCGACCCCCGGCCGCCACTCCCGCCCCGACCACGAGCGCGAACGCGACCGGCGCCACCGTGCGGCCGCCGCGCAACCCGTCCGGGGATCCGGTCGTGGACCCGGCCGTGGTGCGGATCCTCAAGGATCGCGCGGCCGAACAGCTGCACGAGTTCGACAAGATGTCCCCCGGCATGACCAACGGGGACCGCGAGCAGCGCGGCCGGGCGATCGTCGCCCAGGTCGTCGCCGAGTGGGCCGACATCACCGCACGCGAGCGCGGCATCTCCACGACCCCCGCCGAGGACCGGGCAATGGCCCGCGCGGTGTGGGACTGGTTGTTCCGGGCCGGGCCGTTGGAGCCGTATCTGACCGACCCCGCCGTGGAGAACATCCTGGTCAACGGCTACGACACGGTCTGGGTCGACTACGCGGACCGACCGCGCGTCCAGGTACCACCGCTGACCTCCTCCGACGACGAACTCCGCGAGTTGTTGCGCGATCTGGCCCGGCGGCACGGCAGCGGCGAACGTACCCTGTCCACGGCCCAGCCGACCCTGGCGCTGCGCCTGCCGGACGGCTCGCGCCTGCAGGCGATCACCGAGGTCACCCCGCACACCTACGTGACGATCCGCCGGCACCGGGTCCGCGACGTGCGGCTCGCCGAACTGATCGGACTGGGCACCCTGGACCGGACGTTGGCCGCGTTCCTCGGCTCGCTCGTACGGGCCAAGAAGAACCTGATCATCTGCGGCACCCAGGGCGTGGGCAAGACCTCGCTGCTGCGCGCGTTGTCCCACGAGATCCCCCGGGACGAGCGGATCGGCACCTTCGAGACCGAACTCGAACTGTTCCTCCACGAGTTGGGCCATCTGCGGCAGGTGGTCGCGATCGAGGCCCGGGAGGGCAACGGCGAACGTGGGATCGACGGCAAGTCGGCGGGCGAGCTGACCATCGGCGAACTGATCCCCTCCGCGCTGCGGATGTCGCTGTCCCGGATGATCGTCGGCGAGGTGCGCTCCAGCGAGATCGTGCCGATGTTGCGGGTGATGACCAACGGTGAGGGCGGCTCGATGTGCACACTGCACGTGCGCGAGCCGGACATGATCTTCGACCGGATCGCCGAACTCTGCCTGGAGTACGGCGCGCACATGAGTCCCGAACTGGCCTATCGGCTGGCCTCCAACGCGGTCGACTACGTGGTTTTCGTGCGGATGATCGACGAGACCGCGATCGGCGGCAAACGGCACCGGTTCGTCTCGCACGTCCTGGAGGTGACCGGGATGGGCGAGCACCGCCGCCCGGCCGTGAACACGATCTTCGCGCCCACCAACGACGATCCGCGCGCGGTGGCCCGGATGTACCCCTCGGACATGCCGGACCTGATCCGGGCCGGCTTCAGTCCGCATCTGCTCGACGAGCCGCACGGCTGGCGGCCGTTGCAGCTGAAGCTGCATCAGGTCGGGTGATCGGCATGGGTGACGCGCTGTTGGTCGCGGTCTGCGGATGCCTGCTGGTGGGCGGGGTGATCGGGCTGATCGTCGGCCTCGTCGGCACCTACGACGATCCGACGCCCAAGGCACCGAGTCGGCTGGAGTTGGCGATCCGGCGAATGCGCTCGGGGCCGGTGACGGCCCGTCAGCGGCAGGCCCGGCGGATCCGGTTGGTCGTCGGCGTGGTCGTGGCCGCGCTGGTCTGGTTGTTCACCGGATTCCTGGTCGCCGGACTGCTGGTGATCGCCGCGTTCTGCGGACTGCCCTGGCTGCTCGCGCCGACGAAGAGCGATCGCACCGTGATCAACCGCCTGGACGCGCTGGCCGATTGGACCCGGCGGATCGCCGACCTGATCGAGTTGGGCGCCGGTCTGGAGAACGCGATCCTCACCTCGCGGGCCACCTGCCCCGAACCACTGATCGAGGAAGTCGGCGACCTGGTCAGCCGGTTGCAGTCGCGCTGGCGCCCGGAGGAGGCACTGCGCGCGTTCGCCGCCGACCTCGGCGACGCCACCGCGGACAAGATCGCCGCAGCGTTGATCCTGCGCTCCGCCGATCGAGGACCCGGATTGGCGATGGCGCTGAAAGACCTGGCCGCGACGGTCCGCGAAGAGGTGCGCCAGCGGCGGGCGATCGAGGCGAACCGGGCCGGGGCCCGGATCGCGGTGCGCTGGATCACCTACATCACCCTCGGCGTATCCGCCCTGGTCGTGGTGATCAACCGCAGCTACGCCGAGCCGTACGGGACCGCGGTGGGCCAGTTGGTCCTGCTGCTGATCGCGATGGCGTACATCGGCACGTTGATCTGGATGCGCTCGCTGGCCACCGACCGGATCAAGCCGAGGTTTCTGGTCGCCGACCCGCGCAGTGTGGTCAAGGAGGCCCGCGCGGTGGACACGGAACAGGCCGAGGGCGTGCACAACGCGCCCGTGCTGCGGGGTGAGTGGTCGTGATCCCACCCGAGATGATCGTCAGCGGCTGCGTCCTCGGCACCGGGGTCGCCCTGCTGGTCCGGGAGTTGTGGCCCGCGCCGCCGGATCTGGGCAACGCGCTGCATCGGCTCTCCGGCACGCCCAGGCGGCGTACCGAGGAGGGCGGCGGCAAGTACGACGACCAACTCGTCACCCTGGCCCGGCGGATCCCGGGCTTCCGGGTCCCGCACCGCGAACTCGACCTGGTCGGGGAGAGCGTCGCGCATTTCGTCCGTACCAAGGCGCTGATGGCGCTGCTCGGCCTGATGTTGCCCGCGTTCCTGTCCGCCGTGCTGCTCGCCACCGGGATCGGCGTCGCGTTCTATGTACCGCTGTTCGTCTGCCTGTTGGTGGCGGCGGGCATGTGGTTCGTCCCGGACTTCGCGCTGCGCGATCAGGCCAAGGCGGCCCGGATCGAGTTCCAGCACGCGGCCGCCGCCTACCTGGACCTGGTGGCGCTCGGCCGGGCCGGCGACGCGGGACCGGCGGAGGCCCTGGAGCGGGCCGCGGCGGTGGGGGACGGCTGGGCATTCGCCCGGATCCAGGACGCGTTGGCCCGGGCCCGGGTGGGCAGCGCGGATCCCTGGGACGGCCTGCGCGACCTGGCCAAGGACCTCGACCTGCCCGAACTCGCCGACGTGGCCGACATCATCGAGATGGCCGGCACCGAAGGGGCCGCGGTGTACGGCACCCTGCGGGCCCGCTCCCAGTCGCTGCGCACCGAATTGCTCGCGAACGAACACGAACAGGCGAACGCGGACTCGGAACGGCTCACCGTCCCGGGCACGATGCTCGTGGTGATCATGGGAGTCCTGCTCGGATTCCCGGCAATTTCCCGGATGTTCTCGGTATGAACGGAACGCAAAACCGGGTGCACGATCTCGTGCACGACCCTCGGACTTCGAGCCGTTCTCCGGAAGGAGTACAGGCAATGCAGATCGGTTCCTCGTCCCCCGCGGTGGTCGATCGTGTGGGGACCACCATCAGCAGACTGACCCCGGCCCCGGTGGCCGCCGTCATGGTCGTCACCGGCGGTGTGGTGGACCGCTATCGACGCCTGCGCAAGGAGCGCGACCACGGCGCGGTCAGCATCGAAACCGCGATCATCGTGGGCGTGTTGATCGTCGCGGCGGTCAGCATCGCCGCCGTCATCTACGCGCTGTACCAGAAGTACCGGGGTGGGCTGAAGGATTCCGACAAGGACTACAAGATGCCCAAGCCGGACGGCGCCGACAAGTAGCGAGTCGGGCGACACGTTCCTCATGACGAGATCGGGCAACCGCCCTACCGCCGCGATCCGGCGCCGACTGCGACAGGCAGGCGGGTCGGATCGCGGCAGCATGTCCATCACCATGGCGATCATCTTCCCGGTGTTCATCCTGGTGCTGCTCGCGGTGATCCAGGGCTGCCTGTGGTGGTACGCGCGGGAAGTGGCGATGCAGGCGGCCAAGGAGGGCGTCGAGGAGGGGCGGCGGCAGCACGGCGACCTGCACGCGGCGGAAGATCAAGGGCGCAAGGTGGCGAAGAACCTCAGCGGGGGAATGCTCAAGGATCCGAGGGTGACTCCGGAGCAGACGAAGGATGGGCAACTTCGGGTGACCGTACGTGGCACGTCGTTGTCGATCGTGCCCGGGATCGGGAACCTGACCATCACGCAGCACGCGGACGGGGTCGTCGAGCGGTGGACGAGTCCGAGCCGATGAAAGCCTGGGGGGCGAGGGTGCGCAGGGGGATACCGCGGTCGGACGAGGGGTCGTTCGCGTTGGAGGCGGCGGTACTTGCTCCGATGGTGATCGCGTTCCTGTGTCTGATCATCGCGTTCGGGCGTGTCTCGGTGGCCGGCAACGGGGTGGACGCGGCGGCCAAGGCGGGGGCGCGGGAGGCGTCGATCGCGCGGGATCCGGACAGGGCAAGGGACCTGGCCCAGCGGGCCGTGGACCGCTCCCTGGAGCAGGAGGGCATTGGCTGCCCCGGTGAGCGGCACCATACCGAGGTGGACACCAGTGGGTTCAGTGTCGATGTCGGCCAAGCCGCGACCGTCACCGTGACCGTCACATGCAATGTCTCGCTCTCGGATGTCGCATTCCCGGGGATCCCGGGATCGAAGACGATGAACGGCACCTTCACATCCGTGATCGACACCTACCGGGAGAGGCCGAACAAATGACGGCCTCTTCGGGAACCCGCCGATATCGCCCGGACGTTGCGCCCGAAGCGCGGGACCACGGCTCACTGGCCATCATGCTCGCGATCATGATGGCGGCGATCATCCTGCTCGTCGGCCTGGTCCTGGACGGCGGCGGCAAGTTGCGCGCGGACTCCAAGGCGAACGCATATGCCCAGGAGGCGGCCCGCGCGGCGGGACAGGCGATCGATCCGGCCAAGGCCATCCCCGGGACGGCGATCGTGGTTCCCAAGGAGCGTGCGCAAAAAGCCGCGAACGACTACCTCGACGCCTACAGCGTGGTGAAGGAACGCCACGCGATACCCACCCCCGACGGCCGCTACATCGACGTCTGGGTGACCCTCGAATACAAGACCAAGGTGGCCGCCTTCTTCGGCGTCTCCACCCTCACCGTCAAAGGCCATGCCCGTGCCGGGCTCGTCCATGGGATCAAAGACCCGGAGGACGCACCGTGACCGTTACCCAAGGCCCTCGTCCCGGCGCCGGCCCCGGACTCCGGGCGCACGCGCGCACTCGTGACGGCCGGGGCAGGCGCCGCGGACCCGGCCGCTTCCTGTTCGACCTGGTACGCGGTCTGGTCAGCCTCGTCGTGCTGTTCGCGCTGCTGGTCGGGCTGCCCGCGTTGCTCGTCGTATCCACCACGACGCTGCTGCCGCACCGGTTACCCGCACTCGACGAGGTCGGCAGGATTCTCACCGCGCCCGACGACGGGCGCGGGTTCCTCGCGGCGCTCGCGATCGTCGCGTGGCTCGCCTGGTTGTGCTTCGCGATCTCCGTGGTGGTGGAAATCCCGGCCCAGGTCCGGGGGTTGTCCGCGCCGCGGATCCGCGGTCTGGGGTGGAGCCAGAAGGCGGCCGGGGCGCTGATCGGCGGCATCATGCTGATGCTGCCCGCCGGTACCGCGTTGGCCGCCGGTGAGGCGCAGGCCGCGCCGCAGTTCCCGGACCGGGTCGCGAGCGCGCCGACTCGGGCCGTCGAGCAGGAGATCCCGGTCCGGGTACAGGAACCCGGGCCGAGCGCCGGTCCCACGCACACCGTCCAGCGCGGCGACTCGTTGTGGACGATCGCGGAGGAGCGGCTCGGCGACGGCAAGCGGTGGACCGAGATCGCCAAGCTCAACGAGGGCAAGGTGATGGCGAACGGGCAGAAGTTCGATTCGGCGGACTACGTCGAGGAGGGCTGGGTGCTCGCGCTGCCCGCCAACGCGGGCCCGGCGCCCGAGGTCAAGGCCGCCCACGCGCCGGAGACCGCGCCCGGAGCGGCCGGTGAGGTGCCCCGGGCGCTGCCGAAGACGGTCACCGTCAAGCCGGGCGACACTCTGTCCGACATCGCCAAGGAGCTGCTCGGCGACGGCGACCGCTATCCGGAGATCTTTGCGGCAAACAAGGACAAGCCGCAGACCACCGGCGCCGCCCTGACCGATCCGAACACGATCGAGCCCGGCTGGACGTTGTCCATCCCGGGCGGCGGCGACGCGGGCCCCCAGTTGCCTCAGCAGCAGCAGGAGCAACAACCACCGCAGCAGCCGGCACAGCAACAGCCTCCTCAGCAACAACCTCCTCAGCAACAGCCCCCGCAACAGCAGCCCCCGCCGCAGCAACCCCCGGCGTCCGCACCCCCCGTCGAGCAGCAGAAGCCGTTCGTCGAGACGCCGCCGCAGATCGCCAAGCAGGACCCGATCGCCGCGCCGAGCGCGCCCGCGGCGTCGAGCGAGGCGCCGAAGCAGAAGACCGACAACACCAACCCCACCGGCAGCCGGGCCGAGGCGCCGAGCCCCGCCGGCGAGCAGAGTTCGGTACCCGTCGGTGCGCTCGCGCTCGGCGCGGTCGGCGCCGCGGCGGTGCTCGGCGCGCTGTTGGTCCGCCGTCGACTACAGCAGTCGGTGCGGCGGGACGGGCGCCGGATCGCGATGCCCGCACCGGCCGCCGCCGACCTCGAACAGCAACTTCGCGCCACCGAGACCCCGGACGCGCTCGACCTGTTCGACCGCACGCTGCGCACGCTGTGTGCGCGGATGTCGGACACCGGCCGGACCCTGCCGCTGATCGACTCGGTGCAGTTGACCGACCAACAGCTCGAACTGCACCTGGCCGCGCCGTCGCCGCCGCTGTACCCCTTCGAGGCCGTACACGGCGACCACATGCACTGGACCTGCCCGGCCGACGCCGAGTTGTTGCACACCAGCGCCGCGGCCAACGTACCCGCGCCCTATCCGGCGCTGGCCGTGCTCGGCGAAACCGACGACGGCAGGCAGTTGTTGATCGATCTCGAATCGCTCGGCGTGGTCGGCCTCACCGACGGCACCGGGGAAGACAACCTCGCCGTACTGCGCGCGTTGGCCGTCGAGTTGCTCTCCAACGTGTGGAGCGACGACCTGTGTGTGACGGTGGTCGGCTTCGGCCGCGAACTGCGCGACGTCGAACGTGAGGGACGCCAGCAATTGCGCTACGCCTACTCGCTGGACGAGGCGCTGGGCCGGTTGGCGACCTGGTCCGACGAGGTGGTCGGGCTACTCGACGACGCCAGGTTGACCTCCCCCCGGCAGGCCCGGACCAAGGGCATCCTGCCGGACACCTGGCCGCCGGAGATCGTGCTGTCCCTGGAGCCGTTGACCGAGGCACACGTGTCGCACATCCAGCGGTTGACCAACACCTACCCGCGCGCTGCCGCCGCGATCATCGCGCCGGTGCACTCGGAACCGTGGCTCAGCGGCCTCGGGGTGACCCGATTGCCCACCGTGCCCGGGGTGGTGACGCCGAGTCGGATCAATACCGACGTTCATGTCCAGCGGTTGGAGGATCCGCAGTACCAGGCGCTGGTGAGCATGTTCACGGTCTCCAAGGACCTGGACGGGGTGCCCGCCGACGAGGTGCTGATCCCGGGGCAGCGGGCCGAACACGAGGCGGAACCCGCGCACGTGGGCGCCGGTCCGGCCGCCGCCGGCAGCATGTCCTCCGCCGCCTGGTCCGCGGTCGGCGGGATGGAGCGACCGGCCCGGGTGGGCGGCGGGACCGCGGCCGAGCCGGCCGCCGAGTTCGCCGCGTCGCCCGCGTACTACCAGCCCGATCCCACCGATCCCGAGCCGGACGAACGGGTGTTCGCCGCTCCCGGGCGGCCCGGAGTCGGCCCGCTGCAGGGCGGCGGCCACACCGGCACCGGCTCGTGGGGCGCCGCCGTATACCCGGTCGCGGGGCTGCCGTTGGCGCCGCCGGAGCGGATCGAACGTGGTGGTGGTTCGGTGGAGGACACCGGCTCGCTGCCGCTGCCGTGGTTGCCCGAGGACCCGCACGAGTACCACCGGCAGGCGGCCGGCGAGGCGGAACGCGCCGCCGAACCGCAGCTGTTCCAGTACCAGGGCGGCCCGGGCGACGGGCAACCACCCGTCGAATCCGGCGAGTTCCCGCACGGTGGCGAACCGGTCGAGCCGCTCCGCGAGGCCACCGGACTCGAGTCCGGATACCCGGAACAGTCATATGCCGAACCGCCTTATGCGGAATCGCCGTATCCGCATCCGCCATATGGCGGTGCAGCGCCGGTGCCGCCATCCTTCGAGGAGCCGGCCGCCGACGGGTCGGTCCGGGCCGGGTCGGTGTATGCCGAGCCGATCGCCGAGGCGGCGGTCGTCGCCCCGCCGAGCCACGAGGAACAGCCGCCGGCGGCGGCGCACTTCGGGCCGGAGGAGTCCGACATCGCGGGGTTCGGGCCACCGGACCCGGCGGACTCGACGCTCGGGGAACCGGTCTTCGGACTGTCCCCGACGCCCGAACGGCCCGTCGGGCCGGCCCCCTTGGTCGGCGAGACGCGGATCGGGCAGGCCGGGCACGACGAACCAGGACCCGAAGGGGTGGACGATCCCGAGGACCACCCCCACCCACCCACCGAGGACGCCGGACCGCCGGCCGAACCGGTGGCGGCCGCACAGGCCCCGGACGAGGGAACGGCAGTGTCCATCGACGCTCGGACCAGCACCGGAGAACAAGCCCCACCGTGGCACGTCGACGACGCCCCGGAGGGTACCTACGAGACCTACGCGGCGCACGCCGCCGACGGGCACGGGGGAGTACGGGCCGATGTGCACTCCGCCCCGGGCACGCAGGTGCTGGGCCCGGACGACGAGGTCGACCTGATGCAGGGCCGCGCACGCGGGCGCGTCGCCCCGGCGCCGAGCGCGGCCGAGATCGCCGTGCCGAGGCCGGCGCAGCGGGCCGCGGCCGGCGTGGAGATGCCGTCCGCCGAGTACTGGGGTGCCCCGGGGCAGGTCCAGGAGGGCCTGACCGCCGAGGACTCCGGGGCGTTCCTGGTGGTCGCGCCGGAGGCGGAGGTGCCGGTGGTCGATGCCCCCGAGGTGGGTTCGGCGTGGGACGTGGCACCGCCGGTGGCCGCGTTGCCGGCCGAGGTGCCGCTGCCCGTCGGGCAACCGGCGGAGGGCTTCGCGCCGACCTACCCGGAGATCCGGATACTGGGCCAGGTCGATCTGATCGGGGTCGGCGAGGAGGTCGAGCACGGCCGCCGGGCCCGACTCACCGAACTCGCCGCCTGGATCGCCCTGCACCCGGGCCGCCCGCTGGCCGAACTCGACGCGGCCGTCTGGCCGTTGGGCGTCACCGCGACCGCGCGCAACTCGGCGATCAGCCAACTGCGCCGCTGGGTGGGCACCGGCCAGGATGGTACGAGCCATCTGCCGGCGGCGATCGGCGGCGGGGGCTACGCGTTCGGACCGGGCTTCGCGTGCGACTGGTTCCGCTTCCGCGAGCTGGTCGCGGCCGGCCTGTACGGGAACCACGAGATCGCGATGGACTACGCCCGGGCGCTCGACATAGTGCGCGATGCGCCATTCGACGGGGTCGGCCCGCGCCGCTACGTCTGGGCCGAGCCGTTCCGCCAGCAGATGATCGCGGAGATCGTCGACGTCGCCGCCCGGCTGGCGGACTACCACCTGGACAACCACGACCCGCAGGCCGCCAAGCGGGCCTGCTCGGTCGGCCTGGTGGTGTGCCCGGAATCGCAGATGCTCTACCGGACGATGTTCCGAGCCACCCATATAACGGGCGATCGTGCGGAGTTGGACTACTACGTGGACCGGCTGGACGGGCTGCTGGCCGGACTCGGCGCGGAACCCGAGCCGCTCACCGTCGAGTTGTTGCGGGACCTGTTGGACGACTGACGGCCCGGCCGCGGGCGGACCGGCGCGAATCGCCGATCCGCCGGCGCGGCCGTGGTCGCGGTTCGGTCGCGGTCACCCGCCGTGGACGAGTACCGCGACCACGGCCGCGCCGAGCAGGAACGGGCCGAACGGGACCGAACTGTGCCGCCCGGCCCGGCCGGTCGCGGCGAGCACGGCCGCGTACAGGCCGATGCCGACGTACGAGAGCACCAGCGCCTGGGCGAACGCGGCCCAGGACAACCAGCCCAGGACCAGGCCGACCAGGCCCGCCGCCTTGGCGTCGCCGAGCCCGATACCGACGCCGGCCAGCGCGAGCAGCAGATGCACGCCGTACCCGACGGCCATCGCGAGCAGCGCGCGCGAGGCGGCGTCCCAGTCCAGCGGAATCAGCAACAGCGCGCCCAGGACCGGGTATCCGGGCAACGTGAGGGCGTCGGGCAGCCGCAACAACCGGGCGTCGCACACCACCAGGGCGGCCGCGAGCAACCCGAAACCGAGCAGGGCGGGCAGTTCCGGGCGCGCGCCGATCCGCCAGACCAGCGCGCCGGCGTCGAGCGCGAACAGGACCGCGATCGTCGCCCGGTCGCGGCGGAGCACGCCGGCGGTGTCCGCGTCGAGATGGATCGGAGATATCCGCACGGCATCGGATCCTGTCAGACCGCCGACCGACACGGCATCGAATCGGGCCTCGGTGCGCCGGAATCCGTACCGAGGCACCCGGCCGGGCGGCACACTGGGAGGGTGTCCAAAGCCATGGCATTCGACCCCTTCCAGGAGCTTCCCCCCTCGCCCGTACCGGAGTTCGAGGCCGGTGGACCGGCTCCGGCCGACGGCGGATATGTGTTCGACGACGAACGGATCGTGCTCGCCGTGAATGTCGCGCTCGCGACGCGGCGACCGCTCCTGGTGTTCGGGCCGCCCGGATCGGGCAAGTCCACGCTCGCGCCGAGTGTGGCGCGCCATCTGGGCTGGGTCTGCCATACCGAGGTGATCACCGCGCGGACCGAACCCGAGGATCTGCTGTGGCGCTTCGACGCGCTGCGCCGGCTCAACGACGCCCAGATCCGCGAGGTCGCGCCGCAACTCGGCGCCTACTGCGCGCAGGGCGTGTTGTGGAAGGCGTTCGACCCGTATCGGGTCGCGCCGGGACGGGCCGGGGACGTGACGGACGCCCCCGCCCCGCAGTACGGCCGGCACAGCGGCCCCGCGCCGCGTGCCGTGGTGCTCGTCGACGAGATCGACAAGGCCGATCCGGACCTGCCGAACAGCCTGCTCGTACCGCTGGACACGCTGCGCTTCACCGGACCGGACGGCGAGGAGGTCCGGGCCCGCCCGGGGGCCGAGCCGCTGGTGGTGATCACCAGCAACAACGAGCGGGAGCTGCCCGCGCCGTTCGTCCGTCGCTGCATCCTGCTCTCGCTCGAAGCACCGGACCGGGCCCACCTGTTGAAGGTGGCCCGCAGCCATCTCGGCGCCGGCTACGCCGCGTCCGTCGCCGAACCGGTCGCGGATCATCTGCTGAAGATCGCCAACGACTCGGAGGCGGTCGCCGGGCCGAGCACGGCCGAATTCCTCGACACCTTGCGGGCCTGCCACGAACTGGGCGTCGCACCGGGCAGTCACACGTGGGACCTGGTCCTGGAGGTCGCGCTGAGCAAGGGCCGAGGGAGCGCGAGGCCACAGGGGTGAGCACGCGGCGGGGGCAGCTCCATCTCGGCGATCTGATCCGGGCGATCGTGGCGCTCGATGTGACGGACGTGGGCGCGGCGGGGGAGATTGCTCGGTTGTTGGGGGTTGGTGGGGCGGGGGAATTCGGGGGCTCGGGGGACTTGGGGGAACGGGTGGAGCTCTTGCCCGGTTCCGTGCAGGTGGTGGGAGCAGGTGGGCCGGAGGGATGGCGGGCCGGGGCGACCTGGGAGGTTGCCGAACCGGAGCGGGAGTCGGAGTCGGAGCCGGAGCAGGAGTTGGCTTTGGAACCGGTGACGGGACCGGAGCCGGAGCCGGAGCCGGTTCTCCCGCCGGTCCTTATGGACGACCGCTGTTCGGTCGTCGTGCTCCGTGGGCCGAAGCGGGAGTCGCAAGTCGGCGCGAGTGACGGCGCCGGTATCGGAGAGGTGTCGGAGCCGGAATCCGGTCAAGTCGCGTGCCTACTCGAACCCGGCGCGGGCGGTGGCGGCGGTATGCCCGAACCGCCGTGGTTGGGGCGTTGGGCGCCGGGGGTGATGTTCGCGGCGGCGTCGACGGATGTCCCGGGGCGCACGGTGGACGAACGCCTGCTGGTTCGGCGCCTGGGTGGTCGAGCGTATGTTCGCGAACTGCCTTATCGGACGCGGGCCACCACTCGTCGGGGCATCCAACTCCTCTTGGACGGTGGCGAGTCCATGCGACCGTTCCGGGCTGATCAGCGGTGGTTGCGCGATCTCGCGGGTGGCGTGGTCGGGCGGGACCGGGTCGAGGTGTTGCGCTTTCAGGGCACGCCGTTGCGTGGCGTGCGTCGGGTCGGGCGGCGGGAGCGAGATGGCTACCGGGCTCCGGCGGCGGGTACTCCGGTGGTGCTGGTGTCGGATCTGGCGTTGCGGCGACTGCCGTTCAGCGGGGATGCGGCGGCGGGGACGGTCGAGTGGGGGGATTGGCTCGACGCGCTGCGCCGGGCTGGGTGTCCGGTGGTGTGCCTGACGCCGTACGAGGCATGGGCGCATCCGTGGGCGCTGCGCAGGCGGGTGTCGTTGGTGCCGCTGGATCGGCGTACGTCGATCGGCTCGGCGTGGCGGGAGAGCCGACGGGTGCGGGGGGAGGTGCGGCGGTGACGGGTAGGGGCGGTGGTACGTGGGCGGAGGGTGAACCGGCTGCCGCCGACGAGTACGTGCGGGCGTTGGCCGCGACGCAGCCGGCTCTGTTCAGGCTGGCCCAGGCCCTGTGTTTGGCGCCGTACGCCACACCGGCGTTCGTCCGGCGGGCCAGGTTGGCCTTCGTCCCGGGTAGTGCGGCGGGCCTGGAGGCGGATCTGTGGTTTTCGCCGCTGGTCGAATCGGCCGACGTGAATGCGCTGGTACTGGCACCGGACGTCGCCGCCGCGCTGAGGGCGAATCTCGCGTGTGACCCGGAGCGATGGGCCCGAGTGCTCGACTTGACCGAGGACATGCAGGCGGGGGCACCTGAGTTGGCGCGCCGATTCACCAGGTTGGCGGTGGCGGACGCAGTGGCAGTCGAAGACATCGACGTGGACGCCGAGTTGACGGGGTTCCGACACGGAATCGCGGCGGGCGCACCGGATGGCGCGGCGGCCGACGATCTGGCCCGCTGGCTGGTGCACTTCCTGCCGCGCCTGCCTCGGGTGTTGGCGGGCAGTGCGCCGGCCCGGACACTGGTTTCCTCGGCGGCGAATCGGCTCGACATCGAACCGGCGGACGGGGCGGTGCGGGACGACCCGGCCGCGCGTGGCCTCGTCGCGGTGGGCGTGCGGGTGGACGACGACGGGCTGACCCTCAGCCGACCGCCGGAGCCGGGGGCACGGGTGCTCGAACTGCCCGGTGGGGAGCGGATACGGGTTGCGTTGGCGGGCCCCGGGGATGCGGCGGCGGCTGAATATGCGGTCGAGGTGGGGCCGGACGAGTCCGTGCATGTCCCTGTTGTGGTGTTTGCGGATCTGCTCTGGACCCGGGTCGACGAGGAGCGTTCGACCGAGCGGAGATTGTTCCGCACGGAGACCGTGTTCGGTGCCAAGGAAGCGCTGGCGGATTGGCCTCTTGAGGTCGTGTCAGGGCCGAAGGGCGACGGGACGGAGCTGCGGATCTTCCGCGACGGGAAGATGATGACCAAGCAGTTGGAGGCAACTGCACGTCTACTGCGGGTGGATGGCCGTTCGGGGCTGGTACTGCTGCACTGTGGATGTGAGTTGGCCATCGTTCGCCCGGGCGGCTCGCAAGTCTGGCGCATCTCGGGCCTGGGAGAGATTTGCGATGCATTGATGGTTGGCTCCCATGCGGTCGTGGCGAGCGAGTCCGGCGTGTGGATCGTCTCGGCTCGCGATCCCTCCGACAAGCCTAGGAAGCTTTCCTCGACGGCCGGTGCGGGCACCCGAATCTGCTTCGGGGTCGACAACTCGGAACTGGTGATCGTCTCGGCCGCCGGCGAGTTGGAGTTCGTGGAGGTCCGCGAGGGTGGCGCGAGCTCACGGGACGCGCGTTTCGACCGGCGGCCGATCACTGCCATGACCGGTGGGCGCGGCGGCAATCCGCTGTACTTCGCGCAGACCGGGCCGCATCTGGTGCGGGTGCCCGGGTCCGGGCCGACCCAGGTCGTCCAGGGAGGAGGCCTGACTTCGGACCTCACATCCCTCGCGATCACTTCCGGAGCTTCCTTGGCGGTGGCTGCAGACGGCCGGCTGCTGGCCTGGGACGGCGACCTGCCGGACTCCTCGCTCCGCGAGGTGCCCCTTCCGTTCCGGCCGATGAGCGTATCCGGGGCGGGGCGACCGGCGTTCACCGTCGTCGGTCGCGGCGGCCCGATCGAACTGCGCGCTGCGGACGGACGGGCGTACCTGCTCACCCCGCGCCCGAGGGGCGACGCGGACACCGATTGGTTGCGGGACACGGTTGTGGGGACGATGCCCGTTGACCTCGACGACTTGGCCGCGCTGTCCCGGCTCGGTGTGGGTTGTGTGTGTCTGCCCTACGCTCCGGGCGATGTCGGCCCGGTCGAGCCGGCGTCGTTCCTGCGGGCAGCTGAGGTGGCCGGGGTCAAGGTCTTGGTCGATGTGGTCGTGAATTCCGCAGCCTTGGGGGAGGCGCAGGTCGAGGTGCTCCGGCTGATGCGGTACTGCGGCAGGTTGCTCGCGGCGGGAGCCGCGGGTGTACGAGTGGTGGACCTGCGAGTGTCGGACTGGGTCGATGGGACCGCCCTGATCGCCATCCGGCTGGGTGAACTTATGGGCGTGCTATGCAGGTTCGTCGAGGGCTATCCCGGACGGGTCCTGGTGCTCGACCGGGTCTACCAGCCCGACCCCACCCCATGGCGGGAGGACGAGACCTGCCACCTGCTGCTTCGGGAGGCAGACCTGCCGGAACGGATCCCGATCGGCGACGAACTGCCGGTGGACGGGGTATCGGGTCGGGCCTTGAGGCCGTTCGAGTTCGACGCCGACGTGTCGATCGCCGCGTATACGCGTATGTCGACCAGGCTCGCGCAGCCGGGATTCCGCGCGCTGGCCGCGCTTCCGCCGAACCCCTCCGACCCCCGCATCGCCGCCCTCCTGCACGCACACACCGCCGAACGGGCCCTCTCCCGAGGCGCCGCCACCCGCCTCCCGACCATTCACCCCGACGTGTTCGCCCTACTCCGCAGCCATCGTGGTGAGTTCGTGCTCTGCGTGGCCAATCTCGCTGCCGAGCGCCGCGTCATCGCGCTGACCACGCCCAGCGTCCCCGTCGGCACGCTGGTGGATCTCCTGGACGCCGAGTCGCCTCGCACGGAACGGATTCGGCGCGGTGCGCCGACGATGCTCGCCCTCGACCCTTACGAGTACCGCTGGTTCAGACTGCTGACACCCGACGAGCTTTACGCGAGCCGCCCGTGACGATCCGGCAGATTCCCGGTCCGCACGTGGCGATGGCCGCGCCCCGGCCCCGGATCTTCATCAGCCACAGCACCCGAGCCAAGGCCGGGCACGT
Source organism: Embleya sp. AB8 (assembly GCF_049739465.1). NCBI lineage: Bacteria > Bacillati > Actinomycetota > Actinomycetes > Kitasatosporales > Streptomycetaceae > Embleya > Embleya sp. AB8. The sequence goes on from NZ_JBMHHY010000009.1 coordinate 38,467, forward strand.
GTGTTGTCGGTGTCTGGACGCGCGTGAGGCGCTCGTGAAGCAACTGACCGCCGAGGGCTTCGAGGCCGTGTACGACAAGGACTTCCTGCGCAGCGGGGACGCCTGGCAGCAGGAGATCGCGGTCGAACTGCACACCAGCCAGGCCACCGTGCTGCTCCTGTCCCGGCATGCGATGGAGTCGGCGAACGTCGGCTACGAGGCCAGCATCGCGGACGGCAGGCGGCGGGCCGACCCGCGATATCGCTTCATCGCACTCAAGTTGCCCGACGTGCGCCGGGTCGAACTCGCCGCGAGCGCGCTGAAGGCGATCCACCTCGGCGAGGTGGACATGTGCGACTGGCCCGACGACGAGATCGCCGGGAGCCGGTTGCCCGCCAAATTGTGCGCGGACCTCGCGCAGATCCGGCTGTGGCACCTGGATCGTTCGTCGCCCACCCGCCATGCGGTGACGGCGGCCCTCGGGGAGGCGTACGAGGACCGCCTGGTGGCCGCCGCGAGCCTGTTGGGGGTGGGCGAGCGGCTCGACCGCGAGGTGCTGCGCGAGCGGCTCAGCGAGGCGCTGCTGACCGAACGGGCGCCCGCGCCGCGCGGCGAACCCGACCCACTGGTAGGGGCGTTGGCCGAGGTGCTGCCGGTGTTGCGGCCGGATCCGGCCTACACGGTGGCCGATCTCAGTGTGGTGCACGCCCGGGTGCCCGCCCGCGCCGCCGAGCAGTTGGGCGAGGTGTGTGCGCGCGAGGACGGGCGGGTCGTGGTGCTCGCGGCGACTCGGGATGTGACGCTGCGCGCCTACCTGTTGCGGGCCGGCGGGCGACCGCGTCCGTGGCCGCATGTGGAGGTCACGGTGCCGGTCGGGGCCCGGATGGCGGCCGGTCTGGTCGCCGCGATCCGGGAGGCGGTGGCCGGGTATCTGGACTACGACGGTTACCACGACCCGGAGTTGGCTGGGGAGCGCGGGTTCCGCGAGGTGATCGAGGCGCACGCGCGGGAGACCGGACCGATCGTGGTGGTCGTCCGGTATCTGCCCGACGTCGCGTTGGTGCGCGAACTGCGGGTTTGCTTCCCGCGTTTGCTGCTGCTGTTCGTCACCGACCGGGTCGGCGCCGGTGATCGGCTCGAGGTGACCGAGCTGATGCCGCTGACGCCGTCCGGTGAAGGGGAGTTGAAGCGTACGTACGGCCGGGCGATGCGGCTGGCCGGTCGCGCCGAACCGACGAACCCGCCCTGGAGGCCCGCTTGAGCGTCGAACCGGATCCCGTGCTGGAACAGACCTGGCGCGCCCAGCGGCGCTGGTCGCTGGCCGCCTCCGAGGCGAAGGCGTCGGTGCAACGGTGGCGGCTGACCCGACTGATCCTGGGCGTGGCCGGGGCGATCCTGGTCACGGCGGGCACCCGGGCGGCCGACCAGCCGGGCAAGGTGCTGTCGCTGGCGGGCGCGTTGTGCGTGGGACTGGTCCCGCTGGTGACCTCGCTGCGGCTGCAACCGGAGCGGATCGACGCGTGGACGCGACTGCGCTCGGTCAGCGAGGGACTCAAGAGCGAGGTCTACCTCTACCTGACGGTGAGTGTCCCGTATGCGGGCGGCGTCGCCGAGCGTCGGGCCGCGCTGGCCGCCCGGCGCGCCCGGTTCGAGGACGAGGCGAGCGAACTGCTCGTGCATCTCCCGCACTTGCCCGCCTCGGTGCGGCCGGTGCCGCCCTCCGTGCAGGACGTGGACAGCTATGTCCGGGAACGGGTCGACGTACAGGCCGACGGCTACTACCGGACGCAGGTGGTGCGGATGCGTCGGGGCGTCAATCGGATCCAGTTCGCCGAGTTCGTGTTGGCGCTCGCCGGGATGGCGCTCGCGGTGCTCGCGGGTACGGCGGACGGCTCGGCGTTCGGCGCCTGGGTGCCCGTGGTCACCACGGTGTCGGCGTCGGTGATGTTGTACGGGTACGGCGTCCGATATCAGGAGAACCTGATCTCCTTCGCCCGTAGCGCCGAGCAGTTGCGCCGGTTGCGCGATGATCGCGCCGCCCGGATGCCGCTCGATCCGGCCGAGGAGGCGCGGTTCGTGGAACGGTGCGAGAACGTGATCTCGATCGAGACGCAGGGGTGGATGGCCCGCGCCGCGTACGCGGATCCGGGACCGCCGCAGTGACGTGGGCGGTCGCGGCCGGGAGCGGTCAGGCGGTTCGGGTCCGCAGGTGCCCGCCGGCCGGGTTGGTCGACTCCTCGGCGTAGCCGTGCACCGCCTCGTCCGGGGCGCGGTCGGGTGCGGCGTAGGGGCCCGAGAGCAGGCCCCAGTCGTAGTAGCCCCGGATCCAGTCGCGCATGCCCTCGACGCTCATCTCGACGGCGATCCGCTCGGTGCTACCCAGGCCGAGTTCGCCGCAGATCTGCGGCATGTACGCCTGGAGGGTCATGAATGTGTCGAGTTGCTCGTAGGTCATCCGGGTCGCCTCGCGCAGTGCGACGTCGTACGAGCAGTCGAGCCGATCGCGCAGCACCGCCACCAGGTTGTGCGACGCGACCCGACGGCCGCGGCGGCCCGGCGACTGGATGTCGTTGATGTACGCGATCGTGTCGGTGGCCGCCTCGCGCAGTCGGCGCATCAGGGGGTGTGCGTGGATCTGCGGGGGCACCTCGAAGCGGCGGCTGCGTTCGATCGCGTCCAGCGAGTGCGGGATGCCGGCGGTGTTGCGCCGCATGACGCGGTAGGCGTCCAGGTCGGGGACCGTACGCGAGCCGCCCATCCGCAGTTCGGACGCGTGGGCGGCGAGGAATCGGGCCCAGTTCGCCGCGAAGCGGTCCTGCCAGGTGACCGACGTGCCCTCGGACATCGAGGCCCAGACCTCGGACCAGGCCAGGGTGATCGGCGCGACCAGGTCGGGTGGGGTGCCCGGTTCGCGGAACGGGATGGTGATCAGTTCGCGGGTGATCTCGGCGACGCGGTCCGGGCGTTGCGGGGTTCCGGGGCGGGAGGTGGTGCCGGTGCCGATGCTGGTGCTGGTGCTGGTGCTGGTGCTGGTGCTGGTGCTGGTGCTGGAGTCGGGGTCGGGGTCGGCGTCGTCCCGGCCGGTGTCGCAGTCGTCGTCGACCAGGAAGGCCAGCGAGAACCAGTTCATCAGCAGGTATTGGTCGTCGGCCGACGCGTGCGGGTAGGTGCGGCCGACCGCCTCCGGGAAGTCCCACGCGAGGTACTCGCGCATCCCGGCCTCGGTGCGGATCAGGCCGCGGTCGCGGATCCAGTCGAGATGGCGGCTTCTGGCCTGGTCCAGGTACGGACTGATCGGAGCCTCGAACGGTATCGAGAACAGCACATCCTGCGGCACCTGGTCTCTCCCACCCGTTGCGTGATCATTGTTATGCCGCATCGGCGTCGCCGGCGCAAGATCCTTTGTGTGTGCGGAGGGTGACGTCGACGGGTGCTTGGACACGTACGGTGATACGTGTTCGGCACCTGTGGTGGCACGTGCACGGGCTCGCGGACGGCCCGGGCATCAGGCTGCCATGTGAGCGGTGCTCTCGGTGGAGAGCAGTGCTTTCAGGTCGTGCACCGCGGCGCGGCCGGCCCGGTTGGCACCGATCGTGCTCGCCGAAGGACCGTACCCCACAAGGTGGATGCGCGGATCGCGCGCGGTGTGTGTACCCTCCATCCGGATCCCGCCGCCGGGCTCGCGCAGGTCCAACGGGGCCAAGTGACGTAGCGCCGCGCGGAATCCGGTCGCCCACAGGATGGCGTCGGCGCGGACCGAGGAGCCGTCGGCCCATTCGACACCGAGAGCGGTGATCCGATCGAAGATCGGTAGTCGCGTCAGCACCCCGTGCTCTCGCGCCGCGCGCACCGCGGCCGTCGGCGGCAACCCGGTCACCGCCACCACGCTCTCCGGCGGCAACCCCGCACGGACCCGCTCCTCGACCCGCGCGACCACTTCCCGGCCGACCTCGGCGCTGAACTCGCCGTCCCGAAACACCGGCGGCCGACGGGTCACCCACGTGGTGGTCCCGACCTCGGCGATCTCGGCGAGCGCGTGGATCGCGGACGTGCCACCCCCGACCACGACCACGTGTTGCCCGGCGAACTCGGCCGGCCCGCGATAGTCCGCGGTGTGCAACTGCCGACCCCGGAAGTCGGCCGCGCCGGGGTAGTAGGGGACGAACGGATGCCGCCACGTGCCCGTCGCGTTGATCAATGCCCGCGTGGTCCAGGTGCCGCGATCGGTCTCGACGGCGAGGAGGTCGGGGGCTGCGGGCTCGCGGGCGGCGTGCTCGACTGCGGCGTGCTCGACGGCGATGCCCGCGTCGGCGCGTTCGCCCGCCGCCGGCACCCGGGCCCCGGGCGACGAGCGGTTGCCGGCCGTACTCTCGCCCGCGGTGCCCCGGACCGGGTGATCGGTACCCGAGCCCGCCGCCGGCCACCCCGTCGCGGGCACCGAGCGGACCGCCGTCACCGCGACCGGGCGCACGACCTCCAGGCCGAACGCCCGCTCGTAGGTGGCGAAGTACTCGGGCAGCGCCTCGAAGGCCGGCCGCGCCGAATCGATCTCCGGCACCGGCAACCCCGGCAACTCGTGGATCCCGTGTACCGCCTCCATCAATAGCGTGGGCCACCGATGCCGCCACGCCCCACCCGGCCCCTCGTCGGCATCGAGCACCACGAACGACAGCCCGGACCGGCGCAGATGGTAGGCCGCCGACAACCCGGCCTGCCCGGCACCGACCACCACGACGTCGAGAACGCCCTCGTGCGCCGGGAGTTCGACACGACCGACCGCAGCCGTCGCCCCATTCGCCGGCGCGGCCCCGACCCCTGCCGCTGCTGCCGCCGCCGTCGTCGTACTCGCCATGTCGCTCACACGAGCGCAAACAGGCGAGCCCCGCGGATCCTTCCCGATCAGCCTGTGGAGTCGACCACCACCGCGATACCGATCACCTGACCGGCCACGGTCACCACCCCGAGCCACCGCCGCACCGCACGCAACCCGAGCCCCGGCAACGCCGTCGACAGGGTGGCCAGGAACAGCGCCAACAAACTCGTACCGAACGCGACCAGCGAACCCTGTGCCGGACCGACCGCCGGTGCCCGGCAACCCCACGTCTCCAGACAGTCCCCGGTGGCACTCCGGTAACCGGCGAGCACGACCGTGCAGTCCAGCACGACCAGCGCCACCGCGCCGAAGAACAACCCCCACGCCACGAGCAGCCCCCGGACATCGGGCGCGGGCGCCTCCCCGCGGTCGCTCACCCGGGATCCGTCCCGAGCAGCCGGCCGAGCTGCTCCTGACAACGATCGAGCCGGGCCTGGAGCAGGGTGACCTCGGCGACCAGCTGCGGAACGAGTTCGTCCTCGCCGCGTACGTACGGACTCGCTTCGGCGACCACCGGCACCCGGGCCAGCCGCGCGTACGACCCGAACGACAGTCCCACCCGCCCGACCGCACACCCGGTACAACTGCCCACCAGGCCACGCCGGCCCACCACCCCGGTACCCGCGTCGACCAGCAACTCGGCCGGATTGCCGCACCGGCACGCGCCGACCCACACCCCGGTGACCCGCTGCCGGCTGTAGCGGAAGCCGCGCTCGTAGCGGATGTAGCTGCCCAGTACGTCCACCCGCAGCAGCGCCGCGTGCCGATACTCGGTGACGCACATCAGCCCGCGCGCCTCCGCCTCACTCGCCAGGCAGTAGAACCCGCAGTCGCACCGCGGCGCGGGCGCGCGATGCCGCCGACCGTACGCACAGCGCGCCTCGGCCTCGACGTCGTACGCCTGGGTCCGCCCGATCGACACCCCGGCGAAGCCGGCCCGATCTCCGTCCACCGACACGAGCAGCGCCGCGACCTTGTACCCCACCGGCGCGACACCCGGCCGCTCCTCCGGCAGCCGCCGCCGCCCGATCATCGCCCGGCAACCCCCGACGGCACCTCCACTACGGGCGCCGGCACCTCCTTCGGCCGGGGCGCCACCTCGACCCGCTCCGCCGCCTTCTCCTCCCTTGCCTCTTCGACCACACCCGTCGCCACCGGCCTACCGAGCTGCATGGGATTCCCCTCCCGAATCGACACCGCCACCGACGCCCGCGATCGACGCCTCCCAGGAATGTTCACCCGCCACCAAGCCACCCACACCCGCGACCCGACCCCCCGAATCACCCACCGCAGCTGGCCAAACCAACCAACAGGTAACCGTGTCGCAAAGCCCTCCCAAACCTTGCTATCCTTTCCATGCACGCAGGGCCCCACCCCTGCGCCCACTCGTCCGGGTGGCGGAATTGGCAGACGCGCTAGCTTGAGGTGCTAGTGCCCGAAAGGGCTTGGGGGTTCAAGTCCCCCCTCGGACACCGCGAGAGACCCCTGTTGATCAGGGGTTTTTCTGTTTTCCGGCCCGTTTCCGAGCCGTTTCCGGCCTGCGACGACGTGCTCGACCGCTTGGCCAATGGGTCGAGGATTCTCCGGACCGGCGCCGAAAGGTCCATGCGGTTCGCGTTGCTCGCGATCGGCTTCCGGGCCGTGTGCTTACGGCTGTGTCCGTGTCGGGTCGTGGTGCGGGCCTCTGGGGGAGGGCGGCGACCGGACCCCCGTGGGGTGCACGGGGGTCTGGGGTGATGTGGGTCGGTGGGCGGGAAATCCTGGTGGGGGTCAGTGGGTGGTGTGGGGGGTCATTCCGTTCAGGAGGAATTCGAGGCCCAGGGCGAAGCTTCTGTCCCAGTTGTCGTCGGCGATGTAGTTGTGTGCGGCGACGGTGGGGTATCGATCGCTTTGGCTTTTCAGGTATTCCTGGCCGATTCGGGTTTCCTCCGGGGAGAGTTGCAGGCTCGATTGGGTGGCGGTTGCGCCCATTACGTGGTTGTAGAGGGCCCAGGTTGCCGGGTTCAGGCGATCCTCGGGCAGGTCGGCCCGGAGGAGTGCGGATTGTAGGAATTCCATCCAGGTCAGGAAGTTCGGGCCGATCAGGGGACGTTGGCGGGATGGGACCGTGGCCGCCCACGGGTGGCGCAACATTGCCTGGCGCCAATTGTTGATCAGCGTCGAGATATCGTCCCGAGGGCTGGCGCCGTGGCCGGTGGGCACCGGTGATTCGCCGAAAATCGAATCGACGGCGAGGTCGATGACGTCGTCCTTGGTCGCGACATGCCAATAAAGTGTGGTCGCGCCCGCCTGGAGTTTTTCGGCGAGCCGACGCATCGTCAGCCGATCCATTCCTTCTTCGTCCAACAAGGCGACGGCTGCCTCGATGATGCGGGCCCGGGTGAGTGGCGGTTCGGCATTCTTGTTGCCACGCGAGGGCCGCAGCCAGACGTTACCGACGCTGCGGCCGGGTTGGTTTACCGAATTCCGGTCCTTATTCCGGTCCTTGTCTGCGATGACCTTCACCTCCGGATTTATCTGGCTGCCCCAAAAAGTTGCGCACAACGTATCACCGTGTGTTCGGGCCGCATCGGTCCTCCTTGGTCCCCGTCCGGGGTGGGGTGTTGCTCGCCGTCCGGGGGTGGGGTGACGCTCGCCTCCGGTGTGGGTGATGCTCGCCTCCGGCCCGGGCGCGGTTCGCCGCCGGTCCGCTCGGCGGTCCTTCTCGCAGCCCGCCGGTCGCCCGCCCCGGCCCGCTGTCGGCGGGCGATCCCGGGGGCCGCGCCTGCTTGCCGGGCTGTTTCCGGATTTGTTGCCGACCTGGCAACTCCCTTGGATTCAGGGCTACTTCGTGTATCTCGGCGGGCTTCTGCGGGCTCGTGCCCGGGCGGATTCGGAGCCTTACCGCGGGTCGGGTCGTAGTACGCTCGTCGAGCTATGGAACGTTGTTCGAGTGACTGGACCGAAGTGCGAGTCGACATGACCGATATTCAGCAGGAAGCCTCCCCGTCCCAGTCCCTGGCGCAGTCGAACAGGCGCTGGTGGACCCTTCCGGTGATCAGCCTTGCGACGTTGATGATCGTTTTGGATGCGACGATCGTGAACATCGCGCTCCCTTCCGCACAGCAGGACCTGGGCATGTCGGACGCGAACCGGCACTGGGTGATCACGGCGTACGCGCTTGCCTTCGGTGGCTTACTTCTCGTGGGCGGGCGCGTCTGTGGTGTCCTCGGCCACCGGCGATCGTTCGCGGTCGGCCTGCTCGGGTTCGCGGTCTCCTCGGCCGTCGGCGGTGCTGCCCAGAACCTGGGCACCCTGGTCGGTGCCCGGGCAGCGCAGGGGGTGTTCGCCGCGTTGCTGGCGCCGGCCGCGCTGTCGCTGTTGACGCTGACGTTCACCGGCGCGGTCGAACGAGGCAGGGCGTTCGGCGTGTTCGCCGCCGTCGGCGCGGGTGGCGCGGCGCTCGGTGTGGTGGCCGGCGGGCTGCTCACCGAGTACGCCGACTGGCGCTGGTGCCTCTACATCAACATCCCGATGGCCCTGCTCGCCCTGGCCGGCACGCCGCTGATTCTGCGTGACGAACCCGGGGGGAGTCTGCGCACGCTCGATGTGCCGGGGGTTGTTTCGAGTACGGGCGGGTTGGTCGCGATGGTCTATGCCTTCACCCAGGCCGAGCCGCGTGGGTGGGGCGATTCGCTGGTCGTACTTCTGCTGGTCGGCGGCCTGCTGTTGCTGGTGCTGTTCGTGTTCGTCCAGACGAAGGCGAAGAACCCGCTGATGCCGTTGCACATCGTCCTGCACAGGGTGCGCGGTGCGGCCTTCGTGTCCGTGTGGGTGATGTTTGTTTCGATCTACGGGTTCTACCTGTTCATGAGCTACTACTCGCAGACGATTCTCGGATATTCGCCGGTGAAGACCGGGCTTTCGTTGCTGGTGAACGCCGTCGCCACGATCGTCGGGTCGATGTTGATCGCCGCGAAGTTGTCCGGTCGGGTCGCCCCTCGGTTGCTGATCGTGTTCAGCCTGATCTTCGGCGCGATCGGGTTGCTGATTCTTACTCGGCTCACCGCGGACAGCTCGCATGTGTTCGTGGCGTATCTGGTGCCGGCGCAGATCCTCACCGGGCTCGGGCTCGGTTGTCTATTGGCGGTGGCGACGAACCTGGCGATGGTCGACGTGGGTTGGCATGAGGCGGGGATCGCGTCCGCGGCGTACAACGCGGTGCAACAGGTGGGCGCCGCGCTCGGCACCGCGCTGTTCAACTCGATCCAGACCAGCGTCACCTCGTCGTACCTCGACGACCACGGAAACGGTGAGACGGCCGTGAGATCCGGGGTCGTACATGGATATACCGTGGCGCTCTGGGTGGCGTTCGGGGTTCTTGCTCTTGGTGCGCTCGCCGTTTCGGTGATTTCCGGGGGTGGGCGGACCGCGCCGAATGGCGAGCGGGAAGCGGAGGTTCCGGGTGCCTCGTGACGAGTGCCGGTGGTTGGCCTCGGCTCGGAGCTGCTCCACGGCAGGTGTGTCACCCGGGCGGCGCTGATCGCCGCCGCAGACGGTGGCATCGGCTCGGCCGAGCGGGCGCTCCTCGATCAGGTCGGCGGGCTGCTCCAGATGACTCCGGCGCATGTGACCGGTGTGGTGGAGACCGCGCAGCGCGGCGTGAAGAGCGACTGACGGCGGGTGCCGCTTCGTGGGCACCCCGTCTCCGTGTTGCCGAGATCCCGAGATCCCGTCGGCCCGACAGGGCGGGCGGGATCTCGGCGTTCACGGTGGCAGGGCGTTGGTGTACGCGGCCGGTTTGCGGCTGAACTTGGTGGGCGATTGCGCCGGCCGGGCGGCCGGAGAAGGCGCCGGCGTCGTGCGAGCCCGGGTTGCCGGCTTCGGCGACGGCGGTGGTGGCGCCGCCGAGGAGCCGCCGCCGAGGAGCAGCCGTCGCCGAACCGGCCCTTGATGGTGCGGATTTCGATGCCGGCAAGATCGGTGGCGTGGGTTCGGGTTCGCGTTTGGGTTCAAGGATGGGAGGTGCTGGGCGTCACGGGTGCGCCGACGTCGACGGGGTGGTGGCGGTGGCGGTGGTAGTGGCTGTCGGGTCGGCGAGGACTCGGCGGGCCTGGCGGCCCAGGGCGAGCAGGCGGCCGTCCGCCGTCCAGACCGCGCTGTCGTCCACGGCCCAGCCGTTGCCCGCGTGTTCGGCGCGGATTCGGACCAGCGCCCAGCCGTCGAGTGGGCCGTCGTCCAAGGCATCGCCGAAGTGCACGGTCAGTTCGACCGACGGTACGGGCCGGGGGCGGGTCCAGCGGGCGAACAGGGCCGGCGGCAGCGCGTCGGTCAGGACGAGCACGGCCGCCGCGTCGAGGGGGCGTCCGTCGGCGAACCGGATCCACGCGGTCAGCTCGGCTTCGGCGGCGCCGGACAGCGGGAGCGTCGAGGTCGCCGGGCGGATCTCCAACTGCCGGGGGAACGGGATCAGTTCGAGCGGCAGGTCGAGCACGGCGCACTCGTCGGCCGGCGGTACCGAGGGCGCCGGCGTGCCGTCCTCGGCGGGGCCGGGTCGGCGGGCACCGAAGACGGCCGAGCCGAACAGGGCCAACTCGCCCTGTTGTTCGGTACGGAACGAGGACATCGACGTACCACGCCCGGCGTGCTCGATCGTGGTCGCCAGGACGAATGGCCGCTGGTCGACCGGCCTGAGGAAGTGCGTGGTGACGGTCCGGACCGGCCGTTCGCTATTGGGGGACCGGCTGAGCACGTCTTCGCGCATCGCGTCCAGTCCGAGCGCCGCTAGGTACCCACCGTGTACGCCGGCCCACGACCACCACGACCGATCGACCGATATCTCGCGCAGCGAGGTGGGCTGGGGTGCCCCCGCCGGCTGCTCTGTGGCCGACTGCCCCGTGGTCGGCTGTTCTGCCCGCGCCAATCCTGCGTGCTCCATGGCGTCGCCTCCGACGAGTGAGTTGGAAAATGGGACTCACTATAGCCGGAGTGGGGGATCGGCCGGGGCCGGTAGGAGGAGGGTGGCGTCGAGATGGTCACCGGCGGTGTCCTGCCGGCGCCGGGTCGAGCACCTTCGGTTCGGCGGTCGGGAAGCGGGCTCGGCCGAGGGTTGTGGGTGGAAGGGTTGAGGGTGGAACCGGCGGTGGGGACGGGGTGGCGGCGGGGCTGGACCGAGGGCTTGCCGGGCGTCTGCCCCTTCGGTTGCGGGAGTTGGCGGTGGGCTTTGGAACTGCTGGGGACGGTTGGTGAGTTGGGCGGGCCGGGCCGTGTTTCGGAGTGATTCGGCCCTGTGGGGGACGGGGGTTCGGGTCGGGCGGTGGGAAAGTGGGGTTGTTCGCCGTCGGCGGAGGGTTCGGGGCGTCCGGGTGGGTATCGAAGGAGCAGGTAGTGCGCATCGTGCGCACCACGGCGACTGCGCCGGACCCCGGAACGACCAGGAGGCCGTGGCCATGACGCGGATCAGGATCGTCAAACGCCCCGTTTCCCCGCGGCCTCAGCCGCCGACCGATCTGCGCACACCCTCCGGGCGACCGTTGCCCTATTGATGGCGACGCGGATCCGGCGAAGACGGCCGGTGGGTCGCCCGCGCGTCCCGCGTCTCGCGGCCTGCGGACCGCTCTGTGGGGGCGGGTGTCGGGTGGGCCGCCGCGCGTGAATGGCGCGCGGAGAAGGGGTGTTGGGCGGGCCGGCGTGCGTGGGTGCTGCGCGTAGGGGGGTGTCGCCGGGCCGGCGTGCGTCGGCGCCGCGCGTAGGGCGTGGTGCGGTGCGGCATGGCGGGCGTGGGCGCTGCGTGTAGGGCGGTTGTCGCGGGGCCGATGTGCCTGAGTGCCGTGCGCAGGGCGTGTGTTGGGCGGACCCGGGCCGCGCGCGCCGCACCACGTGCGCGGTGCCGTGCCGTGCCGTACCACGCGCGTCGCGTCGTACCGTGCCGTGCCATGCCCGCGCCGCACCACGCGCGCGGCGCCCGCGCCGATGCCGATGACGTGCCCGGGCCGTGCCATCCCGCACCCGCGCCGCGCCACACCGTGCCCACGCCACCCCGCACTGCACTGCGGCCGCACAACCCGCGCTGCACCATTCGCCCCGTGCCCGTGCCCGTGCCGTGCCCGTGCTCGTGCCGCACTCACGCCGCGCCGCACCCATGGCACCCCGCACCCATGCCACCCCACGCTGCATCATCCGCGCTGCGCCCGCGCCGTACCTGCGCCATGCCGCGCCGACGCCGCGCCACCCCGCACTGCGCCGCCCCGCATCGCATCGCGCCATGCCGCCCAGCCCCGCCCCGCCCCGCGCCCACGCACCGCCGCACTCCGCCCGCCCCGCGCCCCGCCCCTCATCAACCCGCGCCGCCCCGCCCGGCACCCCGCCCCGCACCCCCCGACTCCCCCCGCACCGCCCTCCGGCCACCCCATCCCGACACCCCATCCCGACACCCCCGAATATCCATGGACTGACAGATATTGAAATCTGTCAGTCCATGAGCCATGCTTGAGTCGTCGGCACCGCTGCCGGCGGCGGGTGCCCCGGGCGTTCCGGGGGCCCGATACGGTCGAAGGGAAACTTCATGATCAAGCGCAATCTCGGTGGTTCGGCCGGTGACCAGGTCTCCGCGCTCGGCCTCGGGTGCATGGGCATGTCGGCGCTGTACGGGCCCGCCGACCGCGCCGAGAGCATCGCCACCATCCATGCCGCCCTCGACGCGGGGATCACCCTGCTCGACACCGGCGACTTCTACGGCATGGGCCACAACGAGTTGCTGATCGCCGAGGCGCTGCGCGGGCGGGACCGTGACGCGGTGCACCTCAGCGTCAAGTTCGGTGCGTTGCGCGACGCCGAGGGCGGCTGGGGCGGCGACGACGGGCGGCCCGTCGCGGTGAAGAACTTCCTCGCCTACAGCCTGGTCCGGCTCGGCACCGAGCACATCGACACCTACCGGCTCGCCCGCGTCGACCCGAACACGCCGATCGAGGAGACCATCGGCGCCATCGCCGACGAGGTCAAGGCGGGCCGGGTCCGGCATATCGGCCTGTCCGAGGTCGGCAGCGACACCATCCGCCGGGCACACGCGGTGCATCCGATCAGCGACCTCCAGATCGAGTACTCGCTGATCTCGCGCGGGATCGAGAACGACATCCTGGACACGTGCCGCGAGCTGGGCATCGGCGTGACCGCCTACGGGGTCCTCTCGCGCGGCCTGATCAGCGGCCACTGGACCCGGGAGCGGGCCGTCGCGCCCGGCGACTTCCGGGGGATGAGCCCGCGCTTCAGCGGCGACAACCTCGAGCACAACCTGGCCCTGGTCGAGGCACTGCGCACGATCGCCGAGGCCAAGGGCGCGAGCGTGGCGCAGATCGCCATCGCGTGGGTGCTCTCGCGCGGCGAGGACATCGTCCCGCTGGTCGGTGCACGCCGTCGGGACCGGCTGGCCGAGGCGCTCGGCGCGCTGGACGTACGGTTGACCACCGAGGACCTCGCCGCGATCGAGCGGGCGGTCCCCGCCGGCGCCGCAGCGGGCGGCCGGTACGCTGCGCCGATGATGGCCCACCTGGACAGCGAGAAGTAGCCGACCGCACAAGCGGCAGCCGCCTGCCGCAGTCGGCACGCGACCGGCGCGGGCGGTTCGCGAGCAGGGGAGCCGGGAGACAGGGAGAGAGGTACGACCGTGGCCGACGATCCGTTGACCCCCGAGCAGATCCTCGGCGCCGCCGAGGACGTCCTGCGGCGGTACGGCCCGGCCAAGGCCACGGTCGTGGACGTGGCGCGGGCGCTCGGGGTCAGCCACGGCAGCGTCTACCGGCATTTCCCGAGCAAGCAGGCGCTGCGCGAGGCGGTCACGCGCGGGTGGCTGGACCGTACCCACGACACCCTCGCCGTGGTACTGGCCGCCGACGGCACACCCGCCGAGCGGCTGTCCCGTTGGCTGGCCGGGCTGTTCGCGGCCAAGCGGGCCAAGGCGTCCGCCGACCCCGAGCTGTTCGCGGCCTACATGCAGCTTGCGAACCAGGCCAGTGCCGAGATCACCCGGCATGTCGAGGGCCTGCTGGAGCAGTTGACCGGGCTGGTCGCGGACGGGATCGCCGACGGCTCGTTCGCGCCGACCGATCCGCGCGCAACGGCCGTGGCGATCTTCCACGCCACCGACCGCTTCCATGACCCGGTACACGCCGCCGATTGGGCCGCGCCGGAAACCGAGGCGGCCTTCGAGAACGTCCGCCGGTTGCTCCTCGCCGGCCTGACCAACCCGACGCCTGCGACGTCCTCGACGCCTGCGACGCCTGCGACGTCCCCCACGCCTGCGACTCCCGGGGACTGACCGACGGCACGCCATCGGGCGGCCTCCGGAAGGGTGTTGAGCGGATGTGCATCGGACGTTGATTGACGCGCGTAACACTTACGCGTCCACGCGGCCTCGGCCGCACCGCTGCGCGATGCTCGACTTCCGGTCTCCCGGAATCCCGGAATCCCGGTTCCCCGGTTCCCCGGTTCCCCGGTTCCCCGTTTCCCGGAATCCCGGTCTCCCGGTCCGACGCATCGCCGTCCGCAAAAAGGAACCTCCCCATGTCCGCCGCTCCCATGTCCGCCGCGTCACCGCTCCTGCGCTTCACCGGGATCCGGCTCGTGCACACCGCGCTGCGCCGCGATCTCGACCCGATGCCGAAGCGGATCCGCGCGTTGTCCGCCGACGCGGGCGCGCCCGCCGAGCTGCTTGCCCAATGGCGGCTGCTGGCCCGGATCCTGATGGCCCATCACGAGTACGAGGACACGTGCCTGTGGCCGGTGCTTCGGGTGGCCCGGCCCGAACTGCGGTTGTTGCTCAACCGCCTGGAGGCCGACCACCACCGGATCGACCACGACCTGGCCGCGGTCACCACGATGATCGCCGGCCTGGATCGGGACCGGGAGCGGACGTGGCTGGTGGCCGCCGCCGTCGAGGCCCTGGTGGAGACGGTCGACGCGCATCTGCGGGTCGAGGAGGTACAGGTACTGCCCGAACTCGCCGCCGTGGTCGCCTCCGGCGGGCATATCGGCACCCTCGGCGCGTCGCTCTCGGCAATCGACGCGGCGGACGTGTTCGACCGTCGGACGCCGGGTCCGCGCGCGCCCGCCGACGCGATCGGCTGGCTCCTGGACGGGATCGCCGGCATTCCGGGCGATCCGACGCCGCGCCGATTCCCGGGCCCGCGCCCGGCGTGACGCCGCGTCGGTGCCTCGCGTCCGGTCCGCGCTCGTCGCGTGCCGTACCGGGTGTCCGAGCGGAGCCGTCGATTCCTCTCTACTCTTGACCCGATGACGAAGCACCCCCCGAATGACCCATGACGGTGCCCACCCGTGGAGTTTGGTGGGGTGTGTGCCGGTCGTCCACGAAGCGCGTGGCATGCTGTGCCGTCAAAGTTCTGCCGGATGGGGGAACGGCGGCCGTCCCGGGGGGAAACGACGATGAAATTGGCCTTCCTCGTTGAGGAGACATACCGCCATGACGGCATGCCGCTCGACGTGGTCCGACAGCTCGACGCGTGGGGACATCACGTCGACATCGTGCGCCCCGGCAGCTCGCTGATCGAACTGTCCGAACTGATCCGGGCCGGCTCGCACGACGCGTGGGTGCTCAAGACCGTCTCCGGCGGTCCGGGGCTGAGCATGCTGGAGGCCGCGGCGGCGCTCGGGGCGACCACGATCAACGACGCGCGCTCGATACGTTCGGTACGGGACAAGGCGGTCGCGGCGGTGATCGCGCGTGCCCATGGGCTGCCGATGCCGGTCACCTACTTCGCGGCGGTGCCGGAACTGCTCGGCTCGATCCCCGCCGACCGCTACCCGCTCGTGGTCAAGCCGGCCGACGGCAGCTCCGGACGGGCGGTACATCTGGTGTCCACACCTGCGGAGTTGGCCCGCCTGGGTGCGGAACTGGCGGGCGAGGGGCCACTGTTGGCCCAGGTGTACGTGCCCAACGACGGCGCGGACCTCAAGGTGTACTCGGTAGCGGGCGAACTGCACGCCACCGTACGCCGATCGCCGCTGCATCCCGATCATCCGGTCCGGGAGAGCCGGGTCCCGCTGCCGAGCGGAACGGCCGCGCTGATGCACCGGATCGGCGCGGCCTTCGGCCTCGACCTGTTCGGCGTCGACATCATCGAGGGGCCGGACGGGCCGATGGTCGTGGACATCAACGACTTCCCGAGTTTTCGCCGGGTGCCGGACGGGGTGGCCCGGGTGGCCCGCGCGGTGCTCGACCTCGCGGCCGGCGCGGCGTCGGCCGGCGGCGGAGCGCTCGGCGCGACCGGCACCGCCGGTGCGGCCGTCACGCCCCTGCGGCCCAGGGCCGTGGTCGCGCCGACCCGAAACACGATGGGTGCGAACATGATGACCGCGAACGGTACGGGTGCCGTCGTCGACGCCGCGCCGCCCGCGTACGTCGGCTGACGGGGCGCGTGCGCACATGCGGGTCTGCTTTGTCACCGATCGCCCCGATCACCCGCTTCTGGTCGCCGCGCGCGCCCTCCTGACGCTCCGTCACGAGGTGAGCGCACTCGACCCGGACGCCGTCCCGGAGCAACACCCGATCACCGCCGACGTCTACCTGCTCAAGGCCCGCACCGCCAAGGCGCTCGCATTCGCCGAACGGGCCGAGCGACACGGCGCGCGCGTGCTCAACTCCGCTGCTGCCACCCGGGCCTGCCAGGACCGGGTACGCATGGCCGAACTCGCCTGGGCGGCCGGGCTGCCGTTCCCGGCCACCCGGGCCTTCGGATCCCCGGCCGGGCTGCTCGCGACCGGCCCGGCGTACCCGCTCATGGTCAAGAGCCGGTACAGCCGCCGACACGACCTGGTCGCCCGCGTCGACGACGTCGCCGCACTGCGCGCGCTGGCCCGGGACTGGCCCGACGAGCCGATCGTGGCCCAGGAGTTCGTCGACAACGGCGGCTGGGACCACAAGTTGTGGGTGGTCGCCGGCCAGGTCTTCGCGGGCCTGCGCCGCACCGCCCTCGACGGCCCCGCCGAAACCAAGCCGATCGCCCCCGAAGACCTCCCACCCGGCTGGTCCACCCTGGCCCGCGACGTCGGCACCGCTTTCGGCCTCGACGTCTACGGCGTCGACATCCTCGAGGTCGACGGCACCCCGTCGATCATCGACGTCAACGCCTTCCCCGGCATGCGCACCATGCGGGGCGCGCCGGAGGCATTGGCCGAGTTGGCGACTCTGCCGGTAAATCCGGACAAGGCGGAAAGAGCGGATGAGGTGCCTTGCGCGATTGTCGCGAACCGAGCTGATCGGATGAATCGGGCGCACTGACGGGCGGACGTGCACGTATCGAAGTCCCGTGCCTACGAGGAGTGGTGGCATAGATCGTTTCGGTGGTATCTTCTGCGTGCGGGCGGAAATTCTTGCAGCCCGTGGAAAAGATTCCAAAGGACATTGAATGTATATATCCCAATTGCTTGGGTTGCTCGGGTGTGTCAATGTACCGACCACGTTCATGATGAGCGTGGGTGAGTTTCTTTCGACCTGGTCCCCGGGCCTCGTCTGAGCAATCACTGCGCCGCATCGTCGATGCGGCGCAGTGCCTCCCGTGCCCCCTCCGCCGCCGCGGCCCCCACACGCTCGTAGCCGGCCAGCGCGGACACCCAGTACGGGCGGGCGGCGAGGGGGCCGTCGAGTGCCTCGGTCGTCCGGGCCAGGCCGGCCAGGGCGTGCGCCTCCTCGAGTTCCGTGCCCATCGTGTGGGCCAACTCCGCGCTCCTGCGGTACTCCGCACGTGCGGCGATCCGGTCGCCCAGGTCCTCGTGGGCCCGGGCGAAACCGGCGGCGGCGCGCTGGCGGTGCAGGGCGTCGCCGATGCGCTCGGCGATCTCGCGCCCTCGGCCGAAGTGCGCGAGCGCCTCGCCGGCGGCGCCCATCGCCAGATGCGCGAGGCCGACATTGATCCGGGTGTCGGCCTCGCTGCGCAGATCGCTGATCTGCTCGTAGACCTGGATGGCCTGCGCGTAGCGGTCCAATGCGCCGGTCGGATTTCCGCGCGCGAGTTGGACCTGGCCCAAGTTGTTCATCAATATCGCATATTCGGCACGGCTGTTGGTGCGCCGGACCACGTCGAGCGATTTCAGGTAGTAGCGCTCGGCATTGTCGTAATCGCCCTGCAGGAAATAGAGCTCGCCGAGGTTGTTGAGAATCTTCGCCAGTTCGCGGTGCTCGCCCAGCGATGCGTAGATGTCCCCGGCGGCCGACATGTGCTCGGCGGCCGGGTCGAATCTCCGCAAATGGCCGAGGGCCACCCCGAGATACAGGAGCACCCCGGCCCGGCCGTGCGGATTCTCGATTCCGCGGTGAATGGCGAGGGCCCGCTCCAGGTGCTCCAGAGCCGCCGCGAAACGGCCCGCGCGTACGTATGTCGCGCCGAGTTCGGCGAGCGCCTCGGCCTGACCGGACGGATCCTTCGCGCCCTCCGCCAGGGCGAGTGCCTCGGCCGCGTCCGCAAAGGCGGCCTCGTGCGCGGCAAGCCGCCACTGGATCGACGCGCGCTCGATCAACAGGTGTGTCTCGGCCCGCTGTTCCCGCACCTCGGCCCGACGCCACGCGTCCAGCGCGGCGGTGTACAGGTCGCGTGCGAGGGTCCACGACCCCCATTTCAGCAGCGACCTGCCCAACACCTCGGGCAGGAAGCGCAGATGCTCCGGGGACGCGGCGCCGGCCAGCCGGGTCGCGGCGACCAGGGCGGCCCGCTCGCGGGCCAGCCAGTCCTCCGCCTCCTCGGCCGTTCGGAACGGCGGCTCCGCACGTCGGGCCGGCATCGGTACCAGGCCCGATCGGCGCGCGTGCGGATAGGCCGACCGGTCCGCCTGCTCGGCCAGGTCGAGATACAGGTCGAGCAGCCGTCGGATGGCCTGTGTGCGGGTCTCGGGCGAGTCCTCCCGGTGTGCGGCGTGGATCGCGAAGTCGTGCACCAGGTCGTGGAAGCGGTAGCGGTCGTGGGCGGGCTCTTCGAGCAGGTGTGTTTCCACCAGTTCGTCGATGCCGCGCCGGGTCTCGTCCGCACCGACGCCGCACAACGCGACTGCTGCGAACCAGCCGAGGTCCGGACCCGGATGCAGCGCGAGCCGGCGGAAGACGGTGCGTGCGGCCGGGGCCAGTTCCGCGTAGGAGAGGTCGAACGCCATCGCGATGCCCGGCGGTGCGTCGATCACGTCGAGCGGGCGCGGCGCCTCGGCCAGGCGTGCCGCCAGATCGCGGACCTGCCCGGCCCGATGACGGAACCGATTCGCGGTGAGCTGTACCGCAAGGGGATGATTTCCGCAGCGGTTCACGATCTCGGCGACCAGCGCGTGGTCCGCGCCCGCCAGGTCCCGGGACTCCTCCGCGATCCGGGTGAACAGCGCCGCCGCGTCCGCCGTGTCCGGTACCTCCAGCGGTAGCGAACCCGCGCCCTCGAGGTCGGTGAGCCGGCGGCGGCTGGTGACCAGGACCCGGCAACGGGGGCTCCCCGGCAACAACAGCCGCACCTGGCCGGCGTCCCGAACGTCGTCCAGCACGATCAATGCCCGCCGATCGGCCATCTCCCGCCGCCACTGCGCGGCCCGCAGATCCCGGGTGAGCGCCAGATGTTGCGCGGGCATGCCCATCGCGATCAACAACGAACCCAGCGCCTCGGTCGGCTCGATCGGAGCCTCGTGCGGGTCGTGCGCGTGCAGATTCAGGTAGAGCCGGCCATCGGGATAGCTCGCCCGCATGCGATGCGCGGCATGGGTGACCAGACAGGTCTTCCCAACCCCGGCCATGCCCGACACGACCGTTATCGGCAGTGCCGTGCCGATTTCGTCCACCCGCAACAGTCGGGCGAGTTCGGCCTGCCGACCGGTGAAGTGCCGGGTGTCCCGCAGCAGTGTGTCGGGCGCGGTCGGGGTCGGCGCGACCGGCAACGCGCGCGTCCGGGTGCGTCGTTGGGCGGGAACGGACAGCGCGGGGTCGCGGTGCAACAATCGGGTGTGCAGCCGTTGCAGATCGGGGCCCGGATCGGCGCCCAGCTCGGTGCTGAGTCGGGCTCGGGTGCGCCGGTAGGCCTCCAACGCCTCGCTGTAGCGCCCGCATCGGTACAGCGCGAGCATCAGATCCGCCACCACCGGCTCGGCGACCGGATGGCGGGCCGCCAACTCCCGTAACTCGCCCACGACTTCCGCGTGTCGGCCGAGGGTCACCTCCAGATGGACGCGACGTTCGTGGATCTGTCGGCGCTGCTCCTCGAGCCTGCCGCGCATCGACTCGAGCCACAGGCCGGGCAGACCGGCGAACGGCTGGCCGTGCCACAGCTGTTCCGCCTCACGCAGTAGGTCGGCGGCGGACGCCGGGTCCTCGGTCGCATTCGCCTGTTCGTACAGCCGGCGAAACCGACGGAAGTCGACCGAGTCGGGATCGATTTCCAGCCGATATGTGCGCGAGTCCGAGAAGAGCCGTACGGAATCACCCGCCACCCGCAGCCGATTGCGTAATCGCGACACATAGCTGCGCAAGGTGTCGACCGAGGTGAGCGGCGGTTCGTCGTCCCACACCCGGGCGATCACCGAATCCGTGGCGACCGACCCGCCCTCGGCGGCCAACAGCACGGCCAGCACACATCGTTCCTTGAGCGACCCCAGAGGATGGCGTTCGCCGTCCACCCACAACTCCATCGGGCCCAGCACACGAATTGCCGGCATCGCGTTATCCCCCCGCCCCAGTCCTCCTGGCAAAAGCGCGCCGGTGCCGAGGTGTCGTCCAACCACTGTGGCACGTCCCGCCACAGCGCCACCAGCACGCCACGGCCGCAATCCGACCGGAAATCGCCCATGCGCGAGGGCGCGTTCCGGTTTGCCGCGGCGGTGCAGCGTCCTTGCAGGCGAACTGCAAGGATTTCGTCCCCTGCGTCGGGGATGTCGCACTTGTCGACGGCGATCGGCCGTATCGACCGAACTGATCCGCCCGGCCACGGGGGAACGGGGCCCGTCCGGTGACGACGACGCTCATGGAGGCGTGGATGACGATCATGACAGCCAACGATGTGAGACCCGTACCCGTCCGACCGGACGCGGCACGGTGGACGACCCGATCGGCGGTGCGGGGAGTCCTGGTCGTGGTGCACAACGTCACGTCCGGGCAGCGGCTGATCGACGCGGTTCGGCTGTTGGAGGGGGACCTGCGGGTGCACGTGTTCTTCACCATGGCGCCCACGGTGTTCAGCTCCGGGGTCGCGGAGTTCCTGGACCGGCTCGGCGCCACCACGGTGCCCTGGCAGCGCGCCGTGGACATGCGGTTCGACCTCGCGTTGGCGGCCGGGCACGAGGGGCTGCACGAACTGGACGCGCCGATCATCGTGATGGCGCACGGCGCGGGACACAACAAGCTCGTCTCCGCCCCGCGCGGCGGACGCGAGGTCGCCGCGCGCGGCACCTACGGGATGTCCGCGCAATGGCTGATCCGGGACGGTCGGCTGGTGCCCGCGACAATCCTGCTCGCGCATGCCGAGGAGTTGGTTCGACTCGGCACGACCTGCCCGGAGGCGGTCACCGCCGCGGTGGTCGCCGGCGATCCCAACTACGACTGCCTGGTGGCGAGTCGGCCGAATCGGGCGCGCTATCGCGATGCGCTGCGGATCGGCGCCCGGCAGCGGCACATCGTGGTCACTTCCACGTGGGGCGGCAACTCGCTGCTCGGCCGCACCCCCGAGCTGTTGCACCGGATGACCACCGAACTGCCACGCGACGCCTATCGGGTGACCGCGCTGATGCACCCGAACGTGTGGAGCGGGCACGGTGCGTACCAGGTGCGCGCCTGGCTCGCCCGGCCGTTGCGCGAGGGCCTGGTGTTGATTCCGCCGGAGGACGACTGGCGGGGAGTGCTGGTCTCGGCGGACTGCGTGGTGGGCGACCACGGCTCGCTGAGCCTGTACGCGACGGCCACCGGGGCGCCGGTGGCCCTGGCGACCTACCCCGAGCAGGACATCGATCCGGCCTCGCCGCTGGGCGAGTTGGCCGCCTTCGCGCCGCGGATCCGGCATCGCCGCTCGATGCTCGCCCAACTCGCCCGGATCCCGGAGGACTTCCGCCGGCCCGAGTACGCCCGGGTGGCCGGCCGGATCACCTCCCAACCCGGCGAATTCGCCCGGAACACCCGCAATCTGATGTATCGCCACCTCAAGCTGAAGGCGCCGCCGGGACGACCGTTCACCCGGATCGCCGAGTTGCCCGGACGGGTCTGGTGACGACGCCCGGCGGCTGCCCGGTCGCCGCCCGGCAGGCCGACCGGGACGCGGTCTCGGTCACCGTGGTGGTGCGTGCCGCCGACGGGTGGGTCACCGTCGACGAGCACGTGCGGGTCGAACTGCCGTCACCCCGCGCCGGGTTGGCCGACGTGCTGGTTACCTCGGCCGATGGGCCGGCGGCCGGCGACCGGGATCGGGAGTTGGCCGCGGCGCATCCCGGTGCGCTGGTCACTCTGATCGTGTGTGGGCCGGACCGGGCGCTGGTGCGCATCGGCGCGGCGCCGCCGGGCACCGCGCGGCGCACGGGTGCCGATCCGTCCTGGCCGGTCTACGCGTCGATCCTGCACACGTTGACCGTCCTGGGAGCGCACGCGAACTGAACCAATCCGATCACCCCGGCGGATCGAGGCCGCGCAGCCGCGTACGCACCGCCTCGGCCGCCGGGGTTCGCATGGCCTCGTACAGATCGAGCGCCTCGGTGTACAGCTCGCGCGCGCGGTCGGGATGGCCCTGCCGCTCGGCCGATTCGGCGAGCGCGGACAGGACGTGCGCCGCCTCGGCGCGCGCGTGTTGCTCGCGCAGCACGCCGAGGGCGGTGCCCAGGTATGTGTCGGCCTGCGCGGGCCGGCCCGAACCCAGCAGCGCCCGACCGATCAGGACCTGCGCGCGGGCGGCGTTGTACTCGTCGCCGACCCCGGTCAGGTCCGCGTACGCCGACCACGCGTGGTCCGCCGCCTCGTCGAACCGTCCCGAGCGCAGCGCGACATCGCCCTGGTTGAACCGGGCCAGCGCGGCCGGGCGGACGTCCCCCGACGCCCGGCACCGGACCTCGGCCTCGCGGAACGCCTCGGCCGCCTCGGCCAGTCGGCCCAACCGCAGCAGCGCCAAGCCGGTGTAGTTGCGGGTACGGGCGACGCCGACCGAATCCCCCGAGTCCGCGCACACCCCGGCCGCGTCGGCGAACATCCGCAGTGCCCGCTCATGGTGACCGGCGCTCAGTTCGCACAGTCCCCCCGAGGTGAGCATCCGCGACTCCGCCGCCGGATCGGCGCACTCCCGGGCCGCGCGCAAGCCCAGCTCGTGCGCCGTGCGGGCGTCGTCGAAGTACTTCCCGCGCAGGAACAGCGGCCACAGCGCGTCGGTCAACTGCCAGGCCAGGGCTTGCAGTTCGGCGACGGCGGCAGCGGTCCGGAGGGCGGCCAGCAGGGTGACCCGGTGTTGCTCCAGCCAGGCCAGCGCGGCCCGCCCGTCGGTGAACTCCACGCGCGGGATCCGGGGGTTCGCGTAGTCGCGGGCCAGCGAGCGGTGTTGGGGCTCCAACAACTCCTCGGCCAGGGTGGCTGTGGCCAGGTAGTGGTCGAGGACGGCCCGCTGCGTCTCGGCCCGTTCCCGGCCCGGACGAGCGGACATCAGGGCCACCGCGTGCAGTCGGATCAGGTCGTGGAACCGGTAACGCCCCTCGGCGGCTTCGGTGATCAGGTTCCGGTCGATGAGGTCTTCCAGGACATCCGTCGCCGCGTCCGGGTCGTACTCCTCGCGCGGGCCCAGTACGGCCGCCGCCACGGCGGGCCCGAAGTCCGGGCCCGGATGCACGCCGAGCCCGCGATACAGCAGGGCGGCCACCTCGGGCAGTTCCCGATAGGACACGTCCAGCGCGGCCCGGACGGTGTGTTCGCCGTCCAGGGCGAGGGCGTGCAATCGCCCCTGCTCGTCCGCCAGGGCCCGCACCATCGTGCCGATCGGCCGGGCGGGGCGCGCGGCCAGCCGGGCCGCGGCCACCTGCACCGCGAGCGGGAGCCGGGCGCACAGCTCGACCAACTCGTCCGCCTGGGACGGCTCGCGACGGACCCGGTCGTCGTTCATCGTGGCCGCGAGCAGGTCCACCGCGGCCTGCCGGTCCAGCGGTTCGAGGTGGATCGGGACCACCCCGTCCACCAGCAGTCCGGACAGCCGGCTGCGACTGGTCACCACCGTGACATTGGCGCCGGCCGGGAGCAGCGGTCGGACCTGGGCCGCGGTGGCCGCGTCGTCGAGCAGCACGGCGAGTCGGCGACCGGCGGTCAACGAGCGGTAGAGGCCCAGCTGTTCGCCGGTCGCGCGCGGCACCTGGTCGGCGGGCACGCCGAGTCCGCGCAGGAAGCCGCCGAGGATCTCGGTCGGCAGGGCCGGCTGCTCGGTGCCGTGCCCGCGCAGATCGGCGTACAACCGGCCGTCGGGAAACGTGTCGCCGAGCTCGTGCAGCCAGGCCAGGGCGAGGGTGGTCTTGCCCACCCCGGGCAGGCCGCTGAGCAGCGCGACCGTGCCGGCGCCATGGCGCAGCCGGCGCAGCGCGTCCAGTTCGCGGACCCGATTGACCATCCGCGGCACCGGCGGCAGCTGCCACGGCACGACGGCGGCGGCAGCGGGCTCGGCGACCGAGAAGTGCATGCCCCCGTGTACGGCGCCGGCCTGCACGACGGGGCCGTGCACCGTGCCGCCGAGATCGTTGTGGCTGTCCCCCGGCCGCCGGGGCGGCTCGGCCCTGCGGTCGTCGTCGAGCCCCGCCACGTGCGCCCCCGTTCGTCGCGATCGGAACCGCCGCACACGTGGCCGAATTCGACCCGTTGGGCGGTGGGCACACTGGATGTTTGTCGACCGGGCGGCCGATGAAACCTTTTGCCGTCGCATTCGCCCGGTCCGCCGCGGATTCGGCCCGGTCAGCCCCGTTTCGGGAGGTCGTGTTCCAGGTCGGTGAGGACCCGGTCGGCGGCGGTGTAGCCGGTGCTCACCATCCAGTACTCGTCGTCGACCTCGTGGGTGCGGCCGGCTTGCACCGCCTTCAGGGTCTGCCACAGCGGGCCGGTGAAGACCTTGTCGTGGTCGGTTTTGTCCTTGGGGCCGTAGGTGGCCACGAAGATGACGTCGCCGTCGGCCTTTTCGATCTGCTCCGGGCTCACCGCGACCATGAACTTGTCCACGTTCTGGGCCTCGGGGCGGCCCAGGCCGATCGTGGACAGGATGCTGCCGACGAAGTTGGCCTTGCCGTACAGGCGGTTCTCGCCGGCGATGAAGCGCAGCACGCTGACCTTGACGGTGGCCGGGTCGCCCTGGGTGGTGCCCAATGCCTTGGCACGGGTGGTGAATGTGCTGACGACCCGGTCGGCCTCGGCCTTTTTGTTGAGGGCGTCGGCGTCAAGCAGGAAGTTTTGTTGCCACTGGGTGCCGGCCTGTTCGGAGAAGACCACCGGCGCGATCTTGCTCAGCGCGTCGTAGCGGTCGGCGTCGCGGACCAGGCTGCCCAGGATCAGGTCGGGCTTGAGCTCCTGGATCGTCTCCAGATTGGGCGCGCCGATCGCGCCGACCTCCTTGATGCCGGCCGTCCGGTCGCCGTGGTACTTCGGGAAACCGGCACCGGGGCTGCCGACCACCGAGCCGACCGGCTTGATGCCGAGGGTGAGGGCGGTATCCAACTCGCCCATGTCCAGCGTTACCACGCGCTTCGGCGCGACCGGGACCTTGACCACGCCCTTGGCGGTGCGTACCTCGCGGGTGTCGGCCGGTGTGGCCTTGGTGTCCCGGTCGCCGTCGGCACCCCCGGAGGAGCACCCGGTCAGGGTGAGTGCGGCGGCCAGGCCCAGGGCGGCGGCGATCCGGAGCGGGAGCGTTACGGGCATGCGAACTCCTTGGCGGGGAGGGCGGACTGCGGTTTAGCGAACGGCCTTTCGGGGTTGCCCGGGGACCACCATCGGCGCACCGGTGACCGGGCATGGGATGACCACGCAGGCCAGGCCGAAGACGTCGTGGACCAGATCGGCGGTGACGATCTCGGCGGGGGTGCCCTGGGCGACGATCGAACCGGCGCGCATCGCGATCAGGTGGTCGGCGTAGCGGCACGCCTGGTTGAGGTCGTGCAGGACGGCGACCACGGTGCGCTCGCGCGTGGTGTTCAACTCGCGGATCAGGTCCAGGACTTCGACCTGGTGTGCGATGTCGAGGAAGGTGGTCGGCTCGTCGAGCAGCAGGATGCCGGTGCCCTGTGCGAGCGCCATCGCGATCCAGACACGTTGCCGCTGCCCGCCGGAGAGTTCGTCCACGTAGCGGTCGGCGAGGTCGACCACGTCGGTGCGGCGCATCGCGTCCGCGACGACGTCCTCGTCCTCGTCCGACCACTGCTGCCACCAGCGCTGGTAGGGCTGCCGGCCGCGCGCGACCAGGTCGGCCACGGTGATCCCCTCCGGCGGCACCGGGCTCTGCGGCAACACCCCGATCCGACGGGCGATTTCGCGCGTGGGCAACTCGCGAAGCGCGGCGCCGTCGAGCAGCACGGTGCCGGACACCGGCTTGAGCAGCCGGCCGAGCGAACGCAACAGGGTCGACTTGCCACAGGCGTTCGGGCCGACCACCACGGTGACCTTCCCGGCCGGTACGTCGAGGTCCAGGTCGCGGACCACGATCCGGTCCTCGTACCCGAGGGTCAGCTCCCGGGCGCCCAGCTGATGGGTGGTCACGAGGCGCCTCCGGAACGGGAACGGGTCAACATCCACAGCAGGTACGGGCCGCCGACTGCGGCAGTGAGGACACCCACCGGCAGTTCGGCGTCGGAGATCGACATCCGCGCGCCGATGTCGGCGAGTACCACGATCAGCGCGCCGAGCAGCGCCGAACACACCAGCGGCACCTGGGGTGTTCGGGTCAGCCGGCGGGCCACCTGGGGCGCCACGAGCGCGACGAAGTCCACCGGCCCGGCGGCCCCCGTCGCCACCGACGCGAGCAATACGCCGACCACGACCAGGCCAAGCCGAATCCGCCCAAGCCGGATGCCCAGGGCGATCGCGGTGTCGTCGTCGAACCCGGCCGACCGGGCCGCCCGCGCGGCCCACACGATCGCCGGTGTCAGGGCGAGCAACACCCAGAACAGCGGCTCGCCCTGCGACCAGCCGCGCCCGTTCAAGCTGCCCGACATCCACACCTTGGCCTGCTGGGCCAGGGTGATGTCGGCCCGGGTCAGCAGCAGATTGGTGACCGCGGCCAGGGCGACCGAGATGCCGACGCCGATCAGCACGAAACGTTGCGCGTTCAGGCCTTTGCGCCAGGCCAGTACGTACACCAGGAAGGCGGCGATGGTGCCGCCCGCGACCGCGGTCAGCGGCGTTGCGGTGGGCCCGCCGAAGCCGAAGACCAGGCCGCACACCACGGCCGCGGCGGCGCCGTGCGATACGCCGATCACATCCGGACTGGCGAGCGGATTGCGGGCCACCGTCTGGATCAGCGCGCCGGCGATACCGAACGCCAGCCCGACCAACAGCCCGACCGTGGCGCGCGGCAGCCGCAACGTCTCGATCACGATGCTGTCGTCCATACCGAACAGCACCTTGAGCACGTCACCGGGCAGGATGAACCGCACCCCCACACACAGGCTGAGCAGGAACGCCGCCGCGAGCAGTACGGCCAGTACGCCCGCCACCACCGTGGCGCGCCGGTGCAGCAGGAAGGAGAAGCGCGGGCGGCGCACGAGCACATGGCCGTAGGGGCGGTAGTTCGTTCGGTCGCCCACCGGGTCGCTTGCACCGTCACTCGGGCGGTCTGCCGAGCGGTAACTCACCGGGTCTCCCGAGCGGTAACTCGCCGGGTCTCCCGAGCGGTAACTCGCCGGGTCTTCCGACCGGTCGCTCGCCGCGCCGCTCGCCGCGCCGCTCGCCGCGCCGCTCGTCCGGTCACCCGCCGTGCCACTCGTCCGCTCGCTCGAATCGTCGCCGGTCCGGCCACTCGGCCGGCGCCGCGCCAGGTCGCTCATCCCGACACCACCGGCCCGCGCCGTACCAGTGCGACCAGGATCGGCACCCCGATCAGCGCGGTCATCGCCCCCACCTCCACCTCGGCGGGCGGGAACACGATCCGCCCCAGCACATCCGCGACCAGCAGCAGGATCGGCGCGAGCAGCGCCGACATGGCCAGCACCCACCGATGATCGGTGCCCACCAGCGCCCGGGCGGCATGCGGAACGGCCAGGCCGACGAAGGCGATCGGCCCGGTCGCGGCCACCGCGACGCCGGTCAGCACGGTCGCCCCCAGGCCGCCGATCACCCGGATCCGGTTCACGTTGTGTCCCAACCCCTTGGCCACGTCGTCGCCGAGCGCGAGCGCGTCGAGCCCGCGCGCGGTGACCGCCACCAACACCACACCCACGCACACGAACGGCGACATCTGCCAGGCCACTTCGTCGGTCCGCCCGGACAACGAGCCGACCAGCCAGAACCGGTACTGGTCCAGGGTGCCCTGATCGGTGGTCAGCACCATGGTGATCACCGCACCGAGCGTGGCCGCCAACGCCTGCCCGGACAGCGCGAGTTTGACCGGCGTGGCACCACCACGCCCGCGCGCCGCGACCGCGTACACGAGCACTCCCGTGCACAGCGCGCCGGCGAAGCCGAACCACACGAAGCCGGTCAGGCTGGTCACCCCGAACACCGCGATCGCGGTCACCACGCCGGTGGCCGCGCCGGTACTGATGCCCAGGATGCCGGGCTCGGCGATCGGATTGCGGGTCAGGCCCTGCATACAGGCGCCGGCGATGCCAAGCGAGGCGCCGACCAGGAGCGCGACCACGGTACGCGGCACCCGCATCGAGTTCACCACGATGGCGTCGGTGGAGTCGCCGCCGTGTACGAGCGCGTCGAGCACCACGCTCGGCGCGATGGCTCGGCTGCCCACGGCGAGGCTGAGCAGACACGCGGCGGCCAGGACGAGCAGTACCGAGACCAGCCACAGGGCTCGGCGCCTGGTCGCATGACCCCGGGTCGGGAGGACGTTCACTGGAGCAGGTTAGGCTGGCCTAATCCCTGCGACCCGGCCGGGGTCGCGGATTCACCCTGCGTCGCCGGCCGACTCCGCGAGTCGGGCCCGCAGTCCGCGCACCAGCGCGTCCAGGCCGACCGCGAACGCCGCGTCGGCGCGGCTCGCCTTGTCCGGCCGAGCGGCCAGCGCGGCGGCAAGCACCGGGACCTCGGCGGCATGCTCACCCGGGTCGATCATCAGGTCCGGCGCGGCCAGGTCGAGCGCGGACCCGAGCAGGAACGCCTCGACCGAGGTCAGCACCGACACCAGCGCCGACCGAGGCCAGCCGCCCCGCTCCAGCGCGCCGACCACGGCCTCGTACATCGCCAGCGTCGCCGGCGAACTGATCGTCGTGGTCGCCAACAGGCCGATCGTGCCGGGATGGCGCGCGAACGCGTCCCGGTAGGAACGGGCCCACCCGGTCAGCGCCTCCGGCCACGGCCGCTCGGCGAACGCGGCGGTGTCCATCTCCTCGACCACCAGACGCCGGACCCCCTCGATGATCGCGGCCCGCCCGCCCACGTGGTTGTAAAGCGAGGACGGCTTCACGCCCAGCCGAGCGGCCAGCCGGGGCAGCGTGAACGCCGCCGGTCCCTCGGCGTCGATCAGCGTGAGCGCCTCGCGCACGATGCCGTCGGCGCTGAGCAGTGCGGTACGGGGCCTGCCCATGGTCGCGCCTCTCCGTCGGGCCGCCCGGGTCCGGCCGGCTACCCGGCAGTTTTCCAAACGACCCGCACGAGGTCTTCCCTGGGCGGTGCCTCGCGCAGTACGGTCTTGCCTGAACGGAAAACTAAAGGCTTTAGTTTAATGCCGATCACCTTCCCGACGGCACCCGTTCACAGTCGGTGGACCCCACCGGGGGCTGCGTCGCGGACGAAGATGTCCCGACGACACGACGGGCGTCCATCGCGTCCCTGCCCACGCGGGTCGGCTGCCGACCCCCGGCCCGGGAGGAAATACCTGTGGCCTCCACCGCAACCGTGGCAACCGACACCGCCGCCGCACCGGCCCCCACCGCACGCCTGGAACGCGGCGCCATCGGCACCGGCGACCTGGTCTTCTTCGTGGTCGCCGCCGCCGCGCCGCTCACCGTGATGGCCGGCGTCGCGCCCGTCTCGATCGGCATGGCCGGCCGGGCCGCGCCGCTGGGCTACCTGATCTCCGGCCTGCTCCTGGTCGTGTTCGCGACCGGCTTCACCGCGATGAGCCGGTACGTACGCAACGCCGGCGCCTTCTACGCGTACATCGGGCGCGGCGTGGGTCGCCCCGCCGGCGTCGGCTCGGCATACGTCGCGCTGCTGTCGTACAACGCCATCGGCGTCGGCCTGCTCGCCGCGTTCGGCTTCTTCACCGCCAACGGCTTCGCGGATCTGACCGGGACTCATGTCGACTGGTGGGTCTGGTCGTTGCTCGGCCTGATCGCCGTCGGGGTGCTCGGCTACCTCAAGGTCACGCTCAGCGCCAAGGTGCTGGGTGTGGTGCTGGTGTTGGAAGTGCTGATCCTGCTGGTCTTCGAGGTCGGCGTGGTTGCCAAGGGCGGCGGGCCGAACGGGCTGGAATTCGGCGTGCTTTCGCCCGCCCGGCTGAGCGGCGACGGGGTCGGCGGCATGTTCGTGCTCGCGATCGGCGCGTTCGTCGGCTTCGAGGCCACCGCGATCTACGCCGAGGAGGCCCGCGATCCGGCGCGTTCGGTGCCTCGGGCCACTTACATCGCGGTCACCTTCCTCGCGCTGTTTTACACGTTCACCGTGTGGATGATCATCAACGCGTACGGCGCGGACCGGGCCCAGGCGGTGGCCAACGGCACCGGCGGGACCGACATGGTGTTCGCCGCGAGTACCCGATTCGTCGGCGCGTGGGCCGCCGACGCGATGCAAGTCCTCATCATCACCAGCGCGTTCGCCGCCACCCTCGCCTTCCACAACAGCGCCACCCGGTACTTCTACGCACTCGGCCGCGAGGGCCTGCTGCCTCGCCGGCTGGGCGCGGTGGCGCCGCGCACCGGATCGCCGGTCAACGCCGTGATCCTCCAGGTGCTGATCTCCGCCGTGGTGATCGTGATCTCGATCGTGGTGGACTGCGATCCCTATACGGTCACCTTCCTGTGGACCAACGGGACCGGCATCCTCGGCATCATGCTGATGCAGGCCTTCGCCGCGCTCGCCGTCTACGGCTTCTTCCGCACCGATCGACGCGGGATGCCCGGCTGGCGGGTGGTCGGCGCGCCGTTGTCGGCGTGCGTGGGGCTGCTGGTGCTGATCGGGTTGGTGTGTGCCAACTTCGACTTGATGACCGGGGCTTCGGACGGGGTCAACATCGCCTTGCTGGTGCCACTGCCGATCGTGTTCGCGGTCGGGGTGGTGGTCGCGTGGCGGATCCGGACCCGGGATCCGGCCCGGTACGCGACGTTGACCACGGTGGACGCGGAGCGGATCTGAATTCCTTTCTGAATTCCTCGGAGTTGTCCGAGCTACCCGAGCCCAACCGAACAATCTTGAGCTACTACGGAGTTACCACGATGACCAGCACCCTGTTCCGGGGCACCATCCGCACCGGCTCGGGCCTGCCGGATACCGACGCGCTCGCCGTACGGGACGGCCGGGTCGTCGCGCTCGGCCCGGACGCGCTTGCGCTCGGCGGAGACGAGGTCGTCGAGTTGGGCGACGGGCTGTTGATGGCGGCCTTCGGCGACGGCCACGCACACCCCCTGTTCGGCGGCCTCGAACACTTCGGGCCGCAGGTCAAGGGGCTGACCAGCGTCGAGGCGATTGCCGCCGAGGTGGGGCGCTGGGCGGCCGAACACCCGGACGAGGACTGGATCGTCGGCGCCAGCTACGACCCGACCCTGGTGCCGGACGGCGAGTTCGACGCCCGCTGGCTGGACGCGGCGGTGGCCGACCGGCCGGTGGTGCTGCGGGCGTACGACTACCACACGGTGTGGTGCAACACCGAGGCGCTGCGCCGGGCAGGGGTGACCGCCGAGACCGCCGAGCCGCGGCTGGGCTGGATCGTGCGCAGGCCGGACGGCTCGCCGATGGGGACGCTGCGCGAATGGCACGCGTGCGACCTGGTGCTCGACCGGGTCCCGGGACGGCCGGTGGACGAACTGGTCGACGCACTACGGGTGGCCGGGACGGCGTACGCGAGCGCTGGGCTGACGTGGGTTCAGGACGCGTGGGTGGAACCGGAGATGGTGCCGGCCTACGTCGAGGCGGCGCGGCGTGGGGCGTTGGCGTTTCGGGCCAATCTGGCGTTCCGCGCCGACCCGGATCGGTGGCACGAGCAGCGGGCCGAGTTCGGCACGGCGCGCGCGACAGTGGCGGCCGAGGGTGGGCCGCTGTTGTCCGCGCGGACGGTGAAGTTCTTTGCGGACGGGGTGATCGAGGGCGGTACGGCGGCGCTGCTCACGCCGTACTGCGACGCGCCGCACAGTTGTGGGATGCCGGTATGGCCGCCGGCGGCGCTTGCCGAGGCGGTCACCGCGTTCGACGCGGACGGTTTTCAGGTACACATCCACGCGATCGGCGACGCGGGGGTACGTGCCGCCCTGGACGCGATCGAGGCCGCCGCTGCCGGCAACCCCGACTGGGACCGGCGTCCGGTCATCGCGCATGTACAGATCGTCGACCCGGCCGACCTGGCCCGCTTCGCGGCGCTCGGGGTGATTGCCAACTTCGAGCCGCTGTGGGCCCAACTCGACCCACTGCAAATGGAGTTGTCGATACCTCGGGTCGGCCCGGCGCGCGCCGACCGGCAGTATCCGATGCGCGGTCTGGTCGACTCGGGCGCACCGGTGTCGTTCGGGAGCGATTGGCCGGTGAGCTCGCAGCTGCCGCTGGAGGGGATCCAAGTCGCGGTCACCCGACGGACGTTCGATGGGCTGCCGGCGGGTGGGTGGACCCCGCATGAGCGGTTGACGGTGGATCAGGCCCTGGACGCGTATACGGACGGGGTCGCCTATCAGGCGTTCGCGGACGATCGGCGAGGGCTGGTGGTCGGCGGCGTGGCGGACCTGGTGTGGCTGGCCGCGGATCCGCGGGTGGTGGAGCCGATGGCACTGGGGCGGGTCGCGGTTGTGGGGACGTGGTTGGCGGGGGAGCGGACATACTGATTGGCTTCGTGCTTTGGGTGATTTAGGTACTTTGGGTGCTTGGGTGCTTGGGTGCTTGGGTGCTTGGGTGCTTGGGTGCTTGGGGAGTTGGGGAGTTGGGGAGTGGGAGAGTTGGGGGTCGAGGGCGGCGGTGGGGAGCGGGCCCTCGGGCCTTGGTCCCCTGATCGTTGGGAATTGCCAGGGATCGTTGGGTAAGTCGCCGGTTGATGTGCGTAATTGGCGCGCGCATGACCCTTACGAGTGAATCCGGCAGCTAATCGGGCTAAAGTTGCCGATCGCGCGGAAGATCCTTGCCATGAGCGCATGGGGTCGGGCGCGCCGGTGGGGGTGCGTGGTCGGGGTGGGGGCGGCGTTGGTCGCGCCGGCCGGGGTGGCGTGGGCGGGGTCGAGTGGCGGGGGCGGCCATTCGCCCGGCACGAGTGTGGACATCTGCGTGTCGATCGGCGGATCGCCCGGGTCGGGTGTCCGGGTCGATGTGAGCACCGCGACCGGGCCGCCGACCGGGGGGATCGGGATGAGCGTCGACTTCCGGCTGGTACGGAACGGGTCGTGCCGGCCGCCGACGAAGCCGTCCGCTACACCGACTCCGCCGCCGAAGTCCACGCCGGTGCACACCACTTCGCCGCCACCTGTGGCGCGCCCCACGCCGGTCGCGGTGGTCGTGGCCAAGCCGACGCCGCCTCCGCCGGTGCGCGCCACGCCGCCCGCCTCGGAGCCGCCGAGTACGCCGCCGACCACCGCGCCCGTCGTCACACCGCCATCGCTGCAACCGATCGCGCTGCGGCGCCCGGGGGTTCGGCCGCCCGAGGCGACGCCGCCGAGGCACGGGCGGTCGATCGTGACGACCACGCTGCTCGTCGTCGCGCCCGCGATCCTGGCCGGCGCCGCGCTCAAGCCGCGGATGCGGGCCGGCGTGGGCGGTTCGGGGGGCCGCTCCGGCTGAGTCTGCCGCGCCGGCCGACTCCGGTCGCGCCGACGGCGGTTCGCCGCTTCGCCCGGTCTTCCTGCTTCTTCTTCCGACACCGCTTGCTCGTCGCGTCCGTCCGGCTTCGGGCCGGTCGGTCGTCGGACTCTCTGGACCCGGAGGTCACCCATGTCGCATTGGGTTGTACTCGCGCTGGCGATGGCCGCGGTGTGTGCGGTCGTGCTGGCGGTCGTCGTACTCAAACAGCGCCGAATCCCGGAGGACGACGATCCGTCCGCGACTCCGGATGTGCTCGAGTACATGACGATGATGATCGGCGTCGTCTACGCGATCGTGCTCGGCCTCGCGATCGCCGCCGTGTGGGAGGGCCGGGCCGCGGCGGAGGACGAAGTACGGCACGAGGCACAGGCGTTGCACGAGGTCAGCGAGCGGGTGCGGATCTATCCGGCGCCGGTGCGCGACCAGATCCGGGCGGACATCAACGCCTATGTGAAGTACGTGGTCAAGGACGAGTGGAACTACATGGCCGACCACGGCGAGCTCTCCGATCGAGGCACGAAGCTGTTCCAGACGGTCCGCAACGGGGTCACCGACTATGCCCCGCAGGGTGACCAGGAAATGCAGATGTACCAGCCGCTCATGGACCAGATCGCGATCGCGGACGACGCGCGACAGGCGCGGGGCGAGCAGGCGGGCGCTTCGATGCCGGGGCTGGTGTGGTTCGGCCTGCTCGTCGGGGCGGTGGTCACCGTCGGGATGATCTTCACGTTGCAGATCCGCAGATCCGCACCGGAGTTGATCGTGGCGGGCTTGTTCAGCTCGCTGATCGCCTTCCTGCTGTTCCTGATCTGGGACCTGGACGCGCCGTTCGGGCAGGGGATGACGGCGGCGTCCGACGCCTTCTCGTCGTTGTTCCCGGGAGCCGGGTAGCGCGCCGGGGGAGCGGGGGAGGAGCGAGGTCCTGATAACGGGCCCGTGATGGCATGCGCGTGGGTCGGCTCATGCCCGGCGGGCCGGTCGGTTGGCCGATCAGGCCGGCGCCGGCGCCGGGGATGCCGGTGCCGCCGTGGTCGGGTGGCAGCGGGTTGACCACTTCGATGGCGAGTCCGTCGTCGGGGGCGGGGGTGACGCTCACCCGTACGTGTGTGCCCGGGGCGTGTTTGCGGGCGTTGGTCAGGCCCTCCTGGACGATCCGGTAGGCGTGTCGGCCGGTGCGGCCCGACACGGACGGCAGGTGGGCCAGGTCGAGGTGGACGGTGGCGCCGGCCTGGCGGGACTCCTCGATCAGCGCGGGCAGATCGCTGAGCACGGGCTGTGGGCGTTCCGGCTCGTCCTCCTCGGACTCGTCGGGGTGGGCGCGCAGAACGCCGATCACCTCGCGCAGATCCTCCAGCGCCTCGAATGCGCACTGCCGGATCACCTCGGCCGCGCGGGCCTCTTCGGGGGTGGCGCCGGCCCGGTATTCCAGGGCACCCGCGTGGATCGCGAGCAGCGAGATCCGGTGGGCGAGCACGTCGTGCATCTCCCGTGCGAGCCGCTCGCGTTCGAGGTGGCGGGCCTCCTCGACGCGCAGCCGCTGACCTTCCTCGGCCTGGCGGGCGCGCTCGCGCCAGGCGGCGGTCAGCTCGTGCTGGGAACGGATCAGCATGCCGGTGGCCACGGCGGTGGTGATCATCAGCACCATCGCCAGGACGGCGGACCAGTAGGAGCGGGTCGAGTCGGCGCCGACCCAGAACGTGCCGGCGATCACGGCGATCTGGAGGGCGACGACGGACGTGGTCACCCGCCAGGGCCGGTGGATCGCCAGGCTGAGCAGGACGATGGGACCGGCTCCGGTGACGGCGGCGGAGAAGAAGCCGACGAACACCCACACCACGGCGAGCGCGGTCGGCCGACGGCGGCGCAGCAGCAACATGGCCGCGAACATGACGCCGCCGAGCACGGCTTCGACCCACACCACGGGCCGCTGGTCCTCGTCCTGCAGCGCGGTGGCGAGGATCATCGCGCCGAGCCCGAACGCCCCAAGGGCATAGCCGACATCGGCAACCCACTCCCGCCACGTCCGACGCAGCACGGGGGTCGATGGCTCTTTGCCGGGGGAGTCTCGCCCGGCTGAACTCTTGATCACGTTTCACCCCAGGCACCGCCCGGATCCCACCAACAGTGGCCAGGAGTCGACGCCCACACCGACTTTGGTCGCCCGTTGGCCAGTCCTCCGGACCGACCGGAGTCGACCCGCTGCGGGTGTCCTCAAACGCCGGACGGGCTGGACGGGTTGCCGTTTCGGGAGTGGGGCCTTGGCGGCGGCTCGGCGGCCACGGAACGTCAGGGGGCTTCCGTGCCGCCTCCGGTACCGCGCCGGTGCGGTTCCTTGCGCAGGGCCGCTTTCCGCGCCGCGTACGCCTCCGCCGCTTGGTCGAACTCACCGCGCCGGCCGCGTTCGACCAGGTCTTCGAGGGCTGCGAGGCGTTTGGCGGCTACATATTCGCGGAGCACGGCGTTGAGGGTTTCCGTCTTGGTCGCCGCTCCCGTAAGGCGCATTGCCTCGGCCAAGGTCTCGTCGTCGAACTCGATCCGGGTGACCGACATCCGCACTCCTCAACGTTGGTTGCCTGCGCTTCCAGCATATTTGGCCGGCGTCGCCCGATTCGCTCGTGTCGAGTCCGAGCCCGGTCCCGAGTCGTCCTCAAACGCCGGACGGGCTGGTGGGGGTGGCGTTTCGGGGAGTGGGGGCTTCGTCGTTGGTCGGCATTCGGCTTGTGTGCCGGAAGGGGAGTCGTGGTTGCTCGGCGTGAGCCCAGGCGGCCCGGTAGGCCAGGCAGTCTTTCCTATCGGGCCGCCTCGACCTGATTCGGCTCGGTGGGCACGCGCAGCGGCGGTACCGGGCGGCGGGTGGTCGGGATGGACCAGGCGAGCAGGGCGGCCAGGAGGCAGCCGAGGCCGAGCATGCCGAAGCTGATCAGGTAGCCGGTGACCGCCGGGGCCTGGGCCACGCCCGCCGCCCGCGCCGTGCCCGGGTCGACGAGCGTTGCGCTCAGGATCGCGCCCAGCACGGCCGTGCCCGTCGCGCCGCCCACCGTGCGCAGCACCGCGTTCATCCCGTTGGCCACCCCCGTCATGTCCGCCGGTACGTGGTCGTTGATCAGCGCCGGCATCGCGGAGAAGGCGAGGCCCAGGCCGAATCCGAACAGCACGCCGACCGCGGAGAACGCCCACCAGTGCCCGTGCAGCGGCAGCAGCAGTGCGAACGCCGAACCGCTCAGCACCGGCCCGAGCACCAGCGCGGGCTTGGGCCCGTAGCGGTTGGTCAGCCGGGCCGCGACCGGCGCTGCGGCCAGGTTGCCGAGCGTGCCGGGCAGCATGATCAGTCCCGCGATCAGCACGCTCTTCCCGAAGCCGTAGCCGAGCGCCGACGGTGCCTGGATGAACGGCGGGAACAACAACGACGAGCCGTACATCGCCATCCCGGTGAACACTCCGGACAGGTTGGCGAGCAACACCGGCCGACGGGCCATCACCCGCAGGTCGACCAGCGGTTCGGGGTGGTGCAGCGCCCAGCCGATCCAGGCGCCGAACAGCAGTGCGGCGAGGGCCAGTCCGCCGAGTACCAGCGGATCGCCCCACCCGGACCGGCCGCCCATGCTCACCGCGGCGAGCAGCGCGGCCAGCCAGCCGGACAGCGTCACCGCGCCGATCAGGTCCACGTGCCCCTGCCGCCGCTCGGCGGTGTCCGGCACCACCCGCCACACCATCAGCATGGACAGCAGCGCGACCAGCGCGGAGAGCCAGAACAGCAGGTGATAGTCCCAGCGGTCGGCGATCAGCCCGGTCATCACCGAGCCGAACGTGGCGCCGACGCTGATCGTGGCACCGATGGTGGCGATGCTGCCCGCCGAGCGTTCCTTGGGGAATTCGTCGCGCACCACGCTCAGCGCGAGCGGGACCACGCCGCCGCCCATGCCCTGGAGCACCCGGCCGGCGATCAGCATCACGTAGGAGGTGGTGCACGCGGCCAGCACCGAGCCGAGTGCGACGGCGGCCAGCGCGTACAGGAGGAAACGTTTGCGCCCGCGCAGGTCGCCGAGTCGACCGAGCAGCGGGGTGGCCACCGCCGAGGCGAGCAGGTTGCCGGTGAGTACCCACGCGATCGCCGAGCTGGAGACGCCGAGCCGGTTCTGTAGTTGCGGCAGGATCGGCGAGACCACGGTCTGCATGACCGCCATCGTGGTCGCGGCGAAGGACAGGGCGACCAGGATCATCGTCGGGCCGTGCCGCCTGGTCGCGGTGCGCGCGGTCCTCTTCGTACCGGTGCTCATGCGGTCAGCGGCCGGTCCTCGACCCAGTCACAGTGCAGCGTGCGGGTTTCGATCCGCCAGCCCTCGTCGGTACGGGCGAAGGTGTCCAGGTAGCGGATGGCCATCACCCGGTCGCGGCGCACCCCGGAGGACTCGTGGATGTGGTGCGCGGTGCAGTACGTCTCGCCGTTCGCCCGATCCCCGCCCGGTTCGAAGGTGACCAGTTGATTGGCGATCAGATGGGTGGTGGCCAGGTAGCGGTCCAGGCTCGCCAGCGCCGCGGCGATCTCGGCCCGACCGGCGCGGATCGCGGGCGGCTCGGTGGAGCCGGGATCGCGGTGGATCACCAGGCGGCCGTCGGGGGTGAACATCGAGGCGACGAGGTCGGGTCGGCGGCGGTCCGCGCCATGGGCGTAGATCTGCACCACGTCCCGGAGTTCGCTGCGATCGCGCAGTTCGCGCAGCTCGCGGCGATCACGCGGATCGTCCCGGTGGTGCGTAGTGGGCGAATCCGCCTCGTCGTCGTGCATGTTCGCATGCTGGCAGCAGTTGGATGACACACGCAAGTTAATCTGACGTTGCGTCAGTTACACCTGTCGGGTCGCGCTCGAACTCGCCGCGCGGCGAACCCGGCCCGGCCCCGCGCCGAGCCCGCCGCCGCCCGGTCACCCCTCGCGCGCCACGAACACCACGTCGGGTTCCCCACGGGCGACCGGGACCCGATGCACGGTCACCCGCGCGAACCGGGCCCGCAGTCGATCGGCGAAGGCCGGACTCGCGGTCGCGCTCCACACCGTGAGCACGCCACCGGGCCGCAACCGGGCCCGCAACGCGGCCAGTCCCGCGTCGTCGTAGAGCGAGGCGTTGCCGTCGGTCACCGTCCAGTCCGGCCCGTTGTCGATGTCCAGGCACAGCGCGTCGAAACGCTCCGGGGCGTCCGAGCCGTCCGGGGTGTTCCGGGTGTCCGGTGCTTCCGGGCCGAGGGGGGAGCGGGCCCAGGCCACCAGATCGTGCGTGAGCACGCGTACGCGCGGATCGTTCAGCGCGTGCCCGGAGAACGGCGCGAGCGGCCCGCGCCCCCAGCGCACGACGGCGCTCTCCCGCTCGACCACCGTCACATGCGCGACGCGCGGATCGGCCAACGTCTCCCGCAGGGTGAAGCCGACGCCGAGCCCGCCGACCAGAATCCGCAACCCGGTCGAGCCTCCGGCGCCCGCAACGTCGCCGGCCCCCAGTGCGTCCAGCGCGGTACGCGCCAACAACCGCTCGGATTCCCCCGCCCGAGTGTCCATCAAAAAGCAGCCGTTGCTGATGATCTCGTAGTGCGCGCCCACCCGCCGCAGGACGAGTTCGCCGTCCGCCGCCGGGACGCGTTCGATCTCGTGTGCGTCGGTGGTCGGATCGATCGTGTGCATCGGTTCACTGACTCCTTGTCGCTTTATGGAGAACGGGTGTCGCCGTGTCGCCTTCTCGTCTCTTTCCTCGTGCGCGCCGGTCTTCGGGCCGGTCTCGGGCCGGTCTCGGGTCGGCCACCGAGGTCGATCGATGGCACCGCATAACAGTGCCATCACGAAGCCCGCGAACCGTGCTTCCGAGAGCCCGAACGGTGACACGTGTGTAGTGCTGCGCCGAGCCCTACCCTCGACCCTCATCCGCCTGCCGGCCAGCGGTTTTCGTCGGTTCGATGACTCTTGCACCCTGTCGGACACCCGGTTAAGGTCCCGGCCATTGCTTCATGGCCCATTGACTGATGGCATGTCAGATACCAGTCGCAGGGACGCCTCGCAGGCGGAGCCCGAGGTGGGACGAAGCACCGACGTGAACAAGGCAACCAGGGCAACCAGGGCAACCAACGCAGGCGGCGCAGGCAACGCGAGCAACGCAGGCACAGCGCAGGAGAAGTACGTGAGAGCGCACCGGGCATCTCGGCCCGGCCCGCGGAAACGAAGTGTCGGGAGGGCTGATGGCATCAACTTCCGCCGGGCGGCGTGGGACGCGCCGCCGAGCGGCGGCCGGCTTGCTGGTCGTGCCGCTCCTGTTGGCGGTCGGCTGTAGCCGCTCGGGAGACGACGCGGTGGCCAAGGGTCCGGGATCGGGTGGGTCCAGCAATGCGGGGACCTCGGGAACGGATGGCGGCAAGGCCCCGGCCGGCACCGGCGCGGCCGGCGACTTCGGCACGCTCAAGGACGTGTGCGGCAAGGGCGACGGCAAACCGCTGACCAAGAAGGCGGATCGGGGCGTCTCCGAGAAGCAGATCTCGGTCAGCGTGACCGGCGACCCCGGCGCGCCCGCCCAACCGGGCCTGGGCAAAGAGTTCTTCGAGATGGCCGACGGCTTCACCAAGTGGTGCAACGGCCTGGGCGGGATCAACGGCCGCACGATCAAGCTGACCGAGCGCGACGCGGCGTTGAGCAACGTGGGCACCGTGATGACCGCGGCGTGCCAGAGCGACTTCATGGTGGTCGGCGGCGGCAACCCGTTCGACAACGACGGCGTCAAGGCGCGTACCGGGTGCAAGCTCGGCGCGTTCCCGGCCTACGTGGTGGGCGAGGAGTCCGCCAAGGCCGACCTGCAGGACCTGGCGGTGGGCCTGCCGACCACCACGACCGTGGTCGGCGCGTACAAGGCGGTGTTCGCCGCGCATCCGGAGGTCAAGGCCAAGGTCGGGCTGCTCGGCCAGAACATGGCCTCGTTGCGGCCGGCGATGAACCGGTACAAGGCGGGCGTGGAGGCGGCGGGCGGCACCGTCGTCTACAAGGAGGACGTACCCGTGCTGCCGCCGCCGGGGCGTACCACGCTGGAGAAGATGAAGTCCGCCGGCGTCGAGATGTTGATCACCACGTGGCTCGCGGTGGACTCGGCGTCGATGTTCCGCGAGATGGACGCGATGAACTGGCACCCCAAGGTGATCGTCTCGGACGCGTCCGCGTACAACCGCTACACGCTGGCCGCCGCGAAGAACTCGAAGATCCCGGACACCTACGTCTACCCGACCTTCGTGCCGCAGTCGCTCGGTGACAAGAACCCCGCCGTGCAGAAGGCGCTGGAGATCCTGCACCTGGCCGCGCCGGACAAGGACCTGGAGTTCTTCCACATGTCGGGGATCAACTCCTGGCTGCTGTGGGCGAGCGCGGTCAAGGAGTGCGGTACGGAGCTCACCACGGAGTGTGTGCTCGCCAAGGGCAAGCGCGCCAACTGGGACGCGGGCGGCCTGTTCGCCCCCGGCCCGATCGTGGAGACCAAGGACGTGCGCGCCTCGGACTGCTTCACCATGGTCAAGGCGACCGCCAAGGGCTTCGAGTACGACGCCGCGTTGACCAAGCCGAACAAGGCCGAGTTCTTCAACTGCGATCCGGCCAACGTGGTCGCGGTCGCCCCGGGCGCACCCAGCGCGCCGCCCTCGTCGGCGCCGCCGAGCACCGACGCACCCCCACCGCCGCCCGCCGACAACTCCGGGTCGAGCACCCCGCCGCCCGCCGACTCGGGCGAGCCGCCGCCGGCCGCACCGCCGGAGAACGTGACCTGAGCGGGCCACTCGGCCACCGACGCATCCGTAGCACCGCACAACCCGTAGCACCGCACGACCCGCACCACCGTCGCACCCGTCGGCCGTCGTCCCCGTCGGTCCGACCGGGCGACACCCCGTCGTCCTCCCGCCCCGCACCGGGCGGGAGGGCGGCCCCAGCGGCCCTGACGACCTGTCAGGAGCCGTGCCGCACCAGTC
The DNA here is from genome assembly GCF_049739465.1 of Embleya sp. AB8. Lineage (NCBI taxonomy): Bacteria > Bacillati > Actinomycetota > Actinomycetes > Kitasatosporales > Streptomycetaceae > Embleya > Embleya sp. AB8. The sequence continues at coordinate 80,394 of NZ_JBMHHY010000009.1, forward strand.
TCCGAGACCGATCGCCCCGCGACACGGCCCGGCCCGAACGGAGGGCGCGTGCACGAGTTCATCATCCTCACCATCAGCGGCCTGGTCACCGGCGGCATCTATGCCATCACCGCCGGCGGCCTGACCCTGACCTACACCACCACGGGCATCTTCAACTTCGCCCACGGCGTCACCGGCGCGCTCGCCGCCTTCACCTACTGGCAACTGCACTTCGACTGGGGTTGGCCGGTCTGGTTGTCCCTGCTGATGGTGCTCGGCGTACTGGCGCCGGCCTTCGGGGTGTTCCTGCACTTCGCGATCATGCGCCGGCTGGAGGGCACGTCGGAGACGACGCGGCTGATGGTCACCGTCGCGGTGTTGCTGAGCCTGCTGGCCGCGGTGATGTGGATCTGGGATCCGCAGACCCCGCGCAACGTGGTCAACTTCTTCCCCGGCGAGTCGGTGGACCTGGCCGGCACCCGGGTCTCCTACCACGACCTGATCACCCTGGCCGTGGCGCTGATCGTGGCGATCGGCCTGTGGGTGCTGTTGCGCTCCACGCGCGCGGGCGTGGCCATGCGCGCCACCGTCGACGACCGCAACCTCGCGGTGCTCAACGGCTCGCGTCCCGAGGTGCCCGGCATGCTGGCCTGGGCGACCGGCACCACGCTGGCCGCGGTCGCGGGCATCCTGATCGCGCCCAAGCTCTCCTTCGCCGCGCTGCCGCTGACCCTGCTGATCGTCAACGCCTACGCGGCGGCGGTGATCGGCCGACTCAAGAGCCTGCCGTGGACCTTCGTCGGCGCGATGATCATCGGGTTGGTCACCGAGTACGGCAAGGGCTACCTCACCGAGACCAGGTTTCCCACCGCGGGCCCCTACCTGTCCGGCCTGACCGACTCGATGCCGGTCCTGGTGTTGTTCGTGGCGATCATGCTGCTGCCCACCTCCCGGCTGCGCGGCCACGCCTCCTCCCGCACCCGGGAGATCGCCCACCAGCCGACCTGGACCGGCTCGCTGGTCTTCGCCGGCCTGGTGATCGCCGGCGCGGTGGTCGCGGCCAACTCGCTCGGCGCGGCGGACCTGTTCGCCAGTACCAAGATGTGGGGCTTCGCGATCATCGGCCTGTCGGTGATCCCGCTGGTCGGCTACGCCGGGAAGATGTCGCTGGCCCAACTGGGCTTCGCGGGCATCGGCGCGATCTGCGTCTCCCACCTGGGCTCCGGCGGCAATCCGCTGGGTCTGCTGTGGGCCGCGCTGATCTGCGCCGGCATCGGTGTGCTCGTCGCGCTGCCCGCGCTGCGCCTGTCCGGGATCTATCTGGCGCTTGCCACCGCCGCGTTCGCGGTGATGCTGGACCGCTGGATCTTCCAACTGCCCGCGTTCACCTGGGGCAGCACCAAAATCGACCTGTTCAACAGCGGCACGCTCAACTTCGAGCGATTCGACTGGCCCGGCATCGACATCTCCTCCGACCGGGCCTACTTCATCTTCGGCGCGGTCTTCTTCGCCCTGTCCTCGCTGGTCGTGGTGTGGATCCGGCGCGGCGAGTTCGGCCGCCGGCTGCTCGCGATGAAGGACAGCCCGGCGGCGTGCGCGACCATCGGGATGAACCACAAGCTGACCACACTCACCGTCTTCGGCCTGTCCGCCGCGATGGCGGGCGTCGGCGGCGGCATCATGGGCGGCGCGCTGGGCACCCTGTCGCCGGTCAACTTCGACTTCACCGCCGGACTCTCGGTGCTGATGCTGATGGTCATCGCGGGCCTGACCTCCCCGGGCGCCGCGCTGTTCGCGGGCATCTTCCTGGGCACCCCGCTGATCACCAACCTCTTCCCCGACTACGCCCAGCTCACCACGATCCTGATCGGCCTCAACGGCATCGCCCTCGGCAAGAACCCCAACGGGTTCATCGCCGCCAAGATCCGCCCCGAGTGGGAGCCGGCGCTGCGCCGACCGGTGATCCTGGCGGGCAGCGCGATCGCCCAACTGGTGCTGGTCGTACTGCGGTTCACCGACGTGCTGAGCAACTGGCCGTTCGTGATCGGCATCCTGCTCGCGGTGATCGCCATCCCGGCCGCGCTCAAGATCGAGCTGATGATCCAGGCGCCGCGCACCGTACAGGAGTTGCCCGAGGGGCTGTCCGAACAGCCCGAGGGCCTGGGCCTGAACGGCGGCCGGTTCCAGGCCGCCGACCTCGAGGCCCTGGACAAGCTGATCGCGCTGCCCGCGCTGCCGACCGTCGCGATGGCCGACACACCGTCACCCACCATGCCTGGAGCGCGCCATGGGGCTTGAGGTCGAGGGCGTCACGGTCCGCTTCGGCGGCCACGTCGCCCTGAACAACGTCAACATCTGGGCCCACGAGGGCAAGGTCACCGGCCTGATCGGCCCCAACGGCGCGGGCAAGACCACCATCTTCAACGTGATCACCGGCCTGCAGCCGCCGTCCTCGGGCCGGGTGCGGATGGACGGGCGCGACGTCAGCCGACTCGCCCCCTACCGCCGGGCCCGCCTCGGCATGGCCCGCACCTTCCAACGCCTGGAACTGTTCGGCTCGTTGACCGTCCGGGAGAACATCCAGATCGCCGCCGCACAGTACCGCCGGCTGCACCGCGGCACCAAGGAGACCCCGCAGGACACCGCCGCCCGGCTGCTGCACCGGCTCGCCCTGACCGAGATCGCCCACGTACGCGCCGACCAACTGCCCACCGGGCAGGGCCGCGTGGTCGAACTGGCCCGCTCGCTGGCGTCGCGGCCCAAGATCCTGCTCCTGGACGAGCCGGCCTCGGGCCAGGACGACGAGGAGACGCGCGGCTTCGGGCAGTTGTTGCGCGAGATCGCCGACGACGGCGTGGCGGTGCTCCTGGTCGAGCACGACATGGACCTGGTGATGAACACCTGCGACGAACTGCACGTGCTTGACTTCGGCAAAAAAATCGCCAACGGTACGTGCGACGAGATTCGCCGCAACGCCGCCGTCCAGGCGGCCTACCTCGGCACCGCCGACGCGGCGGCGGCCGACGAAGTCCTTCAGGAGACCGGATGAGCCTGAATGTGGCCGAGGCCCGACCGGCCGGGGCGCCCGCCGGCGCGCCGCTGCTCGAACTGCGCGGGATCAGCGCCGCGTACGAGCAGGTCGAGGTGCTGCACAAGGTGGACCTCGCGGTGCCCACCGGCAAGGTGATGGCCGTGCTCGGCCCCAACGGCGCCGGCAAGACCACGATGCTCAAGGTGATCACCGGGCTGCACGAGCCCACCGGCGGCGACATCTACCTCGCCGGCCGGTGTGTCACCGGCGCGGCGCCGGTGGACCTGGCCCGGATCGGCCTGTGCAGCATCCCCGAGGGCCGAGGGGTCTTCCCCAATCTCACCGTGTCCGAGAACCTGTGGATGGCGACCTATCGAGGAGTCTCCCGCAAGGAGATCGAGGAGAAGGTCTTCCCGATCTTCCCCCGCCTCAAGGAGCGCCGGAGCCAGGCCGCGGGCACGATGTCGGGCGGCGAACAGCAGATGCTGGCCGTCGCCCGGGCGATCGCCACCAACCCGGCCGTCATCCTGCTCGACGAATTGTCGATGGGCCTCGCGCCCCTCGTCGTCGACCAGTTGTACGACGTGGTCGGCAAGATCGCCGAGACCGGTGTCACCGTGCTCCTGGTCGAGCAGTTCGCGCGCACGGCCCTGGCCGTCGCCGACCTCGCCGCGGTCATGAGCGGTGGCCGGATCCTTCAGGTCGGCACCCCGGACGAGATCGCCGGCGACCTGCACAGCGCGTACCTGGGCGGCTGATCCGATATGGCACTCGGGTACGCATCAACCTCACGGCGACCCACGAGGTGACCACTTAGATGAGTATGAACAGCGTGAACGCCGACGGGCACCCGGCACCACCCGCGGGCCCCGCCGGCCAGTTGCCGACGCATCCGTCGGCCCCACCGCCACCGCCGGGGGCGCCGACGGCCGGACCACCACCGGCGTTCGCCCCGCGCCACGCGGCGATCCCGCCGGTTGCCCAGGACCGGACCCGGCAGTTCACCGCCGACGTCGGCGCGCTCAAACTGCGCGCGCCCAAGTCGATGCTCGACACCCAGCTGATGTGGCTGGGCGTGGGGCTGATGGTGCTCGGGATCGGCATGGGCATCGGCGCCTACGTCATGTCGCACACCACGACGCTGATCCTGACCCAGAACGACGCGATCACCCTGGGCCTGTCCGCGATCCCGGTCTCCCTGCTGGGCTTCGCCCTCTTCATCCGCTACTCGCTGTCCACGTTCATGCGGTTCTGGCTGGCCCGGCTGATCGCCGCCCAGCAAATCCCGCAGCCGGGCCCGGTGGGCGCGGGCGTCGACGCCACGGCGGTGCTGCCCGCCGCGGCGGGACACTGAGTCGCCCGAAGCGCCCGGACATTCGGGGGCGGGGGCTCCTCAACGGGCGGCGCGCGGTGTCATCCTGAACGGGACGGACGCCGCGCGCCGCACCCGTGGAGGGCAACCAGGACATGAGCGACAACCGGCAACCGGCGGACCCCGGCCCGACCGACACCCCCGCGCCCCGGGCCGGCCACCGCCTGCGGCTGATCGCGGCGGTGTGGGTCGCGCTGATGGCGGTCGCGGTCGTGATGATCATCCTGATGTTGCGCAGCTAGTGCCGCGCCGGGGTGAACGTTGCCGGGCGCGGCACTAGACCGCTGTTGCGCAGCTGGACCGCGCGGCAACGGGTGTGTGGCCGGCCCCGATCGGGGCCGGCCACAGGTGTGTTCGCGGCCCGCTCAGATCGCCGGCGGCAGGTCCACCAGCGTGCCCAGCGTGGCCCGGTGCCGATCCGCGGTGCCCAGGAGCAGCGCGCAGGCCATCGCCCGCTTCAGGTACAGGTGCGCCGGATGCTCCCACGTGAAGCCGATCCCGCCGTGCATCTGTACACACTCCTCCGTGGTGCGTACCGCGACCTCGCCGCAGTACGCCTGCGCCAACGCCGTGGCCACCGCCGCGTCCGGCGAATCCTCCGCCAGACACGCCGCCGCGTAGCGTGCCGCGGCCCGCGCGGCGGCCAGGTCCGACCACAGGTCGGCGGCGCGATGGCGCAGCGCCTGGAAGGAGCCGATCGGCCGGCCGAACTGGTGCCGGACCTTCAGATACGCCACCGTCTCGGCCAACGCCTGCTCGGCGACGCCCAGTTGCTCGGACGCCAGCAACGCCGCGCCGTAGCGCACCGCGTGCGTCAGCGCGTGCTCCGCGTGCGCCGGCCCGGCCAGCACCCGCCCGGGTACCTGATCCAGCGTCAACTGCCCCACCGGGCGCGTCGCGTCCAGCGAGGTGACCGCCTGCCGGGACAGGCCCGCCGCGTCCCCCGCCACCAGCGCCAGGTGCGGCTCGCCCGCCACCACCACCGGCACCACCAGCAACTCGGCCCGATCCGCGGCCAACACCCCGGTCACCGCGCCGGTCAGCAGCAGCCCGTCGGGGTCGCCCGGATCCGCCGCGCCGGTCACCGACAGCGGAAAGCCCGCGCCCGGCCAACTCGTCGCGGTCACCGCCAGCGTCCCGGTCCGCGTCCCCTCGCCCAACGCCCGCAGTGCCCGGTCGCGCGCCGCGCCGGCCGGCGCCGCCACCAGGGCCGAGGTGGCCAGCACCGCGCTGGCCAGGAACGGCACCGGCGCCACCGCCCGGCCCAACTCCTCCAACGCCACCGCCACTTCCCGCGCGCCCGCGCCGGCCCCACCGAACTCCGCCGGCACCAGCAGCCCGGCCAGGCCCAGTTCGACCGCCACCGCCTTCCACAGGCCCTCGTCGTAGGCCTGATCGGTGTCGATCCGCGCCAACACGTCGTGCCACGCGCACCGATCCCGCAACAACTCGCGCAGCGTGGCCCGCAGTTCCTCCTCGACCTCGCCGTAAAGCAGCGAGGGAGCGCCTTCTTCGAGAACCCCGGACCCGGTCACCGCGGCATCTCCTTCCACGGCACCTTGGTATCGGTACGCGGCTCGCGCGGCAGGTTCAACACCCGGTCCGCGATCACGTTGCGCAACACCTCGGAGGTGCCGCCCTCGATCGAATTGCCCTTGGCCCGCAGGTAGTAGTAGCCCGGTACCCGCGTACCGAACGCGGCCTGGCCCAGCTCGCTGCGCCGCATCGACCACTCGTCGTAGCCCAGGCCCTCCTCGCCGGCCAACTCCAGCCACAACCGGGTCACGTCCTGGTTCAGCCGGGCGTAGGCGATCTTGGCCGCCGACCCCTCCGGGCCGGGTGTCCCGGCCGCCAACTGCTGCCGGATCCGCTCGTTGGCCAACCGCGCCACCTCGCACTCCACCCAGGCCCGCAACACCCGCTCGTGCAGCCCGGGGGTGCGCAACTCGGGCCGATCCCGCCACATCCGGGCCAGCGCGCCGATCGCGTCCGCCTCACGCGCGGTCGCGGCGCCGCCGATGGCCACCCGCTCGTTCATCAGCGTCGTGTTGGACACGCTCCAGCCCTGGCCCACCTCGCCCGCCCGGTGTGCGTCGGGCACGCGCACATCGGTCAGGAACACCTCGTTGAACTCGGCCTGTCCGGTGGCCTGGCGCAGCGGACGCACCTCCACGCCGGGGGAGGTCATGTCCAGGAAGAAGTAGGTCAGCCCCTGATGCTTGGGCAGATCCGGATCGGTACGGGTGAGCAACATCGCCCAGCGCGCCTTGTGTGCGAGCGAGGTCCACACCTTCTGGCCGTTGACGATCCACTGGCCGCCCTCCTCGCGCACCGCCCGGGTGGCCAGGCCCGCCAGGTCGGAGCCGGCGCCGGGCTCGCTGAACAGCTGGCACCAGATCTCCTCGCCGGTCCACAACGGCCGCAACAACCGGGCCCGCAGTTCGGGATCGGCGTGCGCGACCACGGTGGGCGCGCCCATCCCCAGACCGATCGGATTGCGGTAGCCACTGGCCGCCTTCGCGCCCGCGGCCAGCAACTCGGCCTCCACCACCTGCTGCAGCGCCCGCGAGGCACCCAGTCCGCCGCAGCCTGGGGGGAAGTGCACCCACGCCAGGCCCGCGTCGAAACGCCGGCCGAGGAACTCGGTCGAGGACATCGTGGTCGGATCGTGCGCGGCCACCAGATCGGCCACTCTTCGCCGCAGCCCCGCCGCGTCGAGCCCGTGATCGCCCGTCCCGCCACCGGCTTCCCGGTCGGGATCGCGCCCGCCGTCCAGCTCTCGCACCACAGGTGCCTCCGTCCTTCGTCATGACGCCCTGTCCATCGACGCACGACACACCGTCGACAACCGGACCACCTGGATGCTAGGCGCTGAACTCACCGGTAGGAAGCCCGCGCCCGCGCCCCCAACCGGTGCGCCCAGACGATATGTTCGTCTCCCCGTGTGGGCGCGTACACGCACGGACTCCAGCCGGACCTTCCCGGTTTCCGCGCGTCGCAGGGGGTGTCGTAGCAGCCATGACCGCCGATGACATCGAGGCGGGCCTCGCCGCCGAACTCGGCGCGGACGGGGAGTCGGTCATCGAGGCACTGGACGCCTGGTCGGTGCGCACCCCGACGCGGGTCTTCATCCACTACGGCGAACACGGCCTGGACCTCAGCTACGCCGAGGCCAAACGGGCCACCGACACCATCGCCGGCAACCTTTCCCGGGCCGGCATCCGGCGCGGCGACCGGGTGGTGGTGCGCTGTCGCAGCTCCTACGCCGCCGCGCTGTGGATGTTCGGCATCTGGAAGGCCGGCGGGATCTACTGCCCACTGGACCCGGACACGATCGGCAACCTGCTCGTCGAGCAACTGGAGGCCACCCAGCCGGTACTGGTGGTCACCGAACGTGCGCTGGTGCAGGCGTTGGAGGCGGTCCGACCGTATCTGAACCGGCTGCCCAAACTGACCGTGCACGACGCGGTGGGGCCGCGTCCGCCGCACGGCTACCCCGAGATCGCCTACGCCGAGTTCCTGGCCCGCGCGGTGCCGCCGATGGTGGTGATCGACCCGAACGACGCCGGGATGATCGTGCACACCGCCGGGGTGACCGGCCGGCCCAAGGCGGCCGTGCTGCCGCATCGTTGGCTGGCCTCGTACACACTGCTGCTGCGCCGACTCACCACGCCCGAGGACGTGGTGCACGTGGACCTGCCGCCGCACTCGGTCCAGGGCGCCTTCGCCGGGCTGGCCCGGGCGGCCTGGGCGGGCGCCGGGGTGTCGCTGTGGGACCGGTTCCATCCGGTCGACTTCTGGCGCCGGGTGGCGGTGGCCGGGGCGACCAGCGCGGTCCTGACCGAGACCATGGTCGGCTGGCTTTCGGGTGCGCCCGAGCGGCGCGGCGAGCGCGACAACCCGCTGACCAAGGTCTTGATGCAGCCGCTGCCGCCGACCCACCACACCTTCGCGCGCCGGTACGGGATCGACACCGTGGTGGCCGGCTACGGCCAGGTCGAGACCGGCCTGCCGATCGCCGCCGTACTGGTGGGCACCGACCCGAGCGAGGGCACCCCCGCGCCGCTGCGCCGCGGCCTGGGACCGGCGCAGGTCAAGCAGGTGTGCGAGCGGCTGGGCGTACCGGTCCTGGCCCGCGCCTCGATCGTGCGCAAGGGCTGCCTGGGCGGGCCGCTGCCGTTCGCGCGGGTGGCGATCCTGGACGAGCACGACCGGCCGGTGCCGCGCGGGGTGGTCGGCCACCTGGCGATTCGCCCGCACCTGCCCGGCCTGCTGGTCCAGGAGTACCTGGACGACCCGCTGAGCATCGCCGAGGCCACCCGCAACCTGTGGTTCCACACCGGGGACGCTGCGGTCTTCGACGAGGACGACGGGCTGCTGCACTTCGTCGACCGGGTCGTGGACCGGATCCGGATCCGCGGCGAGAACGTGTCCGCGTACCACATCGAGGACCTGGTCAACCAGCATCCGGACATCGCGTACGGCGCGGTGTTCGGGGTGCCCGCGGACCGTGAGGACGAGGACGAGGTGGTGCTGTACGCCGAGCCGGAGCCCGGCCGCCGGCTCGACCCCGACGAGCTACGCGCGTGGTGCGCGCAGTCGTTGCCCGCGTACATGCGGCCGGCGTACGTACGGATCGTGACCCGGATGCCGCGCACGCCCAACGGGCGGGTGGAGAAGTATCGACTGCGCCGGCACTTCCTGGGCCTGGCGGACCGCCCCGGCCCGGTGGTCCGGGCCGTTGCGGTGCCCACCCCGATGCCGGCACCCATGGCCGCGACCCGGCCGGCCCTGGCGCCGGCGCTGTCCCCGGTGCGGTCCGCGCTGCCCCCGTCGTTGCCACCGGCCCCGGGGCGCTGATCGGCGCGGATAGTCGATCCTGCGGATATGTCCGCTTTCCAGCGGGAAGGCGTCAACACGCACGCGGTTCAGCGGGCGTGGCCATATCCGAGGAGCGGCACCCATGGACAGCACGAAGGGCGTGACGGGATCGATCGCCGAATCCGGCGGGGGCCGGCATCGGCGCAATGGCAAGGGATTCGGCTTCGGCCTGTTGGTCGTGCTCGGCACGGTGTTGGTGCTCGGCGGGATCGTCGGCCTGCTCTACGCGGGCCTGGCCACGCTCACCACGATGGTGCTCTTCGGCTGGTTGTTGCTGATCGGCGGTGTGGTCGGCTTCGTGCAGGCCATCCAGGCCCGCAAGGAGAACGCGTTCTGGCTCGTGGTCGCGGTCTCCGCGCTCAACATCGCGGCGGGCATCGTCTTGTTGCGCCGCCCCGAGGTGGCGGCCCAGGCGCTGACCCTGTTCGTCGCACTGCTCCTGCTCGGCGCGGGCATGTTCCGCATCGTGGGCGGCGTCGCGAGCATGTCCGCCCGGATGATCTGGACCATCGGGGTGGGCGTGGTCGACCTGGTCCTGGGCCTGCTGGTACTGGCCGAATGGCCCAGCAGCAGCCGCTACGCGATCGGCACGTTCATCTCCCTGGCCCTGCTCTTCGACGGCCTGAGCCTGGTCAGCCTGGGCCTGACCGGCCGCCGAATCGTCGACATGGTCCGAGAGGCGGATGCCGTCGGCGAATGGCAAGCCGACCAGGCCCCGACCCGAGAAGGCACCCTCAAGGGCCCGGACGCCGTGACGAAGCGCGACGAGGACGTATAGAAGGCGGACGCAATGCCATACGGCGGACGCAACACCCAACGCCGGCCGGGCTATTTATAGCCCGGCCGGCGTTTGAGGCCACTCGGCCTGTCCGGCGCTTGAGGACAAATCAGCCCGGCCGGCGTTTGAGGCCAAGTAGCCCGTCCGGCGCGTGAGGACGCATCGGCCGCAGGCCGGCCATCAACCGCCGTACGGCCGGCGGCTGCGCATCGACCGGGTCGCCTCCGTCCACCACGCCAACTGATCGAGCATCACCGCGGCGGCGGCGTCGGTGCCCGCGACATCGGTCGGCCGGCCGTCGGTGTCGAACCTCTCCCAGGCCATCGGGAACGCCAGGCCGTCGCGGGTGGTGACCATGTGCTGCTCGGCGAAGACCAGGCGCAGTTGTTCGACCGCGCGCAGGCCGCCGGAGATGCCGCCGTAGGAGACGAAGCCGACCGGCTTGCCCTGCCATTCGCCGCGGAACAGGTCGATCATGTTCTTCAGCCCGGCCGGGAAGCTGTGGTTGTACTCGGGCGTGATCACCACGAACGCGTCGGCGGCGGCGAGCCGGGCGCCGACGGCGCCGACCACGGCGGCCGGCTCGCTGCCCCTAGGTGCCCAGACGTCGGGCAGCCGGTCGTGCGCCAGGTCGATGACGTCCACCTCGAAGTCGCCGTGCTCCTCGGCCTTGGCGGCGAACCAGTTCGATACGACCGGGGCGAACCGGCCCTCGCGGGTGCTGCCGACGATCACGGCGAGGCGGTACGAAGTGGCGGTGGCGGCGGTGGTGTTGTCGGTGTGCGTGCCCATGAGATTCCCCAAGCAGGTGACGAGTCTTCGGTCGGCGCGGGGAGGGGTTCCTCCGGGCGACTGGTGAAGACCGTAGAAGTTCAAGTCAACTTGAGGTCAAGCCCACGCTCGGGGCCGGCTCCCGGCGGCCGGCCGGGCCTTGCCGCGCGCTCCGGGTTACCACGCCTGCGCCGCGTCGTCGCGCGGACCGCCGAGGACGGAGACGGCGGCGACCATGGCGAGCGCCACCGCGCCCGCGCACACCATCACGCCGGCGGGGGACGTGGCGTCGACGGCGCCGCCGCCGAGGAGCGCGCCGGTGGCCAGGGCGAGCTGGAACGAGGAGGTGAACACCACCGTCGCGGCCTCCCGGGCCTGCGGGGCGCAGCGCGCGAACCAGGTCTGCGAGCAGGCCGGAACCGCACCGTAGGCCAGCCCCCAGACCACGAGCAGCCCGATCGCGCCCGCGTCCCGGCGGGCCAGGAGCGGGAACAGCAGGGTGGCGGCGGCGATCAGCCCGGCGCAGGTGACGAAGGTCGCGCGCAGGTGCCGGGCCATCGTCACCCCCGCGACGAAGTTCCCGACGATGCCGGCCACCCCGAAGGTCAGCAGGTAGATCCCGATCAGGCCGCGGTCGACGTGGGTGACCTGCTCCAGGAACGGCGTCACGTAGGTGTACGCCCCGAAGTGCGCGATCACGATCAGACAGGTCGCGACCAGGCCGATCCGGGTCCCGGCGCCGCGCAGCAGCGCACGCAACACCTCGGCGCGGGTCACCCGGTGCGCGGGCAGCGGCGGGAGCAGTACGAGCAGGGCAGCCGACACGGCCAGCGCGAGTACGCCCATGACCACGAACGAGGCGCGCCAGCCGATGTGTTCGCCCAACTGTGTACCGGCCGGCAGGCCGAGGACGGAACCGGCCGGTACGGCGGCGAAGATCACCGCGGTCGCCGTACCCACCGCCGCCGGGCGGACCAGGCGCGGCGCCAGGCCGGCCCCGATCGACCAGAACCCGCCGATGACGACGCCGACCAGGGACCGGGCCACCAACACCACCCAGAACGCCGGCGCGATCGCCGCCAGGAAGTTCGCCACCGCCAGCAACACGATCAACGCGACCAGCATGGTCCGCCGGTCGAGCCGCCCGGTGGACACCGTCACCACCGGCGCGCAGACCGCCGCCAGGACCCCCGGCACGGTCATCAACCACCCGGCGGTCCCGTCCGAGACCGCGAACGTGTTCCCGATCGGGGTGAGCAACCCGATCGGCAGGATCTCGGTGGTCACGATCGCGAAGATCCCCAGGAACAGACACCCGACCGCCGGCCAGTACTCCCGAGCCCGCCCCTCCCGCCGCTGCTCCTCGATCGACGACGATCCGGCCGCGCACGCGTCGGCTCCGGTGATAACGGACATGACGTCCCTTTCGGCGGTGTGGGTGAGCCCCCGACCAACGGGGCGTCCCCAGTACAACCGCCCACCCGGGACCCGGTCTGGCGGTATCCCGCCGTCAACGTTCAGGTCGACTTCACCCTTCGCCCCTCCACCCGCCGCCGACTCCATCCCTCCCGCCCCCTGCCTCGGGCGACTCCACCCCGCCCGCTTCCGGGTGGCTTCGCCCCGTCCGCTTCCGGGCGGCTCCGCCCCTTCCGCCCCGGGCGGCGGCTCCGCCTCTGTCGGCCTCCCAGCGGCTCTGCCCCTCCCGCCCCCGCCCCGGGTGGCTTCGCACCCCGCGCCCCTGCCCCGGGTGGCTTCGCGCCCCGCGCCCCTGCCCCGGGTGGCTTCGCGCCCTCCGCCCCGCCCGGGGTGGCTTCGCACCCCGCGCCCGCGCCCGGGGTGGCTTCCTCTCCGTCGGCCTCCTCGCGGCTTCGCCCAGGGCGAACACGGATCGGGGAGGGGCGGGGAACAAAGAGGGGCTCTTGTTTCTTGAGTCGATACAGCGCAAGTTTTTCGACCGTGGCTACTTGAGGGGTATGACATGAGCGAGACCATCGGGACGCTGACCCTGCCGGTTCTTCCGCTGGACGACGTGGTCGTCCTCCCCGGCATGGTGGTCCCGCTCGAACTCGACGACGCGGAGACCCGTGCCGCGGTGGATGCCGCCCGGGCCGCCGCGGGGCGGTCCGGAGGACCCGGTATCCGTAGTGAGAGCAAGGCGCGGGTGCTGCTTGTTCCGCGTGACGACGGGCAATACCCGGCGGTCGGCACGCTCGGGGTGATCGAGCAGGTCGGTCGGCTGCCCGGGGGTGAGTCGGTCGTGGTGGTGCGCGGTGAGGGCCGGGTGCGGATCGGCACCGGTACCACCGGGCCCGGCGCCGCGCTGTGGGTCGAGGCGACCCGGGTGCCGGACGTCGAGGCGGACGAGCAGATCCACGAACTGGCCCGGGAGTACAAGGCCCTGGTCACCACCGTGCTCGGCAAGCGCGGCGCCTGGCAGGTGGTGGACCACGTACAGGCCCTGGAGGACCCCAGCGACCTGGCGGACAACTCCGGCTACGCCCCCTACCTGACGCTGCAGCAGAAGATAGACGTGCTGCAGACCGTGGATGTACGCGAACGGCTGACCAAGGTGGTCGGCTGGACCCGCGACCACCTGGCCGAGCTGGATGTCGCGGAGACGATCCGCAAGGACGTCCAGGAGGGCATGGACAAGCAGCAGCGCGAATTCCTGCTCAAGCAGCAGCTGGCCGCGGTGCGCAAGGAGCTCAACGAGCTCAACGGCACCCCGGACAGCGAGGAGGAGGACTACCGGGCCCGGGTCGAGGCGGCGAACCTGCCGGAGAAGGTGCTGGCGGCGGCGCTCAAGGAGGTCGACAAGCTGGAGCACGCCTCCGACGCGTCGCCCGAGGGCGGCTGGATCCGTACCTGGCTGGACACCGTCCTGGAAATGCCGTGGAACGAGCGCAGCGAGGACGCGTACGACATCGCCGAGGCACGCGCGATCCTGGACGCGGACCACTCCGGTCTGGTCGACGTCAAGGAGCGCATCGTCGAATACCTGGCGGTCCGCAAGCGCCGTGAGGAGCGCGGTCTGGGCGTGGTCGGCGGTCGGCGCTCCGGCGCGGTACTCGCCCTGGTCGGCCCGCCCGGTGTGGGCAAGACCTCGCTCGGCGAGTCGGTGGCGCGCGCGATGGGCCGTTCGTTCGTCCGGGTCGCGCTCGGCGGGGTGCGGGACGAGGCGGAGATCCGCGGTCACCGGCGCACCTACGTCGGCGCGCTGCCGGGTCGGATCGTGCGGGCGATCAAGGAGGCGGGCAGCATGAATCCCGTCGTCCTGCTCGACGAGATCGACAAGGTCGGCTCGGACTACCGCGGCGACCCGACGGCGGCCCTCCTGGAGGTGCTCGACCCGGCCCAGAACCACACCTTCCGCGACCACTACCTCGAGGTCGAACTCGACCTGTCCGACGTGGTGTTCCTGGCCACGGCCAACGTCCTGGAGACCATCCCCGAGCCGCTGCTCGACCGGATGGAACTGGTCCGGCTCGACGGCTACACCGAGGACGAGAAAGTGGTCATCGCCCGGGATCACCTGATCAAGCGTCAGCTCGACAAGGCGGGCCTGGACGAGAGTGAGGTCTCCTTCACCGAGGAGGCGCTGCGGCTGCTGGCGGGCGAGTACACCCGCGAGGCGGGGGTGCGGACCCTGGAGCGCTCGATCGCCCGGGTGTTGCGCAAGGTCGCGGCCGGACAGGCGCTGGACGCGGACGCACACCCGCTGCCGATCGTGGTCGACGCGGGCGACCTGCGCGACTACCTCGGCCGGCCCCGGCACACCCCGGAGTCGCTGCTGAGCAAGGCCGAACAGCGCACGGCGGTGCCGGGCGTGGCCACCGGGCTCGCGGTCACCGGCGCGGGTGGCGACGTGCTCTACATCGAGGCGTCGCTCGCCGACGCCGAGACGGGTGGTACGGGACTGACCCTGACCGGCCAACTCGGCGACGTGATGAAGGAGTCGGCGCAGATCGCGCTGTCCTACCTGCGCTCGCGCGGGGCGGAGCTGGAGGTGCCGGTGGGTGACCTCAAGGACCGCGGCGTGCACATCCACGTGCCCGCCGGCGCGGTCCCCAAGGACGGCCCGAGCGCCGGTGTCACGATGACCACGGCGCTGGTGTCGCTGCTCACCGGGCGGCCGGTCCGCTCGGACGTGGCGATGACCGGCGAGGTCTCGCTGACCGGCCGAGTGCTCCCGATCGGCGGCGTCAAGCAGAAGCTGCTCGCCGCCGAGCGGGCCGGGGTCACCACGATCCTGATCCCCAAGCGCAACGAAGCCGACCTGGATGACGTCCCCAAGGAAATCCTCGCGCGCCTCACCGTGCACGCGGTGGCCGACGTCCGCGAGGTCCTGGAACTGGCCCTGGAACCGGCCAACGCCCCCCACGCCGTGGCCGCCTGACGATCCGTCACCTGCTGCGCGAGTCGCCCTGACGGGCGGCTCGCGCAGCATTTTCGGCCAGGAGCGGACAAGACGGTTGGCGACGAATCTCGATTCGATCACATGATCGGATTGTTTGGTTGCGTCCTGTCATCATGCGCGCATGTCCTATGGAACAGGTGGGGGACCGGGCCGGAGAGGCATTGCCTCTCGGGTCGTGCCCGGGTTTCCGAAGAATGCACAAGTGAAGGCACAAGCCGCGCGCTCATGGCGCGGAGCGGGCCGGCGGGCGGCGGGGGTGGCCGCGCTGCTGGCTTTGTTGGCGATGTCCGGTTGTACGGGCGACGACAAGGGGTCGGCGGGCCCGACGCCCAGTCGCCCCGCAGCCGGCGCGGTCGACACGTTGCCTGCGGCTCCGTCGACCGGCACGCCGCCGACGACCACGCCCGCGTCGTCCGCGCCGCCGACTTCGGCACCGCCGACCGTCGAGCCGCCGAAGCCCGAGCCGCCGAAGCCCGAGCCGCCGGCGGCCCAGGAACCAGCCAAGCAGGATCCGCCGAAGCAGGACCCGCCCCGTCAGGACCCGCCGAAGCAGGACCCACCGAAGCAGGACCCGCCGAAGCAGGATCCGCCCGCCAAGCCCGACCCCGGGCAGGCCGGTTCGGTCCATCCCGGCGCGTTCTGCACGCCGCTCGGCGCCCATGGCACCACGGTCAAGGGCACGCCGATGGTCTGCTCGGAGAAGGCAGGTGACCCCCGGGCCCGTTGGCGAGCCGCCTGACCCCGACCGGCCGTGACCTCGGCCATCGGTGAGATCCGCGCGGCCCCCGGCATCCGCCGGGGGCCGCTCCCGGCTGAGTACACGTACTCATGTGCGCAACACCCCGCCGGCGCAAGACTGTTGCCATGACATCGCCACTGCGCACCAACAACACTCAAGGGTTCTTCGTCCAGGCCGCGCTGTCCTTCGGCGTGTCCCTGACCGCGGTTTTGATCGGGATCGTCTATCTGCCGGTGGACCGGTGGATCCGGGCCTTTCTCGGGCTCGGCGTGCTCTACGTGGTGACCTCCAGCATCACCCTCGCCAAGGTGGTGCGGGACCGGCAGGAGAGCGAGGCCGTGGTCAGCCGGGTCGACCAGGCTCGCCTGGAGAAGTTGCTGACCGACCACGACCTGTTCAAGAACGATCTGGTTTGATCGGGATCCGGGATCCGGGACTCGGCGCCGGGCTACTGCGCCAAGTCCTCGATCGTTTTCAGGATTCGTTTGTCGGACACCGGCTGCGGGGTGCCCAGTGATTGGGCGAAGTAGCTCACCCGCAGTTCCTCCAACTGCCAGCGCACCGCCGCGACCTCGGCCGGGATCGCTGCGCCCTTGGGCTGACGGTCCAGCAGGTCGCGGTAGGCGGCCTGGAGTTGGTGGACCTTCAACATTCGCTCCCGGTCTCGGACCGGGTCCGCCTCCAGGCGTTGCAGGCGACGCTCCATCGCCTGGAGGTAGCGGTGCACGTCCGGCAGTCGGCGCCAGCCCGCGTCGGCCACGAAGCCCTTGTGTACCAACCCCGTGTACTGCGCCTTCAGATCGGCGAGGGCCGGGGCCAGCGCCGGGCTCCGGGTGGTCTTCAGCCGGCCGGCCACGTTGTGCGACGCGCCCAGGATCCGCTCGACCTTGACCACGGTGTCCTCGGTCAGCCGGGGCAGCCCCGCCTTGACCCGGTCGCGCAGCCGGGCGAAGCCCGGCTCGTCCCACACCGGGCCGCCCGCGTCCCGGATCAGCATGTCCGTCGCGCAGGCGAGGATGTCCTCGAAGAGCGGATCGATGCCCCCGTGCGGGTTGTGACTGAGCGTCAGCTTGGCCATGTTGGGCAGCCGACCCTGGATCTGCTTGACCGGGGACTGCACGTTGAGCAGCACCAGGCGCCGCGTCCCGAGCCGCATCGCGCGCAGTTGTTCGGCCTCGCTGTCGAACAGCCGGACCGCCACCGACGTGCCCTCGTCCACCAGCGCCGGATACGCCTTGACCACCAGCGGCCCGCGCCGCTGCTCGACCACGCGCGGCAGTTCGCCGATGCTCCAGCCGGTCAGCCCGGTGCGTTCGATGTCCAGCGTGCTCGCCGCCTCGGACACCGCCGCCCGCATCCGCTCGCGCAGCCGCAGCTTGAGCGCCTCCAGATCCTTGCCCTCGGCCAGTGTGCGCCGGTCGTCGTCCAGGATCCGGAAGGTCATCCGCAGATGCTCGGGCACCTTCGCCAGGTCCCACGTCTCGCGCTTGACCGGCATCCCGGCCATCCGACTCAGCTCGCGCTCCAGCGCGTCCACCAACGAGCCACGCCGGGCCGGGATCCGGGCCAGGATGGCCCGCGCGTAGTCCGGTGCCGGGACGAAACCGCGCCGGATGCCCTTGGGCAGCGCCCGGATGTACGAGGTCACCAACTCCTCGCGTAGGCCCGGGATCTGCCAGTCGAAGCCCTCGCCGGTGAGCTGGTTGAGCACCGCGACGGGGATGTGCGCGGTGACCCCGTCCGCGTTCGAGCCGGGCTCGAACTGGTAGGTCAGCCGGAGTTCGAGCCCCTCGACCACCCACGTGTTCGGGTAGTCCTCCTCGGTGATCCCGCCCGCCTTGGCGTTGATCAGCATCGACTTCTCGAAGCTCAGCAGGTCCGGCTCGGTGCGGTGGGCCTTCTTCCACCACGCGTCGAAGTGCCGTCCGGAGACCACGTCGGCGGGGACCCGCTCGTCGTAGAAGTCGAACAGCGTCTCGTCGTCGACCATGATGTCCCGGCGCCGGGCCCGGTGTTCGAGCTCCTCGACGTCGGCGAGCAGTCGCCGGTTGGCCGCGAAGAACTTGTGATGCGTACGCCAGTCGCCCTCGACCAGGGCGTGCCGGATGAACAGTTCGCGGGACAACTCCGGATCGACCTTGCCGTAGCCGACCTTGCGCGCGGCCACGATCGGCACACCGTAGAGGGTGACCTTCTCGTAGGCCATCACCGCGGCCATCTTCTGTTCCCAGTGCGGCTCGCTGTAGGTGTGCTTGATCAGATGCCCGGCCAGCGGCTCGATCCACTCCGGCTCGATCCGCCCGGCGATCCGGGCCCACAACCGCGAGGTCTCCACCAGTTCGGCCGCCATCACCCAGCGCGGCGGCTTCTTGAACAGCGCCGAGCCGGGGAAGACCGAGAAGCGGGTACCGCGCGCGCCGCCGTACTCGCGCTTGGCCGGGTCCATCAGGCCGATGTGCGAGAGCAGCCCGGACAGGATCGCGGTGTGGATGTGCTGCGTGTTCGGCTCCTGCGGCTCGCCGCTCGCCTCGATCCCGAGGGATTTGGCGGCCGAGCGCAACTGGCTGTGCAGGTCCTGCCATTCGCGTATGCGCAGGTAGTGCAGGAACTCGCTCTTGCACAACTTGCGGAACCGGCTCGAGGACAGCTCGTCGCGCTGTTCCTTGATGTAGTTCCACAGGTTGAGGTAGGCGAGGAAGTCGGATTCCTTGTCCGCGAACCGCGCGTGCAACTGGTCGGCGTGCTGCTGGTGTTCGGCCGGTCGCTCGCGCGGGTCCTGGATGGACAGCGCGGACGCGATGATCAGCACCTCGCGGACCACGCCGTTGCGGTCCGCCTCCAGGATCATCCGGGCCAGGCGCGGGTCCACCGGCAGCTGGGACAACTTGCGGCCGACCGGGGTCAGCCGCTTGCGTACGTCCGCCTCGTCCGGGTCCAACGCGCCCAGTTCCTGGAGCAGTTGCACGCCGTCCTTGATGTTGCGCCGATCCGGCGGCTCGACGAACGGGAACGCGGCGATGTCGCCCAGACCGAGCGCGGTCATCTGCAGGATGACCGAGGCCAGATTGGTGCGCAGGATCTCCGGATCGGTGAACTCGGGCCGCGACTCGAAGTCTTCCTCGCTGTAGAGCCGGATGCAGATCCCGTCCGAGGTGCGCCCGCTGCGGCCCTTGCGCTGGTTGGCGCTGGCCTGCGAGATCGCCTCGATCGGCAACCGCTGCACCTTGGTGCGCAGGCTGTACCGGGAGATCCGGGCGGTACCGGGGTCGATCACGTATTTGATGCCCGGCACGGTCAGCGAGGTCTCCGCGACGTTGGTCGCGAGCACGATCCGCCGCCCGGTGTGCTGCTGGAAGACCCGGTGTTGCTCGGCGGCGGACAGCCGCGCGTACAGGGGGAGTACCTCGGTGTTGCGCAACTGGCGTTTGTTGAGCGCCTCGGCGGTGTCCCGGATCTCCCGCTCGCCGCTGAGGAAGACCAGGATGTCGCCGTGCGGCTCGGTGATCAGCTCGTCCACCGCGTCGCTGATCGCCTGTACCTGGTCGCGGTCGTCGGCGCGCCGCCGGCCGCCGCCCTCCTCGTCGTCCTCGTCCTCGTCGGCCTCGGCGACCAGTGGCCGATAGCGCACCTCGACCGGATACGTACGCCCCGAGACCTCGATGATCGGCGCCTCGTCGAAGTGCTGCGAGAAGCGCTCCGGGTCGATGGTCGCGGAGGTGATGACCACCTTGAGGTCCGGGCGGCGCGGCAACAACTGTTTGAGGTAGCCGAGCAGGAAGTCGATGTTGAGGCTGCGTTCGTGCGCCTCGTCGATGATCAGCGTGTCGTATTGGCGCAGCAGCCGGTCGTTCTGCACCTCGGCCAGCAGGATGCCGTCGGTCATCAGTTTGACCAGTGTGCTGTCGCTCGACTGGTCGTTGAAGCGCACCTTGTAGCCGACCACATCGCCCAGTTGGCCGCCCAGTTCCTCGGCGATCCGGTCGCCGACGGTGCGGGCGGCGATCCGGCGCGGCTGGGTGTGCCCGATCAGGCCCTGGACACCGCGGCCCAGCTCCAGACAGATCTTCGGGATCTGGGTGGTCTTGCCGGAGCCGGTCTCGCCGGCGACGATGACGACCTGGTGGTCGCGGATCGCGGCGAGGATGTCGTCCTTCTTCTGGCTGACCGGCAGCGCCGCGGGATAGGCGATTTCGGGCACGGCGGCGCGCCGGTTCGCGACCCGCGTCTCGGCGGCGTCGAACGCGGTGATCAGGCTCTCGGTCTCGGCGGCCTGCTGTGGACCCCGACGACTTTTCCGGGTCCGGTCCAGGCGCCGGCGCAGACGGTCCTGATCCCGGAGCATCAGGTGGGGCAGGCGCGCCTCGAGGTCGGCGAGCTGAGATGTGGCTACTGGCGTTCCCATTACGGGGTCAAGGATAAGTGGCACCCCGGGGGCGCAAGCCAGCGGATTACTTCCGGGGGGCGGCGCGGGTCGGATTCCGGGGCACCGGCGTCTGTCCGGTCAATTGTTGAACGTAGAACTACTTGCTATTCTGGTGCCATGGACACGACCACCCCGCAGCGCATGCCCGTCCTCTATCTCGGCCACGGTGCGCCGCCGCTCGCGGACGACGTGCGGTGGACCGGCCAGCTGGCCGCCTGGTCCGCCGACCTGCCCCGGCCGACCGCGATCCTGATGGTGTCCGCGCACTGGGAGGACGCGCCGATCGCCCTCGGTGCGACCCGGACGATTCCGCTGGTGTACGACTTCGGCGGCTTCCCCGAGCACTACTATCGGGTCACCTACCCGGCCCCCGGCGCACCGGAGCTGGCCGCGCGGGTGCGCGCGCTGCTCGGACCGAATGTGCAGGACGTACCGGAGCGCGGCCTGGACCACGGGGCGTACGTACCGCTGGTCGAGATGTATCCGGACGCCGACGTGCCGGTGCTCCAGATGTCGCTGCCCACCCTGGACCCGGTCGAGCTGTACCGGGTCGGCGTGCGGCTCGCGCCGCTGCGCGACGAGGGTGTGCTGATCGTGGGCAGCGGCTTCTTCACCCACAACCTGCGCGGCCTGGACCCCCGGGCGGACGCGCCGGCGCCGACCTGGTCGACCGAGTTCGACCACTGGGGCGACGAGGCGTTTCGGCTCGGCGACGTGGACGCGCTGCTCGACTTCACCCACAAGGCGCCGGCGGCGCGCCTGGCGCATCCGCGTACCGAGCACCTCGCGCCGCTGTTCCTCTCGCTCGGCGCCGGACACCAGGATCTGGGCAACCTGAACCAGGTGATCGACGGGTTCTGGTTCGGCCTCTCCAAACGATCGATCCAACTGGGCTGAGCCGGCGGGCGGATCCGGTCGGCGGATCCGACCGGGCCGAGTGGACCGGCCGAGCCGGCCGAGCCGGCCCGGCCGAGGCGGGCCCACGCCGACGTGGTGCGCCGAACGGGGCGGTTCGAAACACGTCATTGTCGTAAATAGCCGGAACCGCGCCATGGCGCGCCACCGGAGACGTAACGTAGCCGCATGGCTGCCAGAACCCTCCCGCAGAGCTGCGTGGGCGTCGGTTGCATGCTCGTGCGCGAGCACCTGGACACCGAACGACACTTCTGGGCGGCGCGGTTCTTCCCGTCCGGCGGAGTGCGGGAGGACAGCGGATTGCTCGTCGCGCTGTTGATGGCGTCGGCGCTGCATCGGGTCGCACGCGGCATGGGCATGGCGGAAACCGACCCGGACGCGGTGATGCGGGTGCCCGTGCTGCCCGCGCACGCGCTGCTGCGCACCGATCGGGACGCGATCGAGGCCGCCCGCAGCTTCCCCAACCCGGCCGAACTCGACGAGTTCCACACCCGGTTGACCCGGCTGTGCCCGGGCCGCGACGCGGTCTGGCCCTCGGTTCGCTGGACGGCCGAGGACCTCCTGCTGGTCTACGCGCACGCCGCCGCCACGCGCCGCGTCGTGCCGACCCTGGATCCGATCCGGGCCCTGGCCGACATCGGCCCGGACCTGACGGTGGCGGGCCTGTGGGAGGAGTGAGCCGAGCCACCACGCGCCGAGGTCCCCCGCCCCGGTACGGGACGAGGGACCTCGGTGGTTCGGCTCCGCCGGCTCAGCCCTCGTCGGCCGGGGTCAGGTCGCTCTCGTAGTGCACGATCGTCGGCGGGACCGCGAAGAACTCGCCGACGATGCCGCGCCATTGCGGGAACAGCTCCGACTCGCGAAAGCCCACGGTGTGCGCCTCCAGCGTCTCCCAGCCGACCAGGAGCAGGTACGACGTGGGCGACTCGACCTGGCGAACCAGGCGCGCCCAGCGGAAACCGGCGGACTTCGCGAGCACCTCGCGGCCACGCGGGAACGCGGCCTCGAAGTCGGCCTCGCGACCGGCGGTGACGGTGATGTCCGCGTGTTCGATGATCATGTCAAGCTCCGGACTGGGTCGGATCGGATCGGGGCGACCGGTCGATCATCCCGAACCGCCCCGGCGCGGTCGGCGCCGGGGCGCTTCGCCACGCCGGGTCCGGGCGTCGTCAGTGGAACCAGTGCCGCTTCTTGCGGGTGATCTGGTAGCCCAGGATGCCGAACACCACGGCGACGAACGTCGCCATCGCGGTCCAGAACCAGCGGGCGTTCGGGCCGTCCATCCACTTCCACTGGTACCAGTGGTCGCTTTCCCGGTCCCACGGCACCGACCGGGTGTCCGCGGTCTGCCCGCTCTTGAGCACCGAGCCGGCCTTGGTGATCGGCACCAGCGGGTCGGCGAGCTTGCGGTCCGAGGTCGGTACCTGGTCGTCGCCGCTCTTGGTGTCCACCTGCACCGCGACCTTGACCGCGGTGCCCGCGTCCAGGTCGGGCACGTCCATCGCGGCGACCCGGACGAAGTACATCCCGGGCAGCGGGTCGGTCGACCACGGCTCGGCCCAGTCCCGGACCGTGCGCGGCGTACAGGTCAGCGCGAGCTTGGCGTCGGTCTTCTGCGCGGTGGCGACCTGCTTGCCCTCCACGCACGGCTGACGCCGGCGCAGGCCGTCGTAGATCTCGATCCGGTAGGTGACCGGGCCGGTACGCGCGTTGGCCGGGGCCAGGTCCAGATCGACCTTGGCGTGGATCTCCTTGCCCGCCTTGGCCGGGAAGCGCCAGTACAGGTATTCGCCCTCGGTCGCCGACCAGCGGGCCTCCTCGCCGAGCTTGAGCGTGCCCGCGCCCTGGAACGAGGTTCCCGGCGGCACGTCCTGATCGGCCAGCGCCGGGCCCGCGAACAGCGTCACGCCCACGAACGCGGCGGCCACCGCCGCGAGCGTGCGCTTCAGTCCACCGATCGCCGTCGTCATGACATCGCCTTTCCGAGAGCCTTGAACGCCCGGCGCAGCCAGCCGGCCAGGATGCCGGCGACCAGCCCGAACCCGGCGAGCACGCCCAGGAACACCCAACCGCGGCCCAGACCGTGCACGTTCGCGGCCTTGTTGTCCGTGGCCTTGACCAGGTCGACCGTCAACTCGAGCGGCAGGCCCGGCTTGGTGGCCACATTGGGCTGTGCGGCGAACGCGTTGGTGACGACCACACAGACCGTCCTGGTCTTCGCGTGCTCGTTGTCAGTCTTGTACGGGTAGCGGAACCCGGCCGACTGCACGTCGGTACGCCCGTTGCCCGCACCGGCGTTGCCGACCAGCTCGCGCCCGTCCTCACTGAACGCGGTGACCGTCACGTCGTAGTCGCGTGCCACCTTGCGGTCCGCGCCCACCGTCGCGGTGGCCCGCAACTCCTGGTTGGGCTTGACCGGGACCTTGTACCACAGGTGTTGACCGAACTCCTCGCGGTCGCTGTACACGCCGGGCGCGAGCAACGGCGCGTCCTGGCAGCCGTTGGGGCTGCCCTTGACCGCCGCCGGGGTCTCGTCCGCCTCGCGCACCGCGCGCTTGACGATCTGCTGGACCTTTTGCGAAAGCTCGTCCGAGCTGCCCACCGACGTGTAGGTGCCGCCGGTGGCCTCGGCGATGCAGGAGAGCTGGCGACGGGTGTTGTCGTCCGGGACCAGACCGAGGGTGTCCACCACCAGGTTGAGCCCGGAGGCGGCCAACTCGCGGGCCACGTCGCACGGGTCGGGCGGCGCGCAGGTCTCCTCGCCGTCGGTGATCAGCACGATGCGGCGGGTGCCGGCGCCGGTGCCCAGGTCCTTGGCGGCCTCGCGCAGGGACAGTGCGATCGGGGTCCAGCCGGTCGGCTGGAGCTTGGCGATCTCGTTCTTGATCACGACCTTGTTCGGCCTGCCGACCGGCGCCAACTGCTGGGTGTCGACGCAGCCCTTGACCTTGTCGTTGCCCGGGTACGTCGCACCCAGGACCCGGACGCCGAAGTCGGCCGGTTCCGGGACGCCGTCCACGACCTCGTTGAAGGCCTTCTTCGCGGCGTCGATGCGGGTCATCCCGCCGGCGTCGTTGGTCTTCATCGAGCCGCTCACGTCGAGGATCAACTCGACCTTCGGTGGCGGCGCGGTCGGATTGGTCTCGTCGGCCATCGCGGACGGTGCGGAACCGCCCACGATGGCCAAGGTCGTCAGCAGGCCGATCAAACCGGCCCCGACCTTTCGCATCTTGATCGTCGTCACGGGGGAGGATCCTACGGATCATCGAGGCCCACCGTTTGCCGTTCGCCGCAGGTGGTTTGACCACCCGTCAGGCGGTTGGTGACGATTCGTCGGAAACCTTCCCGCGCGGTGCGGTCAGGTCGTACAGGGTCACCCCGTCGACCGTGGTCGCGGTGAACGTGCCCGCCACCCAGGTCGCGATGGCCCGGGCGGCGTTGCTGCCGCCCATGCTGCGCAGCGCGCCGCCGCCCGGGCCGCCGGCCGCAGCGCCGCCGATGAAGTAGTGGATCCGGCCGTCCCCGACCAACTTTCGGAACTCGGCCAGGGTCGGCGACGGGTCGCTGCCGTTGAACCCGCCGATCGGCATCACCGGTTTCCCGGTGGCTAGTTGGTAGCCCGACGCGCTGTTCGAGCCGACCGAGGCGGCCACCCACGTGTACCTGCCGCTGTTTTGTTTCAGGGTCGTGACGACCTGCTTGCCGGGTGTGCTGCCGCTCAGCAGGCCGGCCATTCCGCCGCCGCCTCCCGGGTGGGCGGTGGGGCCGCCCGGTGGAGTGCCGCCCGTGCCGGGGCGTTGGCCTCGGGTGCGGCCGGATCCGTCGGGATTGCGGCCGGTTTGCCCCGGAGTGCCGGGGAACGACCCGGCACCCGGGCCGAGTTGCCCCGGCTGTCCACCCGGGACCGGGCCCGGCGGGGCGCCCCGGAAGCCGCGTGGGCCGTCCGCGAAGCCGCCGGGCCCACCGCGTCCGAAGCCCGCCCCGGCCGGCCCGGCGCTTGGGATCGACCCGCGCTGCGCGGTCGTGACGGTGGCCCACGTATAGGCCGCCGGTCCCGCGAGCAGCACCACCACGGAGACTCCGGCCGCGATCGGCGCAAGCCCGCGCCGGGCGATCAGCGCGCAGCCGAACACGCCGAGTGCGGCCGCCACTCCGCCGATCAGCACCGCGTGCCGCAACCACGGATGCCAGTCCGGGGTGCGGTCGAGCAGGTGGTACGACCACCACGCGCTCACCGCGACGGTGACCGCCGCCACCGCCGCCGCACCCGGCACCGCTCGCCGCTCCCACAGCAGCGCGGCGCCCATCGCCACGAGCGCCGCGATCGCCGGCGCGAGGGCGATGTTGTAGTAGGCGTGGAAGATGCCCGCCATATAGCTGAACACCAGCCCGGTGGTGAGCAGCCACCCGCCCCACAGGAGCACCGCGGCCCGCGCGGGGTCGGTGCGTGGCGCGCGACGGGTCAGCCACAGCCCCACCACGAGCAGGATCAGTGCCGCCGGCAACAACCACGAGATCTGCCCGCCCATTTCGGCGCTGAACAGCCGGTCCCAACCGGTGCTGCCCCACCCGCCCCCACGCGGGCCGCCACCACCCACGCTGCCCGTCTCGTTGCCGTTGAGCCGGCCGATCCCGTTGTAGCCCAACGTCAGTTCGAGGATCGAGTTGTGCTGCGAGCCGCCGATGTAGGGCCGCGCGGACTCCGGCCACAGCTCGACGAGCACGATCCACCAGCCACCCGCGACCAGCAACGCGAGCCCGGACCACAACAGTTGTCGCACCCGCCGCCAGAACCCGACCGGCGCACACACCAGGTACACCAGGGCGAAGGCCGGGACGATCAGGAACGCCTGCAACATCTTGGTCAGGAAGCCGAATCCGACACACGCGCCCGCCAGCAGCAACCACCGCGTACTCGCGTGCTCCTGGGCCCGCAACACCGCGTAGCCGGCGAGGGTGAGCAGCAGGACGAGCAGCGCGTCCGGATTGTTGAACCGGAACATCAGCGCCGCGACCGGGGTCAGCGCCAGTACCGCGCCGGCCAACAGGCCCGCCCAGGCCGGGAATCGGCGCCGGATGGCCAGATAGAGCACCCCGACGGTGGCCACCCCGGCGAGCGCCTGCGGGACCAGGATGCTCCACGCGTTGACGCCGAACACCCGCGCGGACAGCCCCATCACCCACAACGACGCCGGGGTCTTGTCCACGGTGATCGAGTTGCCCGCGTCCGAGGACCCGAAGAAGAACGCCTTCCAACTCTCCGTGCCGGCCTGCACCGCCGCCGAATAGAAGGAGTTGGCCCACCCGGAGGCACCGAGCCCGCAGATGTACAGCAGCCCGGTGCCGACCAGCAGCCCGAGCAACGCGGGCCGCACCCAGGGCTCGTCGGCCTCCCGGCCGCGAACCAGCCGGACGTACCACGGCCTTGCGGTCGCGTTGCCGGCCCGGGCGGCGGGGAGGGGGAGCGGAGCCACTGCGGCGGTCATGCGTCCTCACTTACCGAAGCGGTCGTATCGGGCATGTCGTTGCGGGTGGCGGACGTGATCGAAGTCACCGAGGCGATCGGGCGAGTCGGGCCTGTCGCGGGCCCCGGGGGCGCCGCTTCCGCGCCTCGTGCGGTCCGGAAGACCCACACCCGCAGCAGCAGGAACCGGACGATCGTGGCCAGCACACCCGCGCCCACCAGGGCGCCGAGTTCCACGGCGCGTGAGGGCCGCGCGACGGCCGCATGCAGACCCGCCAGCGTCGCGCTGCTCAGGCCGAGCCCGACCGCGAACGCGAGGCCGCCCTGGGCCTGATGCCGCCAGGCCCCGGCCCGCCCGCGTACCCCGAAGGTGAATCGGCGGTTGGCCGCGGTGTTCACGATCGTGGTGACGGTCAGTGCCAGGGCGTTCGCGCCGAGCGCGCCCAGGCCGTCCCGGAGCAGCACGTAGAGCATTAGATGGGCCACCGTGCTGAGCACCCCGATCAGCGCGAAGCGCGGGAGTTGCGCCCGCATTCCGCGTGGCAACCGGGCCTCGCGCACCCGGGGTGGGACGGAGACCCGAAAGGTGCCCGCCGCGATTCGCCGGGCGACCCGGGTCATCCCGCGCAGATCGTCCAGCGCGGTGCGCAGCACGTCCACCCGGCTGTCCGGATCGTCGGTCCAGTCCACCGGGACCTCGTGGATGCGCAGCCCGTTGCGCTCGGCCAGCAACAGCAGTTCGGTGTCGAAGAACCACTCCTCGTCGTGCACGTGCGGAAGCAACGCCTGGGCGACCACCGTGCGGGCCGCCTTGAAGCCGCACTGCGCGTCGGAGAAGTGCGCCGCGAACACCCCGCGCAGCAGCAGGTTGTACGAGCGCGAGACCACCTCGCGTCGCGGCCGGCGCACCACCGCCGCCGAGCGCACCAGGCGGGTGCCGATCGCCAGGTCGCTGTGTCCGCTGACCAACGGCGCCACCAGCGGCAGGAATGCGTCCAGATCGGTGGACAGGTCGACGTCCATGTAGGCGACCACGTCGGCGTCCGACTCGGCCCACACCTTGCGCAACGCCCGGCCGCGGCCCTTACGATCGAGGTGGACCGCCCGCACATGCGGCAATTCGTTCGCCAACTCGCGGGCCACCGGCCAGGTTCGGTCGGTGCTGGCGTTGTCCGCGATGATGATCCGGAAGGCGTACGGGAATCCGCCGAGCAGATAGGCGTGCAGCCGGCGGACGCTCGCCGCGAGGACATGGGCCTCGTTGTACACGGGCACCACCACGTCCACGATCCGGGTGCGAATCGGTGTCGTCAGGCTCATGGTGCGACGGTGTCGGCGCGCCCTGGGAGCCGAATGAGGCGATTCTTAAGGTGCGATGAGAATCCGCCCGGCCTCCGCCGGGACCGGTTGGGACCGGGATGCGCCGGGAGCCGGCCGAGCGGGTACTGGCGCAACGCGGCGTGGGATGCGAATCTCGCGGTCCGAGACGCCTAAGCTGCCGATCGCCCGACCGGCACAGCGCGACCCAGCGATCCGGAGGTCGAATGAATACCTCGGCGGGTAGATCAGTCGGCGCGGACTCCGCGCACCCGTTCGTGGAGGCGGTCGAGATCCCGGCCGGCGATTGGGTGTTCACCGCCCGCGTGGCCGGCCCGGCACACGGTCGACCGGTGTTGTTCCTGCACGGATTCCCGCAGACGTCCGCGTCCTGGACCGCGCAACTCCTGGGCCTGGCCCGAGCCGGCCGCCGGGCCATCGCGTTCGACCAGCGCGGCTACTCGCCGGGCGCCCGGCCACCGCAGGAATCGGCTTACGGGCGCGACGAGTTGGTGGGGGACGTGCTCGCGGTCCTGGACGCGCTCGGGCTGGATCGGGTGGACCTGGTCGGGCACGACTGGGGCGGCGCGCTCGCGTGGCAGGTCGCGGGGCTGCACCCGGATCGGCTGCGCACGCTGACCGTGGTGTCCACGCCGCATCCGATCGCGCTCACCTCCGCGGTCCGCGACGAGGCCTCCGGACAACGCGAACGGTCCGCGTACATCCGGCTGTTCCGCACCCGCGGCGCGGCCGAGGACAAGCTGATGGCGGACGACGCGGCCTACCTGCGGGCGATCTTCGCCACGCTCCCGGCCGAGACCGCCGAACGTTACCTGTCCGTGCTGCGCGAACCCGGCGCGCTCACAGGGGCGTTGAACTGGTATCGGGCCATCGACCCGAAGGTGTTGCGCGACATCGGCGACATCGAGACCCCCACCCTCTACGTCTGGAGCGACCGGGACCCGGCCTTTTGCCGCCCGGCCGCCGAGGCCACCGCCGGTTCGGTCACCGGCCCCTACCGCTTCGAGGTGCTCAAGGGTGTCGACCACTGGATCCCGGAGAACGGCGCGGCGGCGCTGACCGGCCTGCTGCTGGCCCACCTGGCGGCCTTCGACGACCGATGACCCTCGCTCGCTCGACCGCCGGGCGGGCCCGGACGCCCGCCCGGCGGGGGCTTGACGACCTGCCCCACGGCTGAGGCTCGGACGGATGCTCGGTCTGCTCGGCGTGCTGCTCGCTGTGCTCGGTCTCGGTCATGACGATTCTCCCCGGGTCGGCGGCCTCGTCCACGCCGGCGAGCCGGCGGCGGCGGGCGCCGTGGCACTTCCACCCGACCCGGACGTGCGGTCAGCTCGTGGTCCCCGGCAGCCGCAGGCGGGCGATGGTGCCGCCGCCGGGGGCCGGTTCAAGGGCCACCGTGCCGCCCGCGTCGGCCACCGTGCGGGCCACGATGGCCAGACCCAGGCCCGAGCCGGGCAGGCCGCGGGCGGCGGGCGCGCGCCAGAACCGTTCGAAGACGTAGGGCACGTCGTCCGCGGCGATGCCCGGGCCGTGGTCGCGCACGGTGAGTTCGCCGTCCGCCAGGCGCACTTCGACCGCGCCCTCGGTGCCGCCGAACTTGAGCGCGTTGTCCAGCAGATTGACCACCGCCCGCTCCAGCGCGGCCGGTTCGCCGCGTACGTACCACGCGGTCGTGTCCACCTCGATTTGCGCGTCGGGCGCGCGCAACCGGGCCCGGTTCACCGCGCGGTCGATCGCGGTGTGCAGCGGGGCGGACGTGGTCGGCGGCCCGCTGGGCACCTGCTCCGGCCGGGCCAGCAGCAGCAGATCGCCGACCAGGTCGGAGAGTTCCACCAGTTGTGCCTTGACGTTGTGCAACAACCGTTCCTTGTCCGCGGCCGGGATCGGCCGACCGGTCTGCTCACTGCGCAGCAGCAGATCGGTATTGGTGCGCAACGACGTGAGCGGCGTGCGCAGTTCGTGCCCCGCGTCGGCGATCAGCCGCTGCTGACGCAGCCGGGACGCCTTGAGGGAGGCGGTCATCGCGTTGAACGAGCGGCCCAGCCGGGCGATTTCGTCCTTGCCCGCGATCGGGATCACGGTGTCCAGATCCTCGGTGCGGGCGATGTGCTCGGCCGCGTCGGTGAGCCGGTCCACCGGTTTGAGCGCGGCCCGGGCGACCAGCAGGCCGAGCGTCGCCGCGCCGAGCACGCCGATCGCGCTCACCACCGCCAGCCAGGCCGCCAGGCTGTCCAGGGAACTCTCGATCTCGCCCAGCGGGCGGGACACCGACACCGCGATGTCCCGGCCCACATGCTGGGTCATCACCCGCACATGCCGCCCGTCCCGGGTGGTCGCGTCATGGAAGTCCACCCGCTTGTCGCCCGCGGCCACCGCCTGATCGGCCGCGGTCACCGGCACCGAGCCGGTCGGCTCGCCGCTGTTGCCCACCTGCGCGCAGGACCACCCGTCCGCCTTGATCACCTGGAACGTGAGCAGACCGCGCTGGAACGGCGGCGCGGGCTGGGTGCAGATGCTGGTGATGATCGAGGAGGGCCCGCCGCGCGGATTCAGGAACGGCGTGCCGGTGGTGGCCAGGGTGCGGTCCATCTGCTCGCGCAGCTGATTGCGGGTCAGCACCCAGCAGGTGACCGCGGCGGCGGCCACCGCGAGTGCGACGGCGAGCGCGGTCAGCAGTGCCAGGCGGGCGCGCAGCGGCAGGTGACGGTGCATCAGGCCGGCGTCTCCGCCGCGCGCAGCACGTAACCCACGCCGCGCACGGTGTGCACGAGCCGGGGCCGGGCGCCCGCCTCGGTCTTGCGGCGCAGGTACATCACGTAGACGTCGAGCGAGTTGGACGCGGGTTCGAAGTCGAACCCCCATACGTTGCGCAGGATCTGTTCCCGGGTCAGCACCTGGCGCGGGTGGGTGAGCAGCAGTTCGAGCAGGGTGTACTCCGTTCTGGTGAGTTCGATCGCCCGGCCGGCCCGGGTGACCTCGCGCGAGGCGGTGTCCATCCGCAGGTCGGCGAAGGTGAGTACGTGCTCGGCCGGGTCGTTCGCGGGACCGGCCATCGCACTGCGACGCAGCAGCGCCCGGACCCGGGCGAGCAACTCGTCCAGGTCGAACGGCTTGACCAGATAGTCGTCCGCGCCCGCGTCGAGCCCGGTGACCCGATCGCCGACCGCGTCGCGCGCGGTGAGCATCAGCACCGGAAGCGTGTCGCCCCGCGCACGCAGCCGGCGGCACGCGGTCAGGCCGTCCATCCTGGGCATCAGCACGTCCAGCAGGACCAGGTCCGGCTCGTCGCCGGCGATCGCGGTCAGCGCGGCCACCCCCTCTTCGGCGAGGGTGACCCGATAGCCCTCGAAACGCAGACTGGATTCGAGCGCCTCGCGGACGGCGGGCTCGTCGTCGACGACGAGGATGTGCGGCGGCGTTCCGGTGTCGGCGGCGGGCGTCATGGGTGGCGACTCCTTGATTCGGCGGATCCGGGGGACCGGTTACTCCGGGTCGCCCCACGGTCGCACGTGGACACCCTCCGGGTGGACTCGGCACAAAGCGTGTCGTACCAATGTGCGCGCTCGACATGAAAGGAATATGAAAGCGACGCCATGCGCGGGAAAGCGACGCCGTTCGATCGAAGCCGACCCCCTCGTGTGAGGATCTAGGCCGGACAGGGCCCGGCCGCACGACCCCCACACCCGGGTCACCCCCGTGTCGTCGCGCCGACCGCCGACCACTTCGAACCCGGAGGACAACCGTGGACGCCGAGCCGGTACGCACGAGCCTGGACGACGAGCCCCACCACACCGCGACCGACGAGCCGGTGCGAATGAGCCTGGACGACGGTATCGCGACCATCACGCTGGACTCGCCGAAGAACCGCAACGCGCTCTCCGCGCGCCTGGTCGCCCGACTGCGGCACCACCTGGCCGAGGCCGGCGTGGACGAGCGGGTGCGCGCGGTGGTGCTCACCCACACCGGGCCGACCTTCTGTTCGGGCATGGACCTGCGCGAGGCCGCCGCGGGCGGGATGGCTCAGGGCGCCGAACAACTGCTCGCGCTGCTGCGCCTGGTGGTCGAGGTGCCGGTGCCGGTGGTCGCGCATCTGCGCGGCAACGCGCGCGCGGGCGGGATCGGCCTGGTCGGCGCGGCCGATCTGGCGATCGCGCCGGCGCAGGCCACGTTCGCGTTCACCGAGGCGCGGCTCGGGCTCAGCCCGGCGGTGATCTCGCTGACCACGGTGCCCCGGCTGGACCCGCGTTCGGTGTCGCGCTACTTCCTCACGGGGGATGTGTTCGACGGTGTCGAGGCCGAGCGGATCGGGCTGCTCACGCGCGCCGTGGACGGGGCCGGCGGCGCGGACGACGCGGTCGCCGCGCTGGTCGCCTCGTTCCGACTGTGCTCACGCCAGGGCCTGATCGAGTCGAAGAAGCTGACCACGGGCGCGGTCCGGGCCGGGTTCGACCGGGACGGCCGCGAACTGGCGCTGCGCTCGGCCGAGTTGTTCGCCTCGGCGGATGCGACCGAGGGAATGGCCGCGTTCCGGGAGAAGCGGGCGCCGAAGTGGGTGAGCGGATGAGCGGCGGCGGCAGGGGAGTTGCGGGGTGAGTGACGAACTCTTCGCGCTGCCTCGGGAGCGGGTCGAACTCGCCCCCGGGGCCTGGCATGTGCCGGACTGGCTCGCGCCCGACGAGCAGCGCGAACTGGTGGTGGCGGCCCGGTCCTGGGCCGCGCCGCCGGCCGGCATGCGGCAGGTGGTGATGCCCTCGGGCGGGGTGATGAGCGTCCGCAGCGTGAGTCTGGGGCTGCACTGGGAGCCCTACCGCTACACGGAGTTCCTGCCCGACGGCGAACGGGTCAAGCCGTTCCCGGCACTGCTGGGCGCGCTGGCCCGGCGGGCGGTGCTCGATGTGTACGGGTCGGTCCCGGCCGATCCGTACGACATCGGCCTGGTCAACTTCTATGACGCGCAGGCCAAAATGGGCCTGCATCGGGACGCGGACGAGGATTCGCCGGCGCCGGTGGTGTCGCTGAGCATCGGCGACACGTGCGTGTTCCGCTTCGGCAACACCGAGACGCGGACCCGGCCGTGGACGGACGTGGACCTGCGTACGGGCGACCTGGTGGTGTTCGGCGGGCCGTCCCGACTGGCCTATCACGGGGTGCCGAAGATCCGGCCGGGCACGGGAGGTTCGGCGGGCGGGCTGACCGGTGGGCGGCTGAACATCACGATCCGGGCGTCGGGGCGGCGCGGCGACGGGTGACGGGCGCGTCCGCGCCGGGTCGGCGGCCCGGTGTTGGGACGTGACGGTTGTGTGCGTCGGGCGGTTGGGGGTGTGGGTCGGGTTTTGGGGTGCCGCGTCGGCGGGCGACGGGTGCGTGGGTGCCGGGTGGGTGCCCCTGCACCGGGACGTGACGGTTGTGTGCGTCGGGTGGTCGGGGGTGCGGGTCGGGATTTGGGGTGCCGCGCCGGCGGACGACGGGTGCATGTGTGCCGGGTGGGTGGGTGCGTACGCGTCGGGACGTGACGGCCGTGCGCGTCCGGACCCGGACGGCCGGGTGTCCGGGGCTGCGCCGACGGGTGATCGTTGCGCGCGTACCGGGTTGCGGCGTGCGTCTCTTCGCATGCGATGGGGTTGACGGATGGCGCCCCGGAAGGGAACTCTCGTACGAGTCACCGAGCGCAGTCGGTCGATCACCCATCGGATTCCCCGGAGTCCCGGGTCCACCACCAGGCGTGGTCGCCGGACGGATCGCGCCGGGTCGGTCACGTCGGGCCGATCGCGCCGTACGCGTCGTACGTGCCGATCACGCCGATCACGCCGATCGCGTCGGCCGCGAGAGCCGTTGGGAGCGCCATGTCACCGCGACGCAACCGGGTCGGTCTGCTCCTCGCGCTGTGCGCGGCGGCCTCGGTGGCGTGCGGCGGTCACTCGCACTACCGGGCGGTGGTGTCCGCGTCGGCGGCGAGCGGCAGCGGACCGTGCGCGACGGCGGTCTCGCACGGGGAGTTGCCCGAGTGGGCACACACGGGCTTCGCTCCCGGTTCGGCCGCGCCGCACGTGGTCGGCGTGCGCGGGGAGATCGTCGCGATCCTGCTCGGATACCCGTACTCGGCGCCGGCCCGGCCCGGTCGGCCGAGCAAGATCCTGTGGGCGGCCCGTCCTCGGCCGAATGCTCCGGGGGCCGGCGGCGCGTTGCAGATCGAGGCGACCCTGATCGGCGGCAGCGACATCGTCACCCGCGAGGTGGTGAACGGCCCGGGCCCGTCCTACCTCGACCTACCCGCCCCCGGCTGCTGGCACCTCGACCTGTCCTGGTCGGGCCACACGGACGCGGTGGACATCCCGTACGAACCGGGGTAGCGGGAGGGGGAGTTGCCATGCCGTGCCGACAGCCGGGCCGGCCACGAAGGGATTTACCCCCAGTGCGACGTCACGCCCACCCCGCCTGCCGTGCGGCCCCGCCGAGGGGGCCTGCTGCGGCGCAATCCCGCCTGCCGCGCTGTCCTGCTCGCCGCCCTGCGCCGCGCCTGTCGCGCTTGCCGTCCGGCTCGTTGCGCCGCCACCCGCCCTCGCGCCGCCGCCTCCCACGCCGTCCCGCCGCCCTTCGGGCCGTCCTGCCCGCCGCGCCACCGCGCGGGCGACCCGTCCCGACCCGCCCCGTCGCCCTCCGCTACTCCGCTGCTGCCGCCGACAAGGCTGCCAGGGCCATTCGGTGCAACATCGGGGCCAGGATGCGTTGCGGGGTGCGCAGGGTGTGTGGGGTCGAGTTGATCAGGCCGAATGTGGCGTGTACCGCGGCGCGGGCCGCGCGGTCGTCGAGGGTGCCCGGGTGGGCCTTGAGGGCGACCTCGACCCAGATCTCCACATACGCGCGCTGGACCCGGCGGATTCGGTGTCGCTCGGCGCTGGGGACCTGGTTGAGCGCGTGGTCGTGCAGGGTGATCAGGTCCGGGTGGCGCAGCGCGAACTCGACCTGGCCCTCGATCAGCGCCGCCAGCGCCTGCGCCGGATCCTCGGCGGCGGCCCGCTCCCGCCCCCGGGCCAGGAGTTGCTCGCTGATGTCCACCAGCAACTCGGTCAGCATCGCCTCCTTGCCCCGGAAGTGCTTGTACAGCGCGGGGCCGCTGATGCCGACCGCCGCGCCGATGTCGTCCATGCCCACGCTCTGGTAGCCGCGCTCGGCGAACAGCCGGGCGGCCACCTGGAGGATCTGGTCTCGACGGCTCACGGTCATGTGTCCATGCTAGACACTCGGATTAACCGTGGTTAACCTCGGGGGCAGGTGAACGAAGGTTAACTCGAGGCGGTGTCATGGAGAGCGTGCTCGGCACAGCCGCCGACCCGGGGGCGAAGTCGTACCGGGCCAACGCGGAAGCACACGAAAGCGCGGTCGACGAGCTGCGCACCCGGCTGGCGATCACCGCCCTCGGCGGCGGCGAACGGGCCCGGGAGCGGCATACCGCGCGCGGCAAACTGCTGCCGCGCGACCGGGTGGAGACCCTGCTCGACCCGGGGACACCGTTCCTGGAGATCGCGCCGCTGGCGGCGGACGGGATGTACGGCGGGGACGCGCCCGCCGCCGGGATCATCGCGGGCGTCGGCCGGGTGGCCGGCCGCGAATGTGTGATCGCGGCCAACGACGCGACGGTCAAGGGCGGCACGTACTACCCGATGACCGTCAAGAAACACCTGCGCGCGCAGGAGATCGCACTGGAGAACCGGCTCCCGTGCCTGTACCTGGTCGACTCGGGCGGCGCGTTCCTGCCGATGCAGGACGAGGTCTTCCCGGACCGGGACCACTTCGGCCGGATCTTCTTCAACCAGGCGCAGATGAGCGCCCGGGGCATCCCGCAGATCTCCGCCGTACTCGGCTCGTGTACCGCCGGCGGCGCGTACGTACCGGCGATGAGCGACGAGACCGTCATCGTGCGCAACCAGGGCACCATCTTCCTGGGCGGCCCGCCGCTGGTGAAGGCGGCCACCGGCGAGGTGGTCAGCGCCGAGGAACTGGGCGGCGGCGATGTACACGCGCGCATCTCGGGTGTGGTCGACCACCTCGCCAACGACGACAAGGACGCGCTGCGGATCGTCCGGGACATCGTCGGCACGCTCGGCGACCGGCCGCAACTGCCCTGGGACGTACGGGAGGTGGAGCCGCCGGCGGTCGATCCGGCCGGGCTCTACGGCGTGGTGCCACCCGACGCGCGCACCCCCTACGACGTGCGCGAGGTGATCGCCCGGATCGTGGACGGCTCGCGCTTCCACGAGTTCAAGGCCGAGTACGGGACGACGCTGGTCACCGGCTTCGCCCGGATCCACGGCCACCCGGTGGGCATCGTTGCGAACAACGGCATCCTGTTCGCCGAATCGGCGGTCAAGGGCGCGCACTTCATCGAACTGTGCGACCAGCGCGGCGTGCCGCTGGTGTTCCTCCAGAACATCACCGGCTTTATGGTCGGCAAGGACTACGAGCACGGCGGCATCGCCAAGCACGGCGCCAAGATGGTCACCGCCGTGGCGACCACGCGGGTGCCCAAGTTGACCGTGGTGATCGGCGGTTCGCACGGCGCGGGCAACTACTCGATGTGCGGCCGGGCGTACAGTCCGCGCTTCCTGTGGATGTGGCCCACCGCCAAGATCTCGGTGATGGGCGGCGAACAGGCCGCCACCGTGCTGGCCACGGTCAAGCGTGATCAGGTCGAGGCACGCGGCGAGAGCTGGGACGGGGAAGAGGCGTTCAAGCAGCCGATCCGCGACCAGTACGAGCGCCAGGGCAACGCCTACTACGCGACCGCGCGGTTGTGGGACGACGGGATCATCGACCCGCTGGACACCCGCACCGTCCTGGGGCTCGCGCTGACGGCGTGCGGGAACGCGCCGCTGGCCGAGCCGCGCTTCGGTCTGTTCCGGATGTGAGGGGTCACGAGGTGTTCGAGGCTGTACTGGTCGCCAACCGAGGCGAGATCGCGGTCCGGGTGATCCGCACGCTGCGCCGACTCGGCGTGCGCGCGATCACCGTGTACGGGCCGGGCGACGCGGACGCGCGCCACGTCCGCGAGGCGGATGTGGCGGTAGCCGTACCGAGCTACCTGGACGTGGACGCGGTGGTCGGCGCGGCGCTGCGTTCGGGGGCCGGGGCGATCCACCCGGGCTACGGATTCCTGTCCGAGAACGCCGTGTTCGCGGCGGCGGTCGAGCGGGCCGGGCTGGTCTTCGTCGGGCCGCCGGCGGGCGTGATCGAGCTGATGGGCGACAAGATCCGGGCCAAGGAGACGGTCGCCGAGTTCGGCGTGCCGGTGGTCCCGGGCGGTGGCGCGGCCGGCATGACGGACGATCAACTCGCGGACATCGCCCGGGAGATCGGGTTCCCGGTGCTGATCAAGCCGTCGGCGGGCGGCGGCGGCAAGGGCATGCGGCTCGTGCACGACGGCGCGCTGCTCCCGGAGGAGATCGCGGCGGCCCGGCGGCAGGCCAAGGGCGCGTTCGGCGACGACACGCTGCTGATCGAGCGCTGGATCGACCGCCCCCGACACATCGAGATCCAGGTGCTCGCGGACACCCACGGCACGGTGGTGCACCTGGGTGAGCGCGAATGCAGCCTGCAGCGCCGGCATCAAAAGATCATCGAGGAGGCGCCGTCGGCCCTCCTGAACGCCGACACGCGCGCCGAGATGGGCGCCGCGGCGGTACGGGCGGCGCGGGCCTGCGGGTATGTCGGCGCCGGCACGATCGAGTTCATCGTCCCGGCCGAGGATCCCGGCTCGTTCTACTTCATGGAGATGAACACCCGCCTCCAGGTCGAGCATCCGGTGACCGAACTGGTCACCCGGGTCGACCTGGTGGAGAGTCAGCTGCGGATCGCCGCCGGCGCGGCGATCGGCAAGGCCGACGTGTCGATGCACGGGCACGCGGTCGAGGCGCGGATCTACGCCGAGGACCCCGATCGGGGCTTCCTGCCCACCGGCGGCCGGGTGCTGACGGTGTGTGAGCCGGATATCGAGGGCGTGCGGGTCGACTCCGGGCTGCGCGAGGGCGGCGAGATCGGCAGCTCGTACGACCCGATGTTGGCCAAGGTGATCGCCTACGGCGAGGACCGGGCGACGGCGTTGGGCCGGTTGCGGGCGGCGTTGGCGCAGACGCGCGTGCTCGGGGTGACCACGAACCTGGGCTTCCTGTACCGGCTGTTGGGCGATCCGGCGGTGGTCGCGGGCGACCTGGACACCGGGTTGGTCGAGGCTCGGATCGACGAGCTGACGGGGCATCCGGCGCCGCCGGAGGTGGCCGTCGCGGCGGCGCTCGCGGCGCGGGCGGAGCGGGTCGCGGCCGGCGGGTGGGCGGATCCGTTCGCGGCGCAGACCGGGTGGCGGGTCGGCGGGCCGGCCTGGGACACGCATGTGTTGCGGATCGGGCCGGGGGAGCCGATCGAGGTGCGGGTACGCGGTGGCGGGGTTGGCCAGGTTGGCGAGGTGTCCGTGGACGGCGGGGCGCCGGTGCCGGCGGCGGTGCGAGTGGTGCCGGGCGGATTGTCGGTCGCCTACGACGGGCTGACTCGGCGGTTCGACTACGCGGCCGAGGCGGCGGGCGGCGTGCGGTGGTTGGCCTATGGGCCGGACACCTGGCGGGTGAGCGAAGTGGACACGGTGCGGGCCGAGGCGGCGGGTGGTGCGGCGCATACCGGCGCGCTGACCTCGCCGATGCCGGGCACGGTGACCGTGGTCAAGGCGGCGGTCGGGGATCGGGTCACGCGCGGTCAGACCGTGGTCGTGGTGGAGGCGATGAAGATGGAACACGCGTTGGTGGCGCCGTTCGACGGCGTGGTGAGCGAGATCGGCGCCGTGGCGGGGGCTTCGGTGGCGATGGATCAGCCGTTGGCGGTGGTGGTGCCGGACGCTTCTCCGGCTTCGGCGGATGCGTCGGCGGATGCGTCGGTGGATGTCTCGTCGGATGCGTCGGCGGAGGTGACCGCCTGATGACTCGTCATCTGCCGGACGTGCACCGCGAACCCGGGCTGCCGGGGCGGGTGTTCATCCACGAGGTGGGGGCGCGGGACGGGCTGCAGAACGAGTCCGGCGTGGTGCCCACCGAGGCCAAGGTCGAGTTCGTCCGGCGACTGGCCCGGGCCGGGCTCGGCACGATCGAGGTGACCAGCTTCGTACTGCCCAAATGGGTGCCGCAACTCGCCGACGCCGCCGAGGTGTTCGCGGCGGTGCGGGCGGACCCGGAGATCGCGACGGCGGATCGCCGGCTGCCGGTCCTGGTGCCCAACGAGCGCGGCTTCGACCGCGCGGTTGCGCTGGGCGCGGACCGGATCGCGGTGTTCGGCAGCGCCACGGAGACCTTCGCCCGACGCAACCTCAACCGCACGGTGGCCGAATCGCTGGCGATGTTCCGCCCGGTGGTGGAACGGGCCGGCGCGGCCGGGATCGATACGCGCGGCTACCTGTCCATGTGCTGGGGCGACCCATGGGAGGGCCCGGTCCCGCTCGGCCAGGTGGTCCAGGTGGGCAAGGCCCTGCTGGAGATGGGCTGTTCGCAACTCAGCCTGGGCGACACGATCGGCGTCGCCACTCCGGGCCACGTCACCGCGCTGCTCTTGGCATTCGCCGAGGCGGGCGTGCCGGCTTCGCGGATCGCGGTGCACTTCCACGACAGCTACGGCCAGGCACTGGCCAACACCCTCGCGGCGCTGCGCTTCGGGGTGACCACCGTGGATGCCTCGGCCGGCGGCCTGGGTGGTTGCCCGTACGCGGAGAGCGCCACCGGCAACCTGGCCACCGAGGACCTGGTCTGGATGTTGCACGGCCTCGGCATCGAGACGGGCGTAGACCTCGGCGCGTTGGTGGCCACCAGCGCCTGGATGGCCGAACTCCTCGGCCGCCCGAGCCCATCGCGCGCGGTCCAGGCGCTGAATGGCAAGCGGGTGGACGCGCACGGCCTGGTACTCGACGAACCGAACCCGTAGCCGAACCGGTAGCCGAGCCGGTAACCGAACCCGAAGCCGAACTCGTAGCGGCTGCCCACCCGCAGACCGACCACCTCGACCGTTCCCCGGAGCGGCGTCGCCACGAGCGCGTAAGCCCGCCCCGCCCGCTACCGAACCCGGGAGCTGCCACCATGCTGGATCACCGCCTCGACGACGAATACGAGCAACTCCGGCGCACCGTCGCCGAGTTCGCGCACGACGTGATCGCGCCCGCGATCGGCGAACTGTACGAGAAGCACGAATTCCCCTACGCCATCGTGCGCGAGATGGGCCGAATGGGCCTGTTCGGGCTGCCGTTCCCGGAGGAGTACGGCGGCATGGGCGGCGACTACCTCGCGCTCGGCCTGGTCATCGAAGAGCTGGCCCGGGTCGACTCCTCGGTGGCGATCACCCTGGAGGCGGCTGTGTCGCTCGGCGCGATGCCGATCTACCGGTTCGGCACGGAGGAGCAGAAGCGGACCTGGCTGCCGAAGCTGAACAGCGGCGAGATGCTGGGCGCGTTCGGCCTGACCGAGACCGGCGGTGGCTCGGACGCGGGCGCCACGCGGACCACCGCGCGGCTGGACGAGGCGGCGGGGGAGTGGGTGATCAACGGCGGGAAGTGCTTCATCACCAACTCGGGCACCGACATCACCGGCTTCGTCACGGTCACGGCGGTCACCGACACCAGGGCCGACGGCGGCAAGGAGATCAGCACGATCATCGTGCCGTCGGGCACGAAGGGCTTCACCGTCGCGCCGCCCTACTCCAAGGTCGGCTGGAACTGCTCCGACACGCGCGAACTGTCCTTCACCGACGTCCGCGTCCCGGCGGCGAACCTGCTCGGCGAACGCGGCCGTGGCTACGCCCAGTTCCTGTCCATCCTGGACGAGGGCCGAGTGGCCATCGCGGCGCTGGGCACGGGGTTGGCCCAGGGCTGCGTGGACGAATCGGTCCGTTACGCCGGGGAGCGTGAGGCGTTCGGTCGCCCGATCGGCGCGAACCAGGCGATCGCCTTCAAGCTGGCCGACATGGAGCTGCGCGCCCACAACTCGCGGCTGAGCTGGCGCCACGCCGCCTCGTTGCTGGTCCACGGCGAACGCTTCAAGAAGGAAGCCGCGTTGGCCAAGCTCTACAGCTCCGAGAGCGCCGTCGACAACGCCCGGGACGCCACCCAGATCCACGGCGGCTACGGCTTCATGAACGAGTTCCCGGTGGCCCGCTTCTGGCGCGACGCCAAGATCCTGGAGATCGGGGAAGGCACGAGCGAGGTGCAACGGATGTTGATCGCGAGGGAGTTGGGGCTGCCGCGCTGACTTCGGGATTCACTGTGGGGCCGACCCTCCCGAACGTGTGCCGTTCTGGTGGGTCGGCATCAGCGTCCGGGGCGGATGAACGGTTTCACAGCGCGACGGCGCGGGTGACGGTGACGACCAGTACCCCGGCGCTGATCGTGTAGCGGACGAACACCCCTGAGATCGTGGCTTCCCGGCGGTCTCGGTCGTTGCCGACCTGCGTGGAGCGGGACCCGTAGGGGTCGCGACCGATTGACGAGTCCACGGCGTTCTTGAAGGCCCGGACCTGCCCGGCGGACAGGGGCTTGAGACCGTCTTCGGCTTCATTCGTGTATTGCACGCGGTAGCTCATGGGATCGCGTTCCCGTCTCGATCCACGCAGTCGCTGAAGTCGCCGGCCTTGAGACGTTCGTGCACGGCTTCATCGTCTTCCTGCGCCTCCGGAGGGAGGGCCCAGTGGAGGATGGCATCGCGTTCGAGCCGGTCCAGCGGAGTCTCGTACATGACCTTGTCGAACTCGTCGCGACGGTCCTCGGGGAGGGCGGCGCGGATCTCGGCGAGCGTGTTGGGCAGTTCGATGCGCTCGCCACGGACGACGGTGGTTCTGGGCATGGGCGGCCTCCTGTCGGCGGTGGGCTTCCAGGATGGCATCGCTCCGGTTGCGGTCGGTAGCGGGCGCACACGGGCGGCGTACGCGACCTGGTGTGCGCCCGGCCCGTATCGGTCGGCCGGGGTGTGGGGTTCAGGGGGCGGTCACCGCTCGAACGTCCTCAGCTGTCGTGCCTGGCGGTGCGGCGCCGCTCGGCGCGGTGGGCGAGGGCATCGAGGATGCGTTGCCAGGCTGGTGATGCCTCGGAGATCCGGGAGGAGACCAGCTTCAGGTACCTTGGCGGGCCGCCGCCGTCTCGTTGGTGTTCGATCTCCCATGCGTCCAGGTCGTCGATGAGCCGGTCCAGGCGTGGATCGTGCGGATCCCAGTCGACTGCCTGATCGCAGGCGAGGAACAGGCGCGTCGTCTCGGGATCGTCGAGGCCGGCGTTCTTCTCCCGGATCCGCACCGGCACGGCGTGCGGGTCCAGTGCCTGCATCAGGATCCATGAGTCGCGCTCGGTCCGTACCCTGCGTTCGCTGACCCCGAGAGCGCGCATCCGGTTCAGGATCGCGACCACCTCGGGAGGCAGGACCAGCCCTTCACCGCCGTCCAGTTCGGCGATCCGGCGGCGGTACTCGGTGAGTTGCTCGATCCTGCGCCGTAGATCGGCGTCGATGTCGGTGATGGCGGCGGCGAATTCGGTCGGTTGCGCATGCAGCAGCGCGTCGATCCGGGCCAGCGGTACACCGGCGTCGGCGAGGGTTCTGATCCGGATGAGGTCGACCGCGGCCTGTGCGCCGTAGCGGCGGTAGCCGGAGGGGTCGCGTTCGGGTTCGGGCAACAGGCCGATGTGGTGGTAGTGGCGGACGGTGCGCACGGTCACGCCGGCGGTCGCCGCGAGTTGGCCGATCGTGAGCACCGTCCTCCTTTGTTGATCTTCGCGCGTGGTCGCGCCGAGTCTAGGGGCGGGCCGCCGCAGCCTGGTCGACGACGTCGCGGATCGCCTGGACCACGGCGTCGGGGCGGTCGAAGCACAGCCGGTGGTGGAGGGTGTCGGTGAGGATGCGTTGTTCGCCGTGCGAGACCGCGCTCACCAGGGCCGCGTCCATGCGCCGCTTGCCGTCGTGCATCTCCTGCACCGTCTGTTCCGACATCAGCGCCTGCTGGGCGGGGTCGGTGCCCAATACGGTGAGGGCGATGATCGGGACGTCGGGAATGGCCGGCCCGGCCCGCAGTTCGGCGGCGAGTCCGGCCAACATGCTGCGCTCGGCGATGCCGACGCGGAGCCATTCATCGCTCTCATGGGCCTCGATCAGCGGTTCGCGCACGCGCTCCGGGTAGTCCGCGAGCAACTCGCCGCGCATCGTGCGCAGGGCTGGGCGCATTTGTTCGAGCTGCTCGGGGTCGGGCCCCATCCGCTCGCACTCGGCCAGCTGCATCGCGGGCGGCAGGAACTCGTCCCAGTCGCGGTTGAGGGCGTCCAACCAGACCAGGCCCGCCACGTCCTGTGGGTACAACTGCGCGAACCGGTGCGCGTAGAAGCCGCCGAGGGAGTGTGGCACGAGGACGTATGGCGCGGGGAGGTCCAAGGCCCGCAGCAGCTCGCGCAGTTCCGTGGCGACCGCGGCGGCGGTGCGCGGGAGTGGGAGGGGATCGCTGTAGCCGGTGCCGCCACGGTCGTAAACCACGGCGGTGCTGAACCGGGAAACCCCTTGCTGGACACCGAAATAGTCCAGTCCGACCGCGCTCGCACCCGGGAGGAATACGACGGCGGGCCCGCCGCTGCCCGTCCGATGCACGAAAATGCGGCGGCCGTCGATCTCCTGGAATCCGCCGACGGGAGGGGCGAGCTGAGTCCCGGCTGCGGAAGTGATCTTCTTCGTCATGCGCCAAGGCTCCAACCCTGACGCAGGGTCAGGGTCAAGCCTCCGTCCGCCGGGCTCGTCTCGTCGTCGAACGCGGCGGGACTGGTCCTCGGGGAGCGTAACTACGACGGATACCCGGACGGGGGTCTCCATTTGGGATCGTTCGCTCTGGCCGGTCGGCGTCGGTACCAGGAGCGGATGCGCGGTTTCACAGTGCGACGGCGCGCGTGACGCTCACGACCAGGACGCTGTTGCTGACCATGTATCGGATGAACACGCCCGTGATCGTGGCCTCGCGGCGGTCCCGGTCGGACCCGACCTGCGTGGATCCCCGTGCCTATAGGGGTCGTTGCCCACGGTTGATTCGACGGCCGATTTGAAGGCGCGGATCTGCGCGGCGGACAAGGGCTTGAGGCCGTCCTCGGCCCGGTCGGAGTACTGCACGTCCCCGAGGCCGA
Source organism: Embleya sp. AB8 (assembly GCF_049739465.1). Lineage (NCBI taxonomy): Bacteria > Bacillati > Actinomycetota > Actinomycetes > Kitasatosporales > Streptomycetaceae > Embleya > Embleya sp. AB8. The sequence goes on from NZ_JBMHHY010000009.1 coordinate 124,664, forward strand.
GCGTGACGCAATCCTGTGGAGCCTCGGAGCGCCTCGACGACAGGCGAAGCGGGCAACGCAGCGCCATACGCCGTTGCCAGCCTTGACAGATACTTCGGACGCGATTACTAGCAGCATCGAGTGGACCTAATTGGGTCGGTGGCGCCGTAGCCGCCTGAATCCGCACCGGTCATGGTTCGAGTACGGACGGGCGGCTCCCCCTCCCGTGGAGGACGCTGTTGGCGAATTGGTTTCACCTGCCGGATCGAGTCGACACCGAGCGCTCCGCAGGCGGGCGGGTCCGATCATGGCCGCATTTCGACTACTCAACGGAACAGCCGCCTGACAGTTTGTGCGCAGTGTCGTGTTCCGGTGGTCCACCGGGACGAAGGCGCCGGTCGGCGCCGAACCGACGTGCGGACAAGGGGGGTTGCGATGAGTGAGGTACCCGTCGACGACGAGAAGGACGTTCCCGGGCCGGTGGAGGAGTCCTGTCCGGTCCTCCACGACGCGTACGGCGTCGAGGTGCTCCTGCCGCCGGCGCCGGCGCAGACCACGGAGGTGCCGGTCGAGGAGGCTCCGGTCACGGAGCCGTCGCCGACGCAGGACACGCCCCCACAACGAAGCGCGTCCTGGGTCGGGCCCCGGACCGATTGGATGCGCGGTGTCCCCGACGGCGTGAGCCTGGCCGACATGTCCATCCCGGCACGCACGAGTCCGGTGCACAGCACGACGGGGTGGCGTTCGGGTTCGCCAAGTGCCAGTCCCACGGCCTGGAGACCCAGCTGGTGATGGGCAACCGGTTCCTGGACATCCGCTGCCGCTCGCTGGGCGATTCCTTCGCCGTCCACCACGGCGAGGTCTACCAGAAGATGATGTTCGGCGACGTCCTGAACATCTGCCGCGGATTCCTGCACGCGCACCCCCGGGAAACGATCCTGATGCGGATCTCCCGGACGAAGTCCGATGCGGACGCCGCCGAGTTCAGGCGGGTCTTCGAGCGGGCCTACCTCGACCACAACGCCTCGCTGTTCCACGTCTCGTCCACCATCCCCACCCTGGGGCAGGTCCGCGGCAAGATCGTGCTCATGACGGGCTGGCCCTACATCGGCGGAATCAGCCTCGGCGGCGGAACGGTCGACACCCAGGACGACTGGAACAAGCCGTCGTTCGGCGACAAGCGACAGGCGTTCCACAACCACCTGGTCAAGACGGTCAACGCCGGCACACCCAAATCGAAGATCTTCATGAACTACACGAGCGCCACCGGCTCTCCCCCCTTCGGAGACACCCCCCTCAAGTACGCCCAGAACCTGAACCCGTACGCCCTGTCGGAGCTGTACCGCCTGTACCTCCGAGGCAGGACCGTGGGCGTGATCGCGTCGGACTACTTCAACCTGATGATCGGCGAGTTCCAGGCCCTGCAGGACGCCATCATCAAGATGAACCGCCTGCCCGAGGACCTCGCCCTCGTCTCCCGCGGCCCCACCGGCTGGGGCACCCCACCCTCCCGTGGCCCGGTGCCGCCACCCCCGACGCGCCCGCCCTGGCCACCCACAACGGCGCCCTCTATATCGCCGTCCGCGGCCTGGACGACGGCATCCACGTCAGCCGCCGAGACCCCGCCGGATGGACGGGCTTCCGGCGAGTCCCCCACCTGGTGACCCGCCACGCCCCGGCGCTGCTCTCCTTCGGCGGCAGGCTCCAACTCGCCTACACAGGCACGACCGCGCACGCCTACGTGCTGTCCTCCACCAACGGCGTCGACTGGTCCGCACAGACCCAACTCCACGGGGGCGCGATCAGCGGCCCCACGCTGGGCGTACGCGACAACGCCCTGCACTGCGCCTACGCCGCACTCGGCGCCGGGATCTGGGTCAACTGGTCCAAAAACGCCACCTCCTGGACAAACTCCGGGCAGATACCGCACGCCAGAAGCGTCCTGACACCGGCGATGGTCACCCGTCGCGGCATGATTCAGATGGCCTACCGGGACGCGGACAACGGCAACGTCGCCTTCATGACCGCCGGCGACTCCGGCTGGAGCACCCCCACCCACGGCCCCGACACCCTGGATTCCCCCGCCCTCGCCGTCCGGGGCGACACCCTGTACTGCGCCATCCGCCGCGACGACGACAAGATCTGGATCAGCGAGTCCAGCGGCGGGTGGTCCCGCCACTTCGTCCCCGTCCCCGGAGTCACCTCGACGTACTCCGCGCCCGCCCTCGCCGCCGTCGACACCAACGACCGTACCTCGTCTACCGAACCTGACCCCACTTCGAGGCCCGGATGTGTGGTCCGGGCCTCGGGACGAAGTCCACCCGAGGTACCCGCCGCGCCCAACACCAAGAGCGGCCCACTATCGACAGGGCCGCCGCCCGGCATATTCATTCACACCGTCATCAACGCGCCCTGATCGCCTTCAACATGGCCGACCACGAGACCGGCGCAACGGTCAGGTGGCCACGCCCTGTGTCCTTGCTGTCGCGCACGCCTACTGCGTTGCTCAACTCGGCGGCCTCTATGCAGTCGCCGCCCTGTTGCCCGCTGTACGACGACTTGCGCCAGGCGGGTTGAGAGGGAAGTGCTTGGGTCATGCTGTGCCCTCCAAGAGGCTTCTCAGGTGCCGTTCGGTGCGTTCGGGCGACAGCGTGTCGGCCCGAAGCAGATCGTAACGACGTTGCACCTCGTAGACGCCATGGGCGTCGGTGGACATTCGACCTTCGAACGTTCCCTCGGCATACGTGCATTCGCCCTTGCCTGGGACGCTGAGCAGAACGAACGCCCCATCCATGCACGCGTGTATGCCGACGTCCATCGGGACCATCTCCAGGATGACATTGTTCAACTCGATCAGATCCAGGAGGTGCGCGAGCTGAGCCTTGGCCACCGTGCTGTTTTGGGCGAGGCGAATCAGCGCCGCCTCGTCCACGACCGCCCAGTACTCGGGGGCCTCCTTCTTGGTGAGAACGTTCTTTCGCTTCAGTCGGCGTTGTACCCAGGTGTCCATGGTCGCCGCAGGCACCCGAGCTCGACTCCAGAGGTTGCGCATGTACTCCTCGCACTGGAGCAGCCCAGGGATTACTTGGGGCTGGAACGTGCGAATCCTCACGGAGGCCGCTTCGGCGTTCGCGAACGTGTCGAACCATCCGGGTTGATCATCGGTGAGCCGATTGGCGTGAAACGCAGTGGCGATCAACAGGCCCTGGGCACGGAGTTCGACGTCGAGTTGGGCAACGAACTCCTCATGGGGTCTTCGCTGTGCGGTCTCGACCTGTCCAACAAATGAACCCGTTGTATGCAGGTCACTCCCCAACTTGTCCTGAGTGAGACCGGCTTGCGTTCGGAAGAGCCGCAGGTAGGCGCCGAACAGGTCCCACATCGAGGCTTCGGGATCAAGTGTCTTCGCTGCCGGCATCGGTCGCGTATCCCCCAGACGTTTCTGTTGAACCTCGCACCGTTCACAAGATACGCCGACGCGTGTTCTCTCAGTAGTGGATCGGTCACCGGGAGGCCGGAAGTGAACGCTGAGGGGCGTGGGCAACGCCGTGAGAGCCGCATGACGATCAAGACCTATGTTGCCGGCGGGGACGGCCGGGTCCTCGATCGTGGGAAGCAAGTCCACGTAAACCAGCCCCATGACGACCCCTTCATCAGTTCGGCTTTGGCTCTTCGGTGGCCGACTTGCGAGTGCCCGCGGTGTACAGAGGGAGAGCGCGCGTGAGTGGGATCAACATGACGGCCACGCTTCTTGCGCCCGAGAGCTTGGTGGACCTTCCGTGTCCCGAGCGGAGCGTGGAACTCGGGTTCCCCTGGGCGGCGATCGAACAGAGCAACGGGTACCTGGTCGTGCCGCCGCCCGGTTCGGCCTGGAACGACGTTTGCCAGAGCCAACCCGAAGAGGCACTGGATATCGCGTTAGGGGGCCCTGTGAACACGGATCCACGCAACGCAACGCACCACGGGCCCGAGGGCCCCAGGGCGCCCGAGGTTTTGGCCAACGGCGGTGTGCTGTGCGGCGGTTCCTCGCGGTATCCGTTCGGTCGCTACCGCTGGTCCGCCTTGGAGGAAGCCCAGTCGCAACTCGCGAAGATCAACAAGGGGCGCGCGTACCGCGAAGACATGGCGCGTGTCGAGCAATGCGACGCCTGCGGCGGCCGGCACCTGTGTTGGCCCTACAAGAGCTAACGGTCGTGGCCGTACTCGCTGATGCGGGGAATCGGCCGCAAGACTCCCGAGCGGACGGCTCGGGGTACACCATGGAGGCGCACCTTGCCTCAACGAGTCGTTGAGAGGAGGGAAGAGCATGGAGGAGCAGAACCCGACGCCGGAGCTTCAGGACGATGGCTTGACTCCGCCGGAGGTGATCGTCTTGGGCGACGCCGCCGAGTTGACGAGGGGCAGCGACAAGGACAGCACGGAGTCCAAGCAGAACCCGTACGACTGACCGGTAGGTCAACCTTCGGCGGCCCCGCATGGGGCCGCCGATTCCTTATCCGGACAAGGAGGCGCCGAGGTGACCGGTCCTGGGTGGTTCGGGGGATGCGCACCTGGCATGCGCGTTGCGCCCGTAGGAGCGCACTCGGTATGGAGTGATCCCCCGTTGTGGACAATGGGCACCGACGAAGGAGTGCACGCCGTGAAGCAGGGCGCGGAACGCCTCGCCGTGTTCGGGCCATGCAGCGCAACCGATCTAGACATGCTTCACGCATTGGCGAGTGATGACCTCGGGGCCGCTGTGCGGGTGTGGGCGGGTTCCTTCGTGGCGGTCCGGGCCCGGAATGTGGGCTTGGTGGAGGTCGTCACCGACGCGTCCGGGGCCGCGCCCGTCTATACGGTGAGCACGTCCGGAGGTGTGGTGTGGGGGTCAAGTGCTCGCGCCCTGGCCTTCCTGTCCACCGGGGACGTCGATACGGACTGGCTGGCTGCGTACCTGCGAGACCGCAGTGCTCCCCTTGTGCGGCGGACCGCATGGAAGGGTGTCCACCCGGTTCCGGCCGGCAGTATTCTGACCCTTCGAAGCGGCGCGGACGCGTCGCTGGCGCAATGGTGGTCACCACCGCAACAGTCGCCCCGAGAGGCAGCCTTCGCGTTGCGGTGCGCACTCACGGACGGCATCCGCGTTCGGGTCGAAGGCGTTGTGGCGACGTCCGATCTGGCGGGTATGGACTCCACCACGGTCACGTTGCTGGCCGCCCGATATGGCCCAATAACCGGCATCACGTTGCACCCGGCAGGCGCCGAAGACGGTGGCGATATGCGGTACGCACGCTTATTGACCGGGCCCCACCTGCGGCGTACTTGCCTTCCCCTCGCCCGACGCCATCTCCCGTTCGCTTCCGGCGAGTTCCCCCTGCCTGCGACCGACGAGCCCGCACCGTCAACGCCGTCATGGGCTCTGTTCTCCGGCCAAATGGAAGCCGTTGCCCACGCGGGGACCGAAGCTCACCTGACCGGGGATGGCGGAGACAATCTCTTCACCGCGCCACCGACATACCTCCTCAACCTTGTTCGCAGCGGACGCTTGTTGCAGGTCCTGACGGATGCCATGGACTGGTCCCGGCTCCGCAAGCAGAACCCTAGGCCGCTCATTGTGGCGGCGCTGCGACGAGACGCGGCCTATATCGGCCGGAACCGGCGCCCTCGCCCCACATGGCTCACGGCTGACGTTCCGGAGCTCCCGAACACGACCGACGACGCCAACGCCGTGTTGGCGGCCTCGGTTCGCACGGTGGCGCGCTCGGCGAACGCGGACGTCCAACTTGCAGCGGCACTCGGTGTGCCGCTGCACAACCCCTACTTCGATGGTGCGGTGCTTGATGCCGTGCTGTCCGCCTCGCCCGAACAACGGTGCTCCATCGGTCGATACAAGCCGCTTCTCGCGGACACCTTTGCCGACGTCTTGCCGCAAGCCCACCGCGAGCGCCCCACAAAGGGCGTATTTGTAGGGGACTTCCACCGCGGCGTGCGCGCCAACCTCCCTCGCCTATTGGCGCTTGCGGACGGGCGCCTGGCCGGCATGGGTCTGGTCGACCCTGGTCCGCTGCGCGCAGCGATGCATGCGGCTGGACTGGGGGCTCGCACCGTCTGGCCTCCCTTGCTCTCGGCCTTCGCAGCGGAATGCTGGCTCGACGCGGTTGGGCGCGCGGAACGCATCCGGTGGGATGCGTCGACTGGCGGGGGCGCGCGATGAGCACGACTACCGTTGCCGCAGTCTCCTCGTATGTCTGCGTTCTCATCGACTACACGACCGGCCACACGGAGATGCGCCCCGCCGCGAACGACGTCACGGCCCTGCGAGTGCGCGTCATTTCGCTTCCTGAGCCATCGATGTCGTGGGGCACGGTCGATCAGGACGCCGCCTTGGTGCCCATGCCCCGCCCCCCTCTGCACTGGCGAATCGGAGCTGCGGTCGCGGTGGTCGCCACCGCCGGGACCCTCGCCCTGGGGCGTCGTCGATATCGATTCCGCAGGCTTGTTCGGCTGGCTTGTTGCGGGCGGGCACTGCGCCCGGCCTCCGAGCGTCAAGCTCGCTACGCTGTGTGGGCGGCCCGTCGCGCCGCGCGGCTTATGCCGACCCGGTGGGCGTGCATGGAGGAATCGACATCGGCAGCCCTGTTGCTCGCCCTCGCCCGACGCAGGGCGGAGTGGCGGCATGGTGTGGCGCTGGACCCGGTGCGGCTGCACGCCTGGATCGCCGGCCCGGACGGACGCCCGATAGAGGAACCCGAGAGTACGAGCCTCTATACCGCCACCTACACGACCGACGGACCCGGCCCTGTGCCGGCCCGATAGGGAGACGTACGATGAGCAGCCCCCATATCCTCCTGTCCGGTGACAGGCTCGCCCTGGCAATGCCGCGACAAGAGATGCTGCCGGAGTATCACCGCTGGGAAAACGACTTGGGCACCATCCTCGGCTACGGCAACCAATGGGCGCAGGCGTGGGAGGTCCGCAACGCCGGGTACGAACGTCAGCGCAGCAACGATCGCTACCAGCAGTTCGAGGTCGTGCGCCGTGAGGATCAACAGGCCATCGGCATCACCGTCTTGCAGATCAACACATACGTCCGCACAGCGGAGTTCGTGATCGTGCTCGCCCCCGAGGAACGTGGCAAGGGCTACGCCAGCGATGCCACGCGGCTCACGTTGGACTGGGCGTTCCATCTGGGCGCGCTCCGCATGGTCTGGCTCAAAGTGCTGGAGCCGAACGAAGCCGGGATTGCCGCCTATCGCACAGCTGGGTTCAAGGAATCGGGCCGACTGCGGCAGGCCGGGTTTTGGCTCGGGGAGCCGGTGGACGAGATCTTCATGGATGCACTGGCGAAGGACTTCCCAGGGCCGTCCGTCGTGGAAGCTGCGGTCGGGACTCACCGTCCGTTGCGCAACTAGCGTGGTGATGCTGACGAAGGAGGCGGTCCGATGTGGACCGCCTCCTGTTGTCCCAGCTGGCAAGCTTGGTCGACCTCAAGCTCGACATCGGGGCGCGTGCGCCCCAGATCCGGTGGAGGTCGAGGTGCCGGAAGGCAAGCGCGGCGAGGAGGTGCACGGTCTCGACGCCGTGCCCGTTTCCCCATGTGTCCGGACGGAGAGCGAAGCCGATGGTTGCTCCGCGTGGGCTGTGCGGGTCGAGGGCGAGCCGGGCGAAGCCGATGAGGTCTCCGTCCAGGGTGACCGCCGTTGCGTACTCGGTGCGTGGGTCGACCCGTGCCGATGCGATCGAGCGTTCGACGATGGCTTCGACCTGCTCGCGGGTGCGGGTCTCGAACGACAGGTGGCGGGTGGCCTCTTCGTCACCGTAGATCGCGAGGACCGCGTCGATGTCGTTGGGGCAGAGTTCGCGTAGGGCCAGGCGAGTGCCGGTGATGTCGACCATGTTTGCCGATTCCGTGCCGCTTCCCGCAGGAACGCGGCGGTGGTGATGGCGGGTCGGTCGGGGTCGAGGAGGTCGTCGGTCATGGGGCCGGGGTGGCAGCGCGACGCCCGTGATCGATAGTCGGTGCGCGCGGGTGGGTTACCTGCCGGTGGTGCGGTCGGCGAGGTTGTCGAGGATGTGGTGCCAGGGGTAGGTGGGGATGCGGGTGGCGCCGGTGCCTGGGGGGTGTGGGGTGAAGTGGGGTTTGCCGTAGAGGACTTGGACGCCGCAGGTGCGGAGTGTGGTGATGGCTCGGTCGACGGAGGGGTGGGCGGCCTGGGCGGCGTTCCAGAACGGGAGGGCGGCGATTGGCAGTTCGAGGCCGATGGCTTCGGTGAGGATGCCGAGCGCGTAGGTGTCCGCGTGTCCGTCGGCCCACTTGGTGACGGTGTTCATGGTCATCGGGGCGACGGCGACGGCGTCCGCCTTGGGCCATCGACCGGGCTCGTCGGCGCGCCGGTAGCGGTGGCGGAGCGGGCGTCCGGTGGCTGCTTCGATGGCCGCCGGGTCGACGAACCCGCCGCTCTCCGCCGCCGGGGTCGCGATGGTGCACACGTCCCGGCCCCGCTCGATCGCATCGCGGATCAGCGTTCCGACGTGCGGCGCGGGGCCTGCGGCGCAGACGACGAGGTAGAGGACACGACTCACAGGGGGATGCTCAGCGCTGGGAGTTGAGGAACGCGGCCCATGCCTCGGTTCCGGTCCGGACGACCGGCGAGTCAGTGATTTTGCTGTCGCGGACACCGACCATCGCGGTCAGGGGCGCGACCTCGACGCAGTTACCGCTCTGGTTTCCGCTGTAGCTACTCTTTCGCCACGTCCCAGTGGCCATACGCTCATCGGTCATAGCTTTCCTGCAATCAGCTCGATGAATTCGATTGATACCGCTGCCCGAAGGGCCTGCGTCTGGGTCCTGCCATGCCGTTGCGCGATGACGGCAGCGTCCGCTGCTCACACACCACCGATCTGCCCCTCGATGTAGACCAGATCACGCCCGTCGTGTGTCCGGATCAGACTCATCGGACCTTCGAACCCGCCGTGCGTGAACCTTGCCGACTGGACTGTCGACTCACTGTCCGAACTCGTGCACCTGATCGGACGGTAGCTGCGCGAATCCGTGTCCGGCAATCCCGCTCCAGGGCTGCGCGCTGGAGCACTTGGAAACGACTCCTCCCGCTCTCGTTCGGGATGGGCCTTCTTCGTGCCCGACGGTTCAGGCGTGCAGCACCTTCAGCATGGTCACGGTCAAGACGCTGCTGCTGATTTCGTACTCGGTGATGACCCCAGCGAGCGCTGCGGAGCGGCGGTCGCGGTTGCCCCTGATCGGATCCCCGCACGCGTACGGGTCTTGAGCCATGTCGCTCACGGCCGCGTCGAAGCGGCGTCGTAACGCAGAGGGCATGGCGTTGTACTCGCTTTCGGCACGCGGGCTGTAGGCCACCCGGTAGGCGCGGCTCATGGTGTGAAGGGTGTGCCGTCGGGGTTGACGAGGCCGGTGAAGTCGCCGGCGCGGATGCGGGCGGCGTCGGCCTCGATTTCGTCCCGCATCTCGGGCGGCATGGCCCATTGGGCGGCGGTGGTCGGCAGGCTGAGGATGGAGACGTTGTTGATCTCGTCGTCGAAGGCGGCGCGCTGGTCCTCGGGGAGCGCGGCCCGGATGTCGGCGAGAGTCCCGGGCAGCTCGATAGGCTCGCCGCGAAGGGTCGTTTTGAGTGTGGGGCGATCGGTCACGTGGTCCTCCTGGTGATCTCTTTCAGGGTCGCATGGTCAAGTCGGTCAAGGTGCCGGGGCGCTCCTCGGCGCCGGGCTTCCGGTCGATGCAGTTGCGGTGCGCGTGGTGTCGGTGAGATCACGGGACTGGATGCGCTCGGCGTCGGTGAGCGTGACTACGACGGAAACCCGGTCGGAGGTTTCCATTCGTGGTCGAGGAGCGCGTATACGGCGGAGTCGCGCCAGGTGCCTCGGACGTGGACGTGTTCGCGGATGGTGCCTTCGCGGGTGAATCCGGCGCGTTCCATGGTTCGTCCCGAGATCTCGTTCAGCGGGGCGCGGGCGCCCCAGATCCGGTGGAGGTCGAGGTGCCGGAAGGCAAGTGCGGCGAGGAGATGCACGGTCTCGACGCCGTAACCGTGTCCCCATGTGTCCGGACGGAGAGCGAATCCGATGGTTGCTCCCCGCGGGCTGTGCGGGTCGAGGGCGAGCCGGGCGAAGCCGATGAGGTCTCCGTCCAGGGTGACCGCCGTTGCGTACTCGGTGCGTGGGTCGACCCGTGCCGATGCGATCGAGCGTTCGACGATGGCTTCGACCTGCTCGCGGGTGCGGGGCTCGAACGACAGGTGGCGGGTGGCCTCTTCGTCACCGTAGATCGCGAGGACCGCGTCGACGTCGTCGGGATGAAGTTCGCGCAGGGCCAGATGGGCACCGGTGATGTCGATCATGCTCGCCGACTCTATGCCGCTCACCGCAGGATCGCAGCGGTGGTGGTGAGCGCATAGTCCTCGATCTCCTCCCGGAGTCGCGAGGCGATCGGCGATCGGCGTTGGTCGCTGTCCAGGAGCGCGGCGTGGACGCGGCGCGTGGACTCGACGATTCCGAAGTTGCGCCGCTCCGCCGGCAGGTCGAGTACAGGCCGTACAGCCTCTGCCGCCCCGTCGAGTTCGCCTTGAGCGACCTGGGCGAGTGCCAGGTTGGTTGCCGCACCGGCCTCGTCGCCGAACGCCCACTCCACGCGGTCGACTGCCCGATACGCCTCGACGGATGCCCGGGCGGTGGTCTCGGCACGCCGGTCGGCCGGATCGAGGTGGACCAGTGCCTCGCCCGCGTAATAGATCTGCCTGGCCTCGCCGAACGCGAACAGTCCGCCCACACTGTCGAGATCGTCGGGAACAACGTGCTCGCGGAGGCGCTCGGCGCGCTCGATCGCGGCGCGTGCGGCGTCGCCATCGCGCAGTATCCCGTGGGCACGCGCGGACAGGCACGACAGCCACACGCCGGTGGTGCCGGCGCCTTCCGGCAGGATCGCGCCACCGAGCGCCGCGTAGCGGGCGGCATCCTCGGTGCGCCCGGCCCAATACGTGATCAGGGATTGGAGACCACGAACCCAGGCGCGCATCGGCTGGTGGTCGGCGTTGTCGGCACACACGTAGGCGGTGCGGGCCTGGGTGAGGGCTGCGTGCGCGTTTCCCGTGTCGTGACTTGCCTTGGCGAGCATCCCGGAGGTGATGGCCGCCAGGAGATAGAGGTCTCGGGCTTGCATCGGCTTCACGCGCCCGTGCTCCAAGAGGCCGAACACGTCTTCTTGGACGTCGAGAAGGTCCCCGAGGATCACCGGGAGCGGGACCTGCTGGTACGACAAGGCCAGCCTGTGGACGTCGTCGTGGATCTGGTCGAGCGTCTCCTGACCGATATTGCCGGCCTCTGCCGTTCTCATGAACTGCGCTGCGCGCCTTGCCGCCATTGCGACCTGCCTCTCACACTGCTGCATGCCGCCGGTGGTCCCGGCGCCATCCTCGGGAAGGATTCCGAACCGATCGCCGCTTCGGGGTACGGATGCTCCCCGGTGCAGCGCTCCCGGAGGGGCTGCGGGTGCGGCCACTGGGAGAGCGGGCGGGGGAGGTGCCAGGAGTACGTCGATCGATTGCCCGAACAGATGCTCCAGGACTCGGCATTGAGGTGGGTGCGGATTGCTCCGTACCTCGCCGCCGTACCAACGTTCCATCGTTCGTTTGGAGATGGTCAGCCCGGCGCAGGCCGTGTCCCCGTCGCGTGCGAGGTCGCTGGCCGCACGTTCGAACTGCTGCCGGAAGGTCTCGTACACCTGCCAGTGCCTGCGCGTCATCAGTACCCGCAGGAGCGTTGGTGCCTCGGTCATCGGACCCCCGCCCGCTGTCTCGGCTCGACTCTGTCTCCGACGCTAACCCCGCAAAATCACCGGACGTAGTCCCGCACCCGAAGATGGCGGAGAGATGACGGTGGATACGACGGTAGTGCTGTCGGCGTCGTCACGGAGAGACCTTTCGCCTTTCCCATGAACGGCGGTGGTTGCGGCGGTAGAGGCGCCGGTGCGCCGCCGGGACGATCGATGCGAGCACCGATCGCACTGGTGAGGGAGCCGGTATGTCCGAGCACCGCACGACCCCTATCCGCGTCACCGCATCCGGCAACGAAGAGCGACCGATCCGCGTCGAACTCTCGGGCCGGCCGCCCACCGACGTGACTCGTGCCGAGCTGGTGATGCTGCAGCACGAGATCCGCATGTACCTGATCCGGACCTGCCCGGCCCCGTCGGTGCGCCGCTCGTCCAACTCGGGCGGCTGACGAACTGGCCCCTGCCGCCGCCCGGGTCCGGCCATTGCCGGCGGGCGGCACCCGGTCCCGCAGTCACGGGCGCGACTGCGGGACCGGGCTCCTCGACCCTTGCCCGGCCGGGTGCCTGAAGACCCCCGCACGCCCGGCCGGGCAAGGCCACCCACCCACAGCCCGGACGGAGGACCATGCACCCGTCACCCCTCGCACGTCTCGCCGCAGCCACCGCCGAACGCGGGCGACTTGAGGGCTGCTACCCGAACCCCGCGACGACGTCACAGCGTCAGCAGTACGCCCACCGACAACACTGCCGCGCCGCCGGTGCCGTGCTCCGTATCGCAGTCGCGAACGCTCACCGCGGCGGCATCCCCACCGACACCATCGCTCGCACCACCGGATTCTCCCCCGGCTACGTACGGATGATCCTGGAACGCGAACACACCCTCACCGAACCCGACCGGCGCCGCGCTCGCGTCGTGAGCGTGACCCGCCGACCGACGGAAACGGTCGCCCGACCGCAAGGCCGCATCCCCGCTCCCTTCCGCATCCGAGGAGAGATCATGTCCACCTCACCGCCCTGGTCGATCGGCGACAACCTCTGGCGCAAGCTCGGCCCCCGCAACTACCACGGCGGCACGATCACCAAGATCTGGCACGACGGCACCCAATGGATGGTCGAGTACGAACACGGCATCTGCACCCGGGAGACCGTCACCGCGCCCGCCGCCGAGATGTACAAGGGAGGACCGCCCACCCGACCGATCTGATCGGCCTGGTCGACTCGAGGTCTTCGAGCCTGTCGACGGCGCCCACGTAGATCGCTTCGGGCGCCTCAGGGACCGTGAATGCCCCTGGAATTCGCCGGTCGGCGGCGGGAGCATTCACGGTGCGTGCTGGTTCAGCAAGCCACCCTGGCCACGGACTTCACTGGGCTCACAATGGCCGTGCGCTTCATGATCTCGGCCAACGTCGTGTCCTTGGTGTAGCCGCGAGATCCGATGGTGACGGTCTCCCTGGCGCTGTCGACCTCGTCTTCCGGTCCGACGGTGAATGGAAAGGTCATCAGGAACGGTTCCGAGATGGCGAGCGCGACGGAGAACGCGTCGCCTTGTTCATCGAGTTGGGTGAACAGCCACCCGAGTGTGTCCGACGGAACGGCACAGAGATAGACGGCCTCACCCACCCGGTTGCGGATCCCGCCCAGCAGCTCGGGGACCTGCTCGGGGACGCGGAGAGCGGCGGCGATGCGGGCGTAGACCTCAAGCCGCTCGCCGTGGTGCCTATCCGCTGCCAAGCGCGTGACGAGTTCGCCGGCCTCGAGGTCGTGAAGGCGTTCGTGGTGCTCGACGATTTCGAGTGGGCGGGCCTCTTCGAAGTGGAACGCCAAGGCGTCGAGCAGATCCGCGCGCAATTCATCGAGGGTCGAACGGCCCATCACGAAGCCGCGTGCCTGCGGTGACGTCGCGTAGAAACCGGTCGGGGTATCCCGAATCATCAGGTGGAAGAGTTCGCTCACTTCGCGCCCACCGCCTTCAGTGCGTCGTCCTCGCTCAGACCTACCTGCTTCACCAGAATGTCGCGAACCATCCCGGGTGCCAAACTCTCGCCGTCGTGCGGCCGACGACGCTGACCACGAGTGCTTGCTACTCGATGGGATGGCTCACCCGCTCGTCTCCCGGAGTCGTGCGAGTGGGATGGCGCCGACGTCCTCGCCGGCTCGGATGGCGCCGGCCCGGGCGAGGATGTCGTCGTACGTCCCGGCCTGCTGGTGTAGGAGGCGGCGTTGCCACGGGACGAGGATGTCGGCCAGTTGGGCCAAGTCGCCGAGGTTGGCGGCTACTTGGAGGCCGTGGGCGTAGTCCCGTTCGAACTCGGCGCGGGCCTCGGCCGGGAGTTCGGCGCGGATCTCGCCAGGCGTCGGCCACATGGCGCCGCCGGTGTGGATGGTGACGTCGGGGTCTCGGGGCGTCTCGTCCATGGCCTGGCCGTGGCCCGGCCGTGGCATTGGTCGCGGGGCGAGCGACGGCCGGCGGACGTGGGCGGAGCAAGCGACCCCGGGTGCGCCCGACGCACGCCCCCCACAACGTGCAAGCGCCGGATGGGACGTCATTGGCCCATCCGGCGCTTGCAGCTCAAGCCCGCCCGCTACCCCTTCGTGGCCATCGCCCGTAGGAAGAAGGTCAGGTTGGCCGGGCGCTCCGCCAAGCGGCGCATGAAGTAGCCGTACCACTCGGCGCCATACGGGAGGTAGATCCGCATCAGGTCGCCGTGTTCGACGATGCGGGCCTGCTCCTCCGGGCGGATGCCGTACAACATCTGGAACTCGAAGCTGCCGGGGGCCCGGCCCGCCTTGTCCGCCAGGTGCCGGGCGATGGCGATCAGGCGCGGGTCGTGCGAGGCCACCATCGGGTAGCCCTGACCCTGCATCAGGATCCGCAGGCAGCGCACGTACGAGCGGTCCACCTCGCCCTTGTCCTGGAACGCCACCGACTCCGGCTCCTGGTACGCGCCCTTGCACAGGCGTACCCGCGAACCCTCGTGGGCCAAGTCCCGGCAGTCCTGCTCGGTGCGCCGCAGGTATGCCTGCAACACCGCGCCCACCCACGGGAAGTCCACCCGCAGCTTGCGCAGGATGCCCAGGGTCGAGTCGGTGGTGGTGTGGTCCTCCATGTCCAGGGTGACCGTGGTGCCCACCGCCGCCGCGGCCACGCAGATCCGCCGGGCGTTGTCCAGCGCGATCTGCTCGCCGTCGCCGGGCAGGAACTGCCCCACGGCGGACAGCTTTACCGACACCTCGGCACTACGCGCAAGCCCGGTCTCGCCGAGCGTGGCGAGCAGCGCCTCGTACGCTTCCACCGTCGCGTCGGCCTGGGCCCGGTCCGTGGTGTCCTCGCCCAGGTGATCCAGCGTCACCTTGCGGCCGGAGTCCACCAGTTCGCGGGTGACCCGGACCGCGTCCGCGAGTACGTCACCCGCGACGAAGCGGTCCACGATCGCCTTCGTCGGCGGCAGGTGCTCGACCAGCGAGCGGGTCCGCGGCGACCGGGCCGCCGCGAGGATGGGGCTGCGGAGCATGTCTTCTCCCGAAGTACGAACCCGAAGTACGAGCCCGAAATACGATCCCGAAATACGAGAGTGGTCAGCCCATGTGCGGGTAGCGGTGGTCCGTCGCCGGGACGAACGTCTCCTTGATCGAACGCGAGCTGGTCCAGCGCATCAGGTTCTGCATCGCGCCGGCCTTGTCGTTGGTCCCGGACGCGCGCCCGCCGCCGAACGGCTGCTGACCCACCACGGCACCGGTGGGCCGGTCGTTGATGTAGAAGTTGCCCGCCGCGAACCGCAGTACGTGCGCGGTGTGGGCGATCACCTCGCGGTCCTGGGCGATGATCGCGCCGGTCAGCCCGTACGCGGACACCGATTCCATCTGCGTGAGCATCGCGTCGTACGCGTCGTCCTCGTAGACGTGCACGGCCAGGATCGGGCCGAAGTACTCGTCCTTGAAGATCTCGTGGTCCGCGTTCGCCGACACCAGCACGGTCGGTCGGACGAACCAGCCCACGCTGTCGTCGTACGTACCGCCCGCGGCCACCTCGACCGTGTCGTCCGCGTGCGCCCGGTCGATCGCGGCCTTGTTCTTGGCGAACGCGCGGTCGTCGATCACCGCGCCCAGGAAGTGGCTCAGGTCGGTGACGTCACCCATCGACAGGCCGTCGACCGTGGCCAGGAAGTCGTCCTTGAAGCCGCTCTCCCACAACGAACGCGGGATGTAGGCGCGCGATGCGGCCGAGCACTTCTGGCCCTGGTACTCGAACGCGCCGCGCACCAGCGCCGTACGCAGCACGTCCGGGTCGGCGCTCGGGTGCGCGACCACGAAGTCCTTGCCGCCGGTCTCGCCGACGATCCGCGGGTAGGTGCGGTAGCCGGCGATATTCTCCCCGACCGTGCGCCACAGGTGCTGGAAGGTCGCGGTGGAACCGGTGAAATGGATGCCCGCGAGCGCCGGGTGCTTCAGCGCCACCTCGGACACCGCGAGCCCGTCGCCGGTGACCAGGTTGATCACGCCGGCGGGCAGTCCGGCCTCCTCGAGCAGACGCATCAGCAGCACCGCCGAGTAGGTCTGCGTCGGGGACGGCTTCCAGACCACCACGTTGCCCATCAGTGCAGGTGCCGTGGGGAGGTTGCCCGCGATGGCGGTGAAGTTGAACGGGGTGATCGCGTAGACGAAGCCCTCCAGCGGGCGATGGTCCGTACGGTTCCACACCCCGGGGCTGCTGATCGGCTGCTCGGCCAGCACCCGGCGGGCGAAGTGCACGTTGAAGCGCCAGAAGTCGATCAGCTCGCAGGACGAGTCGATCTCGGCCTGCTGCGCGTTCTTGCCCTGGCCGAGCATGGTCGCCGCGGCGAGCGTCTCGCGCCACGGGCCGGCCAGCAGGTCGGCGGCCTTGAGGAAGATCGCCGCGCGGTCGTCGAAGGCCAGATCGGCCCAGGCCGGCGCGGCGGCCAGCGCCGCGTCGATCGCGTCCTGCGCGTCCTGGGTGCCGGCGTGCGCGAAGGTGCCCAGGCGGGCCGCGTGGTTGTGCGGCTGGACCACATCCCCGCGCTCCCCGGAACCCATCCGGTGCTCGCCGCCGATGGTCATCGGGAGGTCGATCGGTGCCGCGGCCAGTTCCTTGAGCTTCGCTTCGAGGCGGGCCCGCGCGGGCGTGCCGGGGGCGTAGTCGTGTACCGGCTCGTTGACCGGGGCGGGGACCTGGGTCACAGCGTCCAAGACGGCGCTCCTGTTCGGATGATCGTTCGGGTGATCTGCGGGGCTGCTTCGGTAAAGCCGTATGCCGTAAGCCGTAGGCCGTGGGCTCCGCCGGTCGATGGTCCGCGGCGGATCCGGGCAGGGATCTCGGGCTCAACGGTAGGCCGGAGTGGGCCTCGGTTGTTTATCCGATCGGCTAAACTCGAAACTCCCGCCTTGGCTCATCAGCCAACCCCGATGTCTTATCGGCCAACCGATATGAAGAGGCGCGAAGTGCCCCAACCCGGCAGTACGCAGCCCGCCAGCACGCAGCCCGCCAGCACGCAGTCAGGCAGTACGCAGTCCGCCAGCACGCAGCCCGGCGGCACGCAGTCCACCAGCACGCAGCCCGGCGTCCCGCTGCGCGAACTGCTCGCCGCGCTCGGCGGCCCGGTCGGCGACGGCCCGGTCCGGGTCGCGGCGGCGGCCGGCGGCCTGGAGGGCGTGGTGCGGCACGTCACGATCCTCGACCCCGAGGAGGAGCCGCACGCGATGCCCGGCGATCTGCTGCTCGCGGTCGGGCTGCGTGGCCGGGCGGCGGTCGGCACGGTTCGCGCGGCGGGCGCGGCCGGCGCGGCGGCGGTCGCGGTCAAGGGGGAGCATGCGGCGTTGCGCGAGGTGGCCGACTCGGCGGGCGTGGTGCTGCTGTCGGTACGCCCCGAGGCCCGCTGGGAGCAGGTCGCCGCGCTCGCCCACGCCGCCCTCGACGAACCACCCGACGCCGAACCCCCGGACGGCGGCGACCTGTTCTCGCTCGCCCAGACCACCGCGATGCTCACCGGCGGCGGGGTCAGCATCGAGGACAGCGCCAACCGTGTCCTGGCCTACTCGCGTACGACCGGCCCGGACGAGGCGGACGAGCTGCGCCGGTTGTCCATCCTGGGCTGGCAGGGGCCGGAGGAATACCTGGCCCGGCTGCGCGACTGGGGCGTCTTCCACCGGCTGCGCACCACGACCGAGGTGGTCGCGGTCGAGGAGCGGCCCGATCTGGGCATCCGGCGGCGGCTCGCGGTCGGGGTACACGCGGGCGGGCGCTGGCTCGGCACGATCTGGGTCCAGGAGGGCCGCCAACCGCTGGCGGATCGGGCCGAGGAGGTGCTGCTCGGCGCGGCGCGGGTGGCCATGTTGCACCTGGTCCGGCGCCGCACCCGGCCGGCGGCCGAGGCCGGCCCGACCCGGGAGAGCGTCGCGGGGTTGCTCACCGGCACCGTCGCGGCCCGGACCGCCGCCGCGCAGCTCGGCCTCGACCCGGTACGGCCGGTCCTGGTGCTCGGCTTCGCCGTGCACGCGAGTACGCCCGACGAGTCGTCCGAGTCGTCCCAGGAGCTGGCCCGGACCGAACTGGCCAACCTGGTCTCGGTATACGCCGCGGCCCGACACAGCCACGCCCAGGTCGCGGCGGTCGGCCCACGGCTCTACGTACTGCTGTCCGCGCCGCCGGCCGAGGCGGTCGTACTCGGCTGGGCGCACGAGATCGCCGCCGCCGCGCACGGCCACCTGGGACTGGCGGTGCGCGGCGCGGTCGGCGATCCGGTGCCCAGCCTGGCGCGTACGGCGGCGGCCCGGGAATCGGCGGACCGGGTCCTGGACGCGATGGCGAGCGGCGATGTGTCGGCCGAGGTCGCGGCGTTGTCCGAGGTCCGCCCGGAGGTGCTGCACGGGGAGATCCAGGCCCTGTTGACGGAGCATCAGGAGATCCGCGACCCGAGGCTGATCGCGTTGCGCGCGCACGACGCCGAGCACGACACGGAGTACGCGGCCTCGGTGCTGGGCTGGCTCGACGCGCTGGGCGACGTGCGCGCCGCGGCGGCGGCGCTGCACATCCACCCCAACACGCTGCGCTACCGGATCAAACGGGCGGGCGAGCTGACCGGCCTGGACTGGGCCGACCCGAAGACCCGCCTGCTCGCCGCGCTGCTGTTGCGGTTGCCCGGGTGAGGCGTTGCGGGGTCAGACCTTGATGCCGAACTCGGCCAGCAGGTCCAGGCTTACGTACTCACCGCCCGTGCGCGACGCGGGCCCGTCGCACAGTTCGAGGGTCGCGGAGACCATCTGGTCCATCGTCTCGATCTGGTCGGGCCGCAACTGGCCGCCGACCAACTCCTCCGCGCCCTCGCTGAGCACGGCGGCCCGCGGCTCGATCGTATTCACCCGGATTCCGGTTCCGTACAGCTCCGCGGCCAGCGCGTTGGAGATCCGGTTCAACGCGGCCTTGGACGCGCCGTACACCGCGGACTTCGTGCCGAGCACGCCCAGTTCGAACGGCGGCCCGGCCCAGGGCCGGGCGGTACCGCTGGTCACGTTGACGATCCAGCCCTCGCCGCGCGTGGCCATCGCGGGTACCACCGCCTGACACAGCTCCATCGGGGCGAGCACGTTCACCTCGAAGTGCAGCCGGGCGCGGCGCTGCGGATACACCCGAAGCGATGCGTACGAGGCCATCGCCGCGTTGTTGACCAGGATGTCGATCGGCCCGCCGAGCTGGTCCTCGGCGGCCGGTACGATCCGGGCGCGCTGCGCCTCGTCGGACAGGTCGGCCACCACGACCGCGCTGCGGCGTCCGTGCCGGGCGATCAGCGTCTCGGTCCGCTCCAGCGACCCGGCCAGGTTGCCCTGCCGCAAGGTCCGCGCGGTCACCGCCACATCGGCCCCCTCGGCCGCGAGCCGCACCGCCAGCGCCGCCCCGATTCCCCTGCTGGCCCCGGTGATCAAAGCTCTACGTCCCTCGAACCGCTTGGCCACGGCGTCCCTCCCCTGGTCCGGACAACTGCCTGCCACCATCCTCACAACAGTGGACTAGGTCAACCATCAGAACGCGAAATCCCCTACCCGAGGGACGGAGCGCACCCGAGCGAGGGAGTACATCCGAGCGGCGGAGCGCGCGGGCCGGGTGGCGCGGGCGGGGCTGGTTGGGCGGACCGGGCCGCGTGGGTGTTGGAGCGTGCGGGGCGGGTCGGCGTGCGGCCACGAGGCGGGTCGGGTGGGTCGCGCCGGGCGGGTCGGGACGCGGAGGCCGGGCCGATGCCGATCCGGTGGGCCACCGGCCGCGGGCGGGGCTGGGAGCCGGTGGCCGGGCTGGTTGGCCCGGTCAGATCGGGATGTCCACCTCCGGCAGGACATCTGCGCCGGCCGCGAAGCGGGTCGGGGTGGCGAAGGTGCTGTCCGTGGGTGGGGGTTCTCGGTGGTCGTTGGCCGTGGTGGGGCGGCGCAGCGGGATCAGGGTGGCGATGGGTGGGGTGGCGGCGTCGGGGGTGGGCAGGGGTTCGTTGGTTACGCCGGCGAAGGCCTCGCGGGCCGTGGTGGATGGGTCGGGGGCGGCGTATTCGAGGATGTCGGCGCCCAGGCGGCGGCCGGTGTTGCGCAGGTGGAGGTAGGCCGTGGTGCACGCCTCGCGCGCGACGGTGCCGGTGGCGGCGGCCAGGGCACGTTCGTAGGCGGCGTGTACCTCGGGTGGGGTGGCTGCCGGGGTGATGCCGAGGACGGCGTAGGGCGAGGGCTCTGCTGCGGGCATCTTCCGGACTCCTGTACTTACTCGTAGCCGTGGATCATGTACTTACTCGTAGCCGTGGATTCGGGCCCGGATCTCGTCCAGGATTTCCCGCGTGCCGTCCGTGGCGTGGTACTCGTTCGCGCGTTCGAGGTGGACGAGCGCGGTGTGGTTGTGGCCCATGTTCGCCTGTCGGACACCCTCGTTGTGCAGTGCGAGCGCCAGCAGTTGGGTGTTCTCCGGGGTCAGCGGGATCGCCTCCAGCGTCCGGATCGCGTCCTGATAGCGCTCCTCGCGCAGGTACACCGCGACCAGCGCGTCCCGCAGCCGAGGTTCCTCGTGTTCGCGAAGTCCGCGCACCAGTACGTCGATCGCGTCGTATGCACGCCCGTCGGCGAGCAGTGCGTAGCCCCAGTCGACGACCACCACCAGCCATGCCTCGCGCAGCGACTCGACGTCCGGGCCGCTCGCGATCTCGTCGCGCAACAGCTCCTCGGCCGCCTGATAGTGCCGCGCGTAGTAGTGGTTGAACGCCAACGCGCGTCGGGTGGCCGGGTCGTCGCCGTAGTGCCGGGCCTCGTCGAGCAGCGTGATCGCTCGGTCGAAGTGCTCGTCCTGTTCGCTTACCCCCGCCGCCTCCACAAGCAGCGCGGCCACTCGCCGCCGGGCCTCCGCCGCCGCACCACCCGACTCCCCTTCCGGGTCCGCGAGTTCGAGTGCCTCGCGCATCGCGGCCACCGCCTGCTCGCGCGCCCCGCCGCGCAGCGCGTCCCGCTCCGCGCTCAGGAACAGGGCGTTGGTCAGCCCGATCCGGCTCGCCTCGCCCGGATCCAGTGTGTACGCCTCGCGCATCGCCTCGACGGCCTCCGCCACCGCCACATCCGTATTCGTCGCCAGCAATTCCATCACCAGCCCGCGCAGCGCCCCACCCGCCAGGCCGCGCACCGCCGGGTCGTCCGGGGTCAGCTCCAACGCCCGGCGGACCAGCACGATCGCCTCCCGGTGCTGCTTGCGCTCGTGCGCCTGACCGGCGAGCCGCGCGTACGACTCGGCCAACGCCGCACGCAACCCGGGGCCGTCCGGGGCCAGCGCCCACGCCCGCTCCAACAGCCGCGCTGCCTCGGCGTGTTCGTCCACCGCCCGGGCCGCCTGCACGCCGACCTCGGCGGCCAGCTCGATCGCGTCGGCCGGGATCGGCTCGGCCTGCTCCAGACACACCAACGCCGCCGCCCACGACCCCCGTTCGCCCAGATCCCGGGCCCGGGCCAGATGCGCCCGGGTGAGCAACTCGGCCACCCCCGGCGTCGCGGCCGGCCCGGCCAGGCCGGCCAGCGCGGTCAATCCCGCCACCGCCTCGTCGAACCGGCCCGCGTCGATCAGGTGGTGGTACACGCCGAGCGGGCCCAGCAGGTCGGCGGTATGTGCGTCCACGACGTCCCGTACCGAGGCCGCCAGTTCGTGTCCCGCCGGCGAACCGTGCTCGGCGTCCGCGACCCGGGCCAGGAACATCGGCCCACCCGCGATGACCGGCTCGACCCGGGCGACCCGCTCCGTGGCGGCGATCTCCAACGCCCAGCGCTGCTCCAGCTCGCGATACAGCGCGGCCACCGCGCCCTCGCTGCCCTCGGCCCGCTCGCGCAGTTCCCGAAACACCCGCTCGATCTGCTCGTCGCGGGCCGCCTCGATCCGCTCGGCGGAGATCTCCCGCCCGGTGCGCGACTCCAGGTCCACCCAGAACCGGGGACTGTACAACACCGCCGCCCAGGTACCGCACACCAGTTGCCACATCGCGGTGGTCTGCCCCGGATCGCCCGCCTGCCCGGCGCGCAACGCGGACAACGCCAGGCATTGCAGATTGCGTACATCCGTCGGGTCGGCCCGCTCCAGCTCCAACCGGATCACGATCGACGCGTCGTGCCGATCCGCCAGCGCGTGGGCGAGCGCCTGCCACGAGCGCAACAGCGGCCGGGCGCGCCGCACTTCCGGCAACTCGGGGACCAGGCGCGCGGCCCGCTCCACATCCGCCGACGCGGCGACCAGGTCGGCGCGGTGCGCGGCGGCCCGGCGGACATACACCCGTGCCGCGATCAACCGACCCTCGTCGGTAGCCGCCGGCCCGGCCAACAACTGCTCCAGGCCCGCGAGCGCCGCGTCGTGGTCGTCCCGCTGCGCCCGCAGCAGCGCCAGCAGGTGGTGTGCCGAGGTGCGCCCACGGCCGCCGGTCCACCGGATCAGCTCGGCCTCGGCGTCTCGTTCCGCCCCGGCCTGCCCGGCGCACGCGGCCAACGCGGTCAACATCGCATCGGCGCACCACCCACACCGGGCGGGCAACTCGCCTTCCAGCACGCCATGTTCGGCGCAGTAGGCGCGCCCGCACTGCCCGCACACCGCCCGCGCCGAGGCCACACACCCGGCCCCCTCGCAGACCGCCGCGGCCGGTTCCGGCTCGGTCGGCCCCGGCACCACCAGCGCCTGCCGATACGCCTCGGCCGCGTCGTCCCACCGCCGGGCCCGCGCGGCATGCATCCCGCGAACCGCCCACGCGGCCGGTTCGGTCTCGACCAGCGCGCCCAGCGGCACGGTACCCGCGCCCAGGGCCAGCCGGGCCAGCGGCGCCAGATGTCCCACGCGCGGATCGGCCACCGGGTCGAGCGCGGCCGACAACCGTACGGCCAGGGCCGGTTCACCCGCGTACAGCGCCGCCACCGCCAGATGTACCCGGATCCGCCGATCGCCCGGGACCAACGCGACCGCCGCGTTCAGCCGGTCCCGCGCGGCGCTCAGCGGCGCCCCCCGGTCGCGGCCGAACCGCAACAACTCGGCGCCCTCCCGGAACAACGTCTCGGCCAACGCGACCCGATAGCCCTCGTGCTCGGGAAACGTGTCCCGACAGGCCTGCCAGTGCTCCCGGGCGAGTGTATGGTCCCCGGCGCCGAGCGCGGCCCGGGCGAGCAGATCGCGCGCGGTGGCCACGTTGTGTGCGCGGATCGCGTCGTTGACCCCGTCCGGCGCCGCCCACAGCTCGTCCGCCCGCTCCACCCGGCCCAGTTGCGCGTAGCCGAGGCCCAGTTGGAAGCGCGCCGACCCGGTCGGCTCGCCGCGCACCGGCCCGAGCACCTCGATCCCGTCGGCGATCCGGCCCGCCGCGATCCGGGCCGCGCCGAGCCGCACCACGCCCGGTGTCCAGTCCGGCCGCAGCGCCAACCCGCCCTCGTACTCCTCGGCCGCGCCCACCGGATCACCCGCGTGCTCCCGGACCAACCCCAGCCCGAACCGGGCCGGCGCGTAGTCCGGGTCGAGCCGCGCGGCGATCTCGAACTCGTGCCTCGCCAACGTCCACTCGTCTTCCAGGACGGCCAACTGCCCGCGCGCGTAGTGGGCCCGCGGATCGCCCGGCGCGACGGCCACCGCGGCATCCGCGTCGGCCCGCGCCGCGCCCGGGTCGCCCTCCTCGCGATAGGCGATGCCGCGGAAGAGGAACACCTCGGCGGCCAACGGCGAATCCTCGTCCACCCGGTCCAACACCCGCCAGAACGAGGCGATCGCATCCTGTCGCCGACCACAACGCAACCGTACACACGCCTGCCGGTGATGCACGAGCGCACTGTCGTCGCCCGCCTCGATCGCGGCGGAGAACGCCACGTCGGCCGCCTCCGGGTCACCGGCGGCGCTGTACGCGCGGCCGAGCAGGTGATGCTGCCCGGCGTCCCGGTCGCGCAACCGGGCCAGGTGCGGCACCGCCCGCGCCGCCTCGCCCAGCTCGAACAGCGCGCGGCCGAGCCCGAACCGGGCCCGGTCGTGCCCGGGTTCGGCGGTCACCACCCGCTCGAAGCACGGCGCCGCCGCGGCGAAGTCGCCGTCCTCCTCGTGCAGCGTGCCCAGGGTCAGATTGGCCTCGACCTGGCCCGGTTGCAGGATCAATACGCGCCGCAACACCGGGAAGGCCGCCATACGTTCCCCCCGGGCCAGGGTCAGCGCGACGAACTCGAGCTGTACGTCCACGTGTTGGGGCAGCAGCTCGGCCGCCCGGCGCAGCGGTTCGAGGGCGGCGCCCGGCCGGCCCAGCGCGTGTTGTGCGCGGCCCAGGCCGAGCCAGGCCTGGGCATGGCCCGGAGCGAGTGTGCAGGTGCGGGCGAGCAGGGCGATCGCGGCCTCGAGCGCCATGTCCCGGGAGGCTTGGTCGGCGGGCTTGCGGCGCAGGTGGGTCAGCGCCATCGCGTAGAGCACCTCGGACCGCTCCGGCTCGATGGTCAGCGAACGTTCGAACGCGGCGAGCGCCTCGTCCGGCCGACCCGTGTCGCGGTACAGCCTGCCCAGTTCGTAGCAGGTGGCCGCGCGCGGCACGAGCCGGTCGGCCCGCTCGAACGCGGCGATCGCCTCGGCCGGCCGGCCCAGATCGCGCAGCGCGCAGGCGCGGCCGTAGACCGCCCATTCCAGGCGTGGCGCGCCCGCCTCGATTTGGGCCGCGAGCTGCTCCACCGCGACCAGTTCGTGCTTGGGCAGGCCGGGTGCGACCACACACCGGGCCTCCAGGAAGTCGTAGGCGACATGGTCGGGGTCGGTGTCGGTGCGGGTGACCAGGTCGACGCAGAGCGCGATGTCGAGCGGGTCCGGCTCGGCCCGCCGGGTGGCGTCGGCGGCGGCCGGCTCCAGGGCGGCGGCGGGCAGCCTGGTCAGCTCGAATGCGGTCCGGAAGGCCGCGATCGCCTCGGCCGAGCGGCCCTGTCGGCCGACCACCTCGCCGAGCCCGACCAGGGCCCGCCCCCGGGCCTCGGCGAGTTCGTCCGTATCGGATTTGCCCAGCGCCTCGACGATGCGCCGGTAGCCGCGCTCGGCGGCGGCGAACCGGCCCGCCCGGTGGGCGGCCTCGGCCTGGGCCAACCGGGAGTCGGCGCGGGCCACGATCGACGCGGAGCCGCGGCGGATTGTGTACCACATCAGGACGGCCACCAAGGCGAGGAAGGCCGCGACGGCGGCGAGAAACGGGACCGTCATCGGACGGCCCGTGGGACATGCCGAACTACGTCGATCAACGGGTCCCCCGACCGTTCATCCGAACACCGTTACACCGTTACATGGTTCTCATCCCGTACACCGTTCATCCCGGCATCGAGCGCTCATGCTAGAACACCGATGATCCGACTTTCAGGAGCCCGGCGGGCCCGAGTTGGCCAAAATCACACCACGCGCGGCCCGGGCGGCCCGGGACGGCGACCGACGCCGACTACGCTCGGTGGCCATGACCAGCACTCCGCCCCCGGATCGACCGACCGAGCAGGATTTCCGCCGGTTGTTGGCGCAGACCGGCGCCGAGCTCGCCCCCGGGCTGACCGGCGCGGAATTCGACTCGGTGGAGGCGGCCTTCGGATTCCGGTTCGCCGCCGATCACCGACTGTTGTTGTCGACCGCGCTGCCGACCGGCAAGGGTTGGCCGAATTGGCGCGATGGGAACGCCCGCGGCCTCAAGGCGCAACTGGGCTGGCCGGTGGAGGGTGTCCTGTACGACGTGGAGCACAACGCGTTCTGGCCCGAGGTGTGGGGCGCGCGTCCGGCGCAGCTCAAGCACGCGCTCAAGTCGGCGCGCTACCACCTGGCGCGGGCGCCGCGGATGGTGCCGGTGTACGGCCACCGCTACCTGCCCGGGACCGAGGGGCAGTGGGGGCATCCGGTGTTGTCGATGATGCAGACGGACATCGTGGTCTATGGCGCGGACCTGACCAACTACCTGGCGGCCGAGTTCGACGGCGGGCCGATCGAATACGCGCCCGTGACGGTGCCGTTCTGGCGCGACCTGGTGAGCTGACCCCGCCTGGCCCGAGGCGCCGGGTCTCGGATTCAGCCGGTCAGGCCCGCGTCGTAGGCGATCAGGCCGGCCTGGGTGCGGTTGACGCAGGCGAGTTTGCTCAGGGTGCGCGAGACGTACGCCTTGACGGTGGCCTCGGTGAGGTGCAGGCGAGTCGCGATCTGGCCGTTGGACAGGCCCTCGCCGAGGCAGGCCAGGATCTCGGTCTCCCGCTCGCTGAGGTCGCGGATCGCCTGCCGGGCCGCCCGGCGCGCGCTCTCCCGGGCCGCGGTCGCGCCGATCAGATTGCGCGCGGCGGCGGGGGACAACACCGTGGTGCCGTCGACGGCCACCCGCAGCAGCGCGATCAGGTCCTCGGGCGGGGTGTCCTTGAGCAGGAAGCCGACCGCGCCGGTGTGCAGCGCGCGCAGCACGTGGTCGTCGGTGTCGATCGTGGTCAGTACGACGACCTTGGGCGGCGTATCGAGCCGGACCATCCGGCGCAGCGCGGAGAGCCCGTCCACGCCGGGCATGTGCAGGTCGAGCAGGACCAGATCCGGGCGATGCCGAACCACCTGCTCCAGCGCCTCGGCGCCGTCGTACGCCTCGCCGACGATCTCGATGTCCGCGGTGCCGCCGAGGATCGTGCGCAGGTGCGCGCACACCATACGTTCGTCGTCCACCAGCAGGAGTCGGATCATGCGGCACCTTCGTCCGGGTCATGGTGGGCGGTGGCGGTGGCGGTGGCGGTGGCGGGAGCGGGAGCGGGAGCGGTGATCGGGACGAAGGCGTCCAGGGTGAAGCCGCCGGTGTCGCCCGGAGCGGCGCGCAGCCGTCCGCCGAGGAGTTCGACCCGTTCGCGCAGGCCGAGCAGGCCGGTGCCGCCGGTGCCGAGGTCGACGTCCGGCGGGCGGGCCGGCGCGGTGTTGGCGACGGTGACCGCGATGCCCGCCGGTTCGTGCCGGATCGACACCTGGACGTGTGCGCCGGGGGCGTGCTTGTGCACGTTGGTCAGCGCCTCCTGTACCACCCGACGCGCGGTACGCACGACGGCCGGCGCGTCCTCGGTCGCCGGTGTGCCGGTCACCGTCACCTCGATCGGCACACCGGCCGCCCGCGAGTCGGCGATCAGGTCGGATACGTCCAGCCCGGTCGGTGCGCCGGTACGCGCGCCCGCGCCGACCGGCGACGGGTCGTCGGGGTCGCGCAGTACGGCGACCAACTCGCGCAGCTCGGCCAGCGCCTGACAGCCCGTCAGGCGCAGCTCCTCGGCGGCCGAGCGGACGTTGTCCCGCTCGGCGATGGTGCGCAGCGCGCCGGCCTGAAGCACCATCAGACTGACCCGGTGGGTGATCATGTCGTGCATTTCGCCCGCCAACCGGCGCCGCTCGTCGGCCCGCGCCTGCCGGTCGCGTTGGGCCTGCTCGCGCTCGACCCGCTCGGCCCGCTCGGCCAGCGCGAGCAGCAGACCGCGGCGCGAGGCCAAATACATCCCGAGCAGCAGTGGCATGCCGATCGAGAGGAACTCGACGAACAGGTCCCCACCCGGCTGCACCCGCCACGGTTCGCACATGGTCACCGCGAGCCCGAAGGCCAACACCCACCTGGCCGGCCGGGGCGTGGCATACGCGCCGAGGGCGTAGGCCGAGAACGGTCCGGCCAGGACCGGGCCGGCGAGCGAGAGGGCGAATACGACCCCGGCCGAGGCGAGCGGCCGGCGGCGGCGCTGGACGAGTGCGGCGCCGGCGGCGAGTTGGATGAGCACCCCCACCCATGGCACGCCGCTCAGCGTCGGCGTGCCGTCCTTGTCGGCCGAGTCCAGCGCGCGCAACACCCCGGCCGAGGCGGCGACGAATACCGCGAGGACGACGTCGAACACGACGGCGCGCGGGATCGACGCGGAGGGAGGACGAGGCACGTTCGCCAATTTACCGGCCGCCGTCCAGCCGTCCGGCCACTCGTGCGGCGGCTCTGCCCACTCGTGCGGCGGCTCCGGCCGCCGGCGGGGCGGCTTCGGCCGCTCGCCGGGCAGCCGGAGCGCGAGTCGGCCGCCGGGTGTGGTTCGGTGCATTCAGCCGGCCCCGACCGCGAGCTGCTTGCCCCGTACGAATCGCCGCATCCCGGGTCGCCGTATCCCGAGTCGGCGCATGTCAGTCGGTCCCGAGCGCGCCGAGTACCGACATCCGGGACGCCCGCCGGGCCGGCCAAGCCGCCGCGAGTATGCCGATGCCGATCGCGCCGAGTACGAACAGGACGATCCGCAACCACGGGACCGTCGCGCCGAGTGGCACGTTGCCCAGATCGATCCCGCGCACCGCCAGGACGCCCACGGCGGTGCCGAGGCCGACCCCGAGCAGGGCGCCGAACAGCGAGATCAGCGCCGCCTCCAGACGGATCAGGTCGCGCACCCGGCGGGCGTCCAGGCCGATCGCGCGCAACAGCCCGATCTCGCGGGTGCGTTCGAGGACGGACATCGCGAGCGTGTTGACGATGCCGATGACCGCGATCAGGACGGCCATCCCGAGCAGGCCGTAGACGATGTTCAGGAGCGTGTCGATGCCGGCGGCCAGACCCTTGCGCAACTCGTCCTTGGATTGCACGCGCAGGGCCGGATCGGGGCCGAAGGTCGCACCCAGCGTGGCCCGCAGGGCTTCCTGCTCGCCCGCCACACCGCGGACGAACACCTGGCGGCCGGCCGGACGTTCGAGATGCGGGTCGAGGGTCTTCGTGGAGACCAGGTAGGGGAGCACGATCGGGTTGGCGCGGTAGATGCCGCCGACGCGCAACGTCCCGGGGACTCCGTCGGGGAACGTCACCGGCACGGTCGCGCCGACCTTCAGCCCGCGTTTCTCTGCCTCGATCCGTTCCACCAGCAGGTCGGTGCCGAGCGCCTCGGGTCCGCCCGCGACGAAGTCGAGCCGCATCACCCGGGGGCCCGAGACCGGGTCCAGCGCGGCCAGTTCGCGTTCGCCGCCGGCGATCTGCGCGGTGGTCGTGCGGTAGACGCTCGCGGCGGCGACGTGCGGCAGGCGGCCGATCCGCTCGATGGTCGCGGGAGCCATCGGGTCGCGCAGCGTGGTGGACACCGCGTAGTCGGCGGTCAGCCCGCGCGCCGCCGCGTGGTCGAGGCTGTCCCGCAGCGACGCGCCGATCACGGTCAGGCCGGTGACCAGGAACAGGCCGATCATCAACGCCGACGCGGTTGCGGCGGTACGTCGCGGATCGCGCAGGGCATTGCGGCTCGCCAGCCGACCGGTCACCCCGAACACGCGGGTGAGCGGGCGGGCGAGCAGCCCGATGACCGCCACGGACAACATCGGGATCAGCATCAGCACGCCGGTGACGGCCACCATCCCGCACACCGTGACCAGCAGGGGTTCGCCCTCGCCGCCCGACCCGACCCGCGTGGTCGCGTACGCGCCGGCCACCCCGCCGCCGAGCATCAACAGGCCGAGCAGATTGCGGCGGCGCAGCCCGGCCGGGCTCGGCGGGGTCGCGCGCAGGGCGGCCATCGGGGGGATCCGGGCCACCTTACGGGTGGGCAACCACGCGGCGGCGACGGTGACGCCGACGCCGACGAGGAGGGACCAGGCGATCGTGGCGGGCCGGACCACCAGCGGGCCGCGCGGCGGTTCGGCGTCGGTGCCGCGCAGCAGGGCGAGCAGCCCGGCGGCCAGTGCGATGCCCAGGAGCAGGCCGAGCAGCGCGCCGATCAGCCCGGTGACCAGGGCCTCGAAACGCACCGAGCGGGTGACCTGACGGCGGGTCGCGCCCACCGCGCGCAGCAGGGCGAGTTCGCGGGTGCGTCGCCCGATCAGCATCGTGAACGTGTTGGTGATGATGAACGTCCCGACGAACAGCGCGATGCCGGCGAAGACCAGGAGTCCGGTGGCCAGTCCGGCGGTGCCGGCCGCGGCGACGTCGCGGCGCTCGGCGGTGAGCGTGGCGTGGGTGACCGTCTCGGCGCCGGCGGGCAGCAGGGCGCGGACGGCCTGGGTGAGCGCGGCGTCGGGCGTGCCGGGGCGGGCGGAGACGGTGATCAGGTCGTAGCTGCCGGGGGCGGCGAACAGGCGCTGCGCGGTGGCGGTGTCGAACAGGGTGAGGGTGGCGCCGAGCCGGATCCGGGCGTCGTCGGCATGCACGGTGCCGACGAGGGTGGCGTCCAGGGTGCCGCCGCCGGCGACCACCCGGAGTCGGTCGCCGACCCGATAGCCCGCCGAGCGGGCGCCCGCCTCGTCCAGGGCGACCTCGCCGGCGGTGGTCGGTGTACGGCCGGCGGTCACCCGGTACAGCGGGTCCACGCCATTCGGGCCCGGTGCGTGGTTGGTGCCCACGGCCTCCTCGACCCGGCCGACCAGGTGCCCTTTGCGGTCGACGACCACGGCGGGTCCGGAGACCGAGCCGCGCACGGACGCGACACCCGGCAGCGTGCGCAGCCGATCGACCAGGCGCGGATCCAGGGCCGGCCGGTCGGCCGTGGCGCGGTCGGGGTCGGCCCGGATGCCGAGGGTGACCCCGGCGAAGTCGTCCGCCGCGGCCGACGCGGAGGCCTCGGTGATGGTGTCCTTGAGGGTGAGTACGCCGGCCACGAAGGCGACGCCGAAGACGATCGCGAGCACCGTCAGAGCCAGCCGGGCGCGCTGCGCGGCGAGGGTGCGGAGGGCGTTCTTGAGCATGGGCGACGTCCTGGGGGCGGGTGGGATCCGGCCGACGCCGGTTCGGTCCCGCCACCTTCGCGCCGGGCGGTAGGCAGCCGATACGGCCGCGGGAGGGCGGCACCGTTCACCTTCGGCGCGCCCATGGTCCGATCGGACCGGGGCGATCAACCAAGGGATGATCGCCGATGGGTGGCCTGGACCGCGGGGGCCGAGCCGTGGTTCATCAAGGTGCGGCTCATCGCGGTGCGGCTCATCGCGGTGCGGCGGTGAGGGCGGTCAGCAGGCCTGGAACGGCGGCTGACGAGCCGTCACGACCCGGTTCCGGTTCCGGAACGCGACGAGCGGGGGCGACTCGACGTCGAGGGAAAACCGCAGGTCGGACGAAGTGGGCAGAGGCGAGGGAGGCTTCCGAATCCTGATTCGGAAGCGTCCCTCGCCGATTCGGCCCCGTCAGCGAGTGACACCAACGAACGCGACCCACGCTTCCGCGTCGAATGTGATCACCGGTCCGGCGACTCGAACCTTGCTGTCTCGAACTCCGACTCGGGCGCGGTCATCGGATCGATCGGCGACCTGGACGCAGTCCTCGGTGCCGCTGTGGCTGCTCTTCTGCCACCGCCCGGTGCCCACCATCAGCGAGTCGCGCCGACAAAGGCGCCCCACGCGTGTGCATCGAATGGAATCATGGGTCCGGAGGCTCGAACTTTGCTGTCTCGGACGCACACTCGGTCATCAAGCTGTCCGGCGACCTCGACGCAGTTCTCGTTGCCGCTGTAGCTGCTCTTCCGCCACTTCCCAATCCGCATGCTGCCATCATCTCCGCTTCTGCAAGCCTCTGCGTGATGCGTTCAATCGACGCATCCAGCGACAGAGCCGCCGCCTGAAGATGAGAGTAGGCCAACGTGTAGGCCGCGAGGCATGTCGGCCGCGAAGTCCACGAGCGTCCTGTGAGCCCCTCCAAGTAGACGACCTTGTATCGGCCGAAGTCGTAACATGAGAACGGTCCGGCCACGAGTCCCGGGTGGGCGCCGACGTCCTCCGGGAGCACTTGAAGGCGTACGTCGGACCGCCGAGACAACGTGACCAGTAGGTGGCCCAGTTGCTCGACGAGCACTGACCAACCGCCGACCGGGTTTCGCAGGGCGCAATCGTGCACGATGAACCACACGGACCCGCCGTTCGTGGGCTGCCCCACACGGTCGAGCCGTTCCACGCGACGCTTTGCCCGCCGAATCACTTCGTCCTCGGCAAGGGTCGGTGAGCCCGCGCGCAGGACCGTGTACGCGTACTCGTAGGTCTGCAACAAGCCGGGGAGCAGCGCCGGCAGGTACTCGCGAACCTCTATCGCTTCGCGTTCCGCATCGACAAGACGGGCGTAGTGGGCCTCGTTGTCGGCAACTTCGCCCGCCTCCGTTCGCCACCACCCCGGTTGTTCCTCGCCCTGGAGTTTGCGGAACGCATCATCCAGGGGATCGCCGGAGGGCGGCTCGATGTCGACCAGGTGCGCCGGGCGGGTGAAGCCGAGTTGGTCGAGCCGGACGCCGAACATGGCTTCCAGGACGCGCTGATAGTCGGGTGTCGGCCACCGGGGATTCGCGGACTCCCAGCGGCGAATCTGGCGGGGGCTGACCTCCAGCCGCAGGCCCAGGTTCAGCGCGCAGGCGTGGAAGGCACCGGCCAACTGCCGCTGGGACAGCCATCCGTGTGCGGTTCGGGCCCGGACCAGCGTGGGGTTGCCGGGCTTCGCATTTCCCATGATCGGCTACCCCCGAGGGTGCGCTTATCGGCGAATACCGGCCACGCTACGCCGAGTCGACGCCCGATCACCCACACTTGGCCGGATTCGAACCCTGCTGTCCTCGCCATGTCCGCACCATGTCCGGGGGCGTGCGGGCCGGTGGCGGGCCAGGTTGTTGCGCTCGATGCCGAAATGGCATGCCGGTCACCGCACATCGCACTCCCCGCCGCCCAACGCCCGCGCGAAACCGCAGGCGCGCTGGGGCCGGGGTTTGGCGGTTGGCGCCGACGGCACGGGGGGCTTTGGCAGGGACAGGGAGGGAGCCGGTGGTCCGGTCATCGCCGTTTGTGCGGCGTAGGCGTCGAGGACCAGCGCGTCCTGGAGCCCTTGCACCCAACGGGGCACCGGGACGACTGTGGTCAAGTTCGCGACCGCCGACTGCGTCCCCTGCCCCCCGCGCGCACTGTGCGACGGCTTCTGACGTCCGCACACAGTGGTTTCTATTCAGGGGGACGCCGGTAGCTGGTTGGGCGGCCTCTTCCCCCGAGTTGTTCGATCAGTCCGTGGCCGCGCAGTGCGCGGAGGATTTTGCGGATGTTGGCAGGGGACAGACCAAGGAGCCTCTGGAGGTCGGTCACCTGTTGGGGGCCTCGGACCAAGGCGTCGTAGACGCGTTGCTCGGACTCGTTCAGACTGATGCTCGCAGGCGTCGATGCGGTTCGGTGCAGGACGACCGTGAAGCGGATGCCCGCGTCCCCGTAGTGCGCCGGCGGCAGGCCGGACTCCGCCAGTGCTGTTCGGATGGTGGGGATGCCGGATGCGAGTGCTTCGATGACGCGTGCTCCGGTTTCCGGGGTGCGTACGTGCTGACAGAGCGCGACGAGTCGAGCGTTGCGCGCCGAGGTCACCGCGTCGTGGCCGAGGCGTTCGACGGTGATTCCGTACAGGCCACCGGGGTTGGAAATCACGAGCCGGTCGCGGCGGAGCCGTACCTCGATCGCCAGGCCGGCGGACCAGTTGTCGAGGTCCCGGTGTACGAGAGCGTTGGCGATCAGTTCCCTGAACGCAAGGAGTGGGTAGTCGAGGCGGTCGTGCACTGTTCCGTCGGGCGCGGACACGATGGTGGTGTCGAAGGTACGACGGGCCCAGGCGAGTGCTTCGTCGAGCATGGCCGGAATCGGGCCGGTGATCGTGGCTTGGTTACGGGCACGGCTGCCGGGGGCGTCGCCAGGAAGTGGTTCGGCGGAGACCTGGATGACGAATCGTGGGAACCATTGTTGTGGATGGACGCCGAGAGCGAGGATTCCTGCGACTGTTGGGACGCCCTCGGCTGTGGTGACACCGGCGCGCCGCAGCAGTTCGGCGTTGTCGGTGAAGCGGCCCAGGCCGCGGGGGTCTCGTTCGCGGACCGAGCGGAGGAACTCGGAGAGCAGTTCCTCGTCGAGGTCTGTGAAGGTCGCCTCGTCGACTGGTGCCCGGTCGAAGCGCGGTGGTTGTCGAGTGGCGAGGAACGCCTGTTCCTCCAGCGCGGAGAGTTCGAAGTCTCCGTCGTACCCGCGTAGGTAGGCGGCTCCGGAGGCGGTGACCTTGCAGGGCTTCGCGGACGGGTCGCACTCGTGGACGATGGCGACCACGACAGGGTGGCCGTCGACGGTCCCGTCGCTGATGGTGAGTTGGACGGGTGGGGTGAAGGCGCGGGCCTTGAGTGCCAATCCCTGTTTCAGATCCTGCGGATTCGTCAGCAGGACGGGACGAAATCCGGAGCGCTCATCCAGGCCAAGGATGATGGTGCCGCCACCCGGGAGGTTGGCCAGTGCACTGAGGGTCGAGGTCAGCGACTGCGGCAACCCACCCGCCGCAGACTTCACCTCGACGTTGGTGCAGTCACCGCCCGCTGCTCGCAACTCCGCGATCAGGGCTTCCAGTTCTGTGGCCATGAAGCAAATGTAACCAGAGCCCAGTTACATTTCGCCCGCTTCTGGTTACATTTCACCCGAAGGGATGACCGATGCCTCGGGAATGAGGGCTGCAAAGGTGCCGGGCTCGGTGCGTCGGCCGTGACCTCGCTGCTGTACGAGACTTCCGCGTCATGTCCAGGGGCGTGCGGATCGCCTGCGCGCGCCGGGTTGTTGCGTTCCGTGTCGAGACGGCAGCCTTGGGTCATGGCGAAACGAACCACGATTGTGCTTGGTGAGGAAGTCGAGCTTCCCGAGACGTTGGCGGAGATCATGGCCGACGTTCGGCCGCATGAAGTGGCCGACTTCATGGCTGACGTGTGGCATACGCCGCTTGACCAGTTGGAGCGGCGAATGTTGCTCGGGTGGGCGATCGGGCCGGCCGGGCGGGATGCGGACGAGGCGGTGGCCCGGCGGGTTCGGGCCGGGGACTTCAGTGGGTTCTCGGGGATCGATGGGGAATCGGTGGGGTGATTCGGGTCGACGGGCGGGCGGGCGCGTCGTGTGGGTCCGCCGGCCCCGGCGTGTCTAATCGGTCCCGGGACGAGTGGTGCGATGGAAGGAGCCTCGGTGGTTGTGGTGGTGGATCGGCGGGGGCTTGAGGTCTCCGGGTCGGTGTCGCGCGAAATCCGCAGGTCGCGCGAGGCGGGCAGGGGGGATGGACGCTCCGGATCCTGATTCGGTTCGGGCGCGTGGTGGGTGGCCTGCCTTCGGTGCCCTTTGCGTTCGGCGGAGACGGCGCCGCGCGCCATCGCCCGGCCGGGTCCGTGCGGGAGGCGAGGTGAACTCCCGCACGGGCCCGGGGTGTTGCTACGGGAACAGGCGGCACAGGTTCGGGAGGAGCTTGGTGCGGGCCTCCTCGGACAGGTTGTCGTCGGGCGGCTCGGGGACTACCTGGAGGTCGATGTCGAGGGCCAACAGGGCTTCTTCCAGGCCGGTTTCCTTGCCGGTCAGTTCTTCGTACGCCTCCTCGGCGACGTAGTTCAGTGCCTCCCATTGCGGCCAGTCGGCCTCCGGCCAGGACTCGCGTGGGGACTTCGCCAGGCGGCGGATCTCCGGGAGGTCGGCCAGGGCATCGGGGTCGGCGACCACCCGTTCGTAGGCGTCCCGGCCCAGGCCGAGCAGCCAGGGCTGGAAGTACCAGAAGCTGTCGTCGGAGCAGAAGCCGCCCAGGATCCGGGTGGCGGCCGTCCACAGCACCCACGTGTCCAGGGGGCGGCGCAGTTCGCCCAGGGTGACCTGGAAGCGGAGGATCTCCGGCAGTGGGCGCGTCGCGAGGTGATCGCGCAGCCAGGTCAGGCGTTCGTCCGGATCGGCGCTCGCCTCGCGGGAGTCGTCGAGCAGGCGCCACAGGTCGTCTCGTTCATCGTGTGCGGGCACGGCCGGGATTGTGGCGCACCCGTCCGACACGGTCCACCGGCAATCCGTCGGACATCGAATCTGCGAGGCCCATGGCCAAGCCCACCTCGCATCTGCAAGGATATTCATCCGCAGGCGGCGGCTTTGCCGTGGTTTGCGGTTATCGGCTTCGCTCTGTGGGAGGGACGCTCGTGGCTAGGATCCCGGCCGTGAACATGTTCGGGATCGGTGACGCGGCGGCGCTGCTCGGAGTGAGCGCGGACACGGTGCGGCGCTGGGTGGACTCCGGTCGACTCGACGCGCGGCGGGACGAGAACGGTCGGCGGGTGGTGGAGGGCGCGGCCCTCGCCGCGTTCGCCCGCTCGGCCGCCGCCGGCGACGCCCGCGCGGACAGCGACCGGCTGGGCTGGTCGTCGGCGCGCAACCGCTTCCGCGGCATCGTCACCGACGTGCGCAAGGACACGGTGATGGCCCAGGTGGAGATCCAGGCCGGGCCCTACCGGGTGGTCTCGCTGATGAGCGCGGAGGCCGCGGACGAACTCGGGCTGCGGGTCGGGGTGCTCGCCACCGCGGTGGTGAAGTCGACGAATGTCATGGTGGAGCGGACCGAGGGCGCGCGTGAGCACTCCCTCGAATAGTGGGAGCGAGCACACGATGGGCGCACGAGGCGCGATGGGCACGGCAGGCGCAAGACGGGCGGTCACCGCCGCACTCCTCGCGGGGGCGCTGATCACCCTCGCCGGCTGCGGCAGCGACGACGGCGACAAGAAGAAGGACGACACCAAGGCGACCGGGGCCGGCCCGCAGGCCGGCACCGGCGCGCCCGCCGCCGCCGACGCCAAGCAGCTCAAGGGCACCGTCACCGTGTTCGCCGCGGCCTCGCTCACCGAGACGTTCACCGCGCTCGGCAAGCAGTTCGAGGCCGCGCACCCCGGCGTCACCGTCAAGTTCAACTACGGCGGCAGCTCGTCCCTGGCCGCGAGCATCAACCAGGGCGCGCCCGCCGACGTGTTCGCCTCGGCCGACGAGAAGAACATGAAGCTGGTCACCGACGCGAAGAGCGCCGACGGCACGCCCACCGCGTTCGCCAAGAACACGTTGCAGATCGCGGTCGCGCCGGGCAATCCGAAGAACCTCAAGTCGCTCGCCGACCTCAAGCAGGACGGCCTCAAGGTCGCCCAGTGTGCCCCGCAGGTCCCATGCGGCGCCGCCGCCAAGACCGCCCTGGACGCGGCCGGCGTCAAGTTCACCCCCTCGACGCTCGAACAGGACGTCAAGGCCGCGCTGACCAAGCTCACCCTGGGCGAGGTGGACGCCGCGCTGGTCTACCGCACCGACGTCAAGGCCGCCGGCGCCAAGGCGGTCGGCGTGGACTTCCCCGAGGCCGCGCAGGCGGTCAACACGTACCCGATCGTCCCGCTCGCGAAGGCGCCCAACGGCGACGCGGCCAAGGCGTTCGTGGCCTTCGTGCTCGCCGAGCCCGGCCGCACCGCGCTGACCGCGGCGGGCTTCCAGGCCCCGTGATCGACGCTCCCCGGGTCCGCCGCCGGCCGCGGGCCGGCCGCTCGCGCCGCGGCGGCGCGCCCCTGGCCCTGCTCGTACCCGGCCTGATCGGGCTGATGTTCCTGGTCCTGCCGCTGCTCGGGCTGCTGATCAAGGCGCCGTGGAGCGACCTGGGGAGCAAGCTCGGCAGCACCGAGGTCCGCGAGGCGCTCAAGCTGTCCCTGTTCACCGCGACCATGGCCACCGGCATCGTGCTGGTGCTCGGCGTACCGCTGGCCTGGCTGCTGGCCCGGACCGACTTCCCCGGCCGCCGGCTGGTCCGCGCACTGGTGACCCTGCCGCTGGTGCTGCCGCCGGTGGTGGGCGGTGTCGCGCTGCTTCTGGTGCTCGGCCGCAGGGGGATCGTCGGCGAGTGGCTGGACGAAACCTTCGGCTACACGCTGCCGTTCACCACGACCGGCGTGGTGGTGGCCGAGGCGTTCGTGGCGATGCCGTTCCTGGTGATCAGCGTCGAGGGCGCGTTGCGGGCGGCCGATCCGCGCTACGAGGAGGCCGCCGCGACGCTCGGCGCGTCCCGCTGGACGGCGTTTCGCCGGGTCACCCTGCCGCTGATCGCCCCCGGCGTGGCGGCCGGCGCGGTACTGGCCTGGGCCCGTGCGCTCGGCGAGTTCGGTGCCACCATCACCTTCGCGGGCAACTTCCCGGGCAAGACGCAGACCATGCCGCTGGCCGTCTACCTGGCCCTGGAAACCGACCCGGAGGCGGCGATCGTGCTCTCCCTGGTGTTGTTGGCGGTGTCCGTACTGATCCTGGCGGGCCTGCGCGAGCGCTGGATGACGACCTCGTGACCGGCGGTGAGGAGACGGTCGGCGAGGAGATGGTCGGCAGGAAGACGGTCGGCAGGAAGATGATTGGCGCAGAGACGATCGGCGCGGAGCCGACCGGCCTGGACGCACACCTGGTGGTCGCCCGCGATGCGTTCCGCCTGGATGTACGACTGACCGCCGCGCCCGGCGAGGTGATCGCGCTGCTCGGCCCCAACGGCGCGGGCAAGAGCACCGCACTGCGCGCGCTGGCCGGCCTGACCCCGCTCGGCGCGGGCCATACCCGGCTGGCCGGCGTCGACCTGGAGGACCCGCAGCAGCGGCTGTACGTCCCGCCCGAACGGCGGCCGGTGGGCGTGGTCTTCCAGGACTACCTGCTCTTCCCGCACCTGTCCGCGCTGGACAACGTCGCCTTCGGACTGCGCTGCCAGGGCATCGCCCGACGCGAGGCCCGGAGCCTGGCGGCGGACTGGCTGGACCGGGTCGGCCTGGCCGAACAAGCGGGCGTCAAACCGGGCCGGCTCTCCGGCGGGCAGGCCCAACGGGTCGCGCTGGCCCGGGCGTTGGCCACCCACCCGCGACTCCTGCTCCTGGACGAGCCGCTGGCCGCGCTGGACGCCCGCACCCGGGTCCAGACGCGCGCCACGCTGCGCCGGCATCTGGCCGACTTCGACGGGGTCGCCGTGGTGATCACCCACGACCCGCTGGACGCGATGGTGCTGGCCGACCGGCTGACCGTGATCGAGGCCGGGCGCGCGGTACAGGACGGCACACCGGCGGAGGTGGCCCGGCATCCGCGTACCGACTACGTCGCGCGGCTCGTGGGGCTCAACCTGTACCGGGGCACCACCTCGGCGGGCGGCGTCGACCTGGCCGCCGGACAGCGTCTGGTGGTGGCCGAACTCCCGGACGCGGCCGAGGTGTTCGTGGCCTTCCCGCCGACCGCGGTGACCCTGTACCGAAGCCGTCCCGACGGCAGTCCGCGCAATCTGTGGCAGGTCGAGGTGGACGGCATGGAACTGCACGGCGACACGGTACGCATCGAACTGACCGGCCCGATCCCGCTGCTCGCCGACGTCACGCCGCTTGCCGTGGCCGAGTTGGACCTGGCGCCGGGGAAGCCGGTGTGGGCGGCGGTGAAGGCGACCGAGGCGCGGGCATATCCGGCGTGACGCGGGCGTATCCGACGTGAGTCGGGTGCGATGACAGTGCGACCCGGCACCATGGGGTGCGTGACGAGCCTGACCACCACGGATGCGACCCGCGCACGAATGAGTCGCCAACGCAGCAAGGACACCGGCGTCGAGGTCGCGCTGCGCCGCGTACTGCACGGCATGGGCCTGCGCTACCGCGTCCATCGCCGCCCGCTCAAGGGCATCCGCCGCGAAGCGGACGTCGTGTTCGGCCCGACCAAGGTCGCCGTCTACGTCGACGGCTGCTTCTGGCACGGCTGCCCCACACACGCGACCTGGCCCAAGCGCAACGCCGAGTTCTGGCGCGACAAGATCGAGGGAAACCGCGCCCGGGACGCGGACACCGACCGACGGATGGCCGAGGCCGGTTGGCTGGTCGTCCGGGTCTGGGAGCACGAGGACGCGGCTACGGCGGCGGCACGGGTACGGGACGCGGTGATCGCGCGGCGCCCGGCCGGCTAACCTGTCCGCATGGCACGACCCATCACCATGATCGACCTGTTCGCGGGCTGCGGTGGAATGACGTCCGGATTCGCCGCCGCGAAGGGCTTTCGGCCGGTCCTGGCGGTCGAGTGGAACCTGCACGCCGCCGCGACCTACGCCGCCAACTTCGGCGAGGCGCACATGCGCTGGGGCGACATCGCGGCGATCCCGGACCGGGACATCCCGCGCGCCGACCTGATCATCGGCGGGCCGCCCTGCCAGGGCTTCTCCAACCTGGGCAGCCGCAACGTCGAGGATCCGCGCAACAAGCTCTGGAAGGAATACCTGCGCTTCGTCCGGCGGGCGAAGCCCAAGGTGTTCGTGATCGAGAACGTGGACCGTTTCCAGAAGTCCGCCGAGTTCGCCCTGCTCCTTGCCGAGGCGCAACCCGGCGGCCTCCTGGAGGGGTACACGCTGACCGACGCGCTGCTCCCGGCGGTGGACTACGGCGTCCCACAGCGGCGCAAGCGGGCGATCGTGATCGGTTCGCGGATCGGCGAGATCGCCGCCCCGCCGCCGACCCACGGGCCCGATCGGCGGCGCCGCCGGCGCACCGTCCGGGACGCGATCGAGGATCTGCCGAGAGTGCCCGGAACCACCAGCCTGCCCGCGTCCAAGACCGAGTTCTTCGGCCGCCTGGTGCCCGGCGTGTTCAAGGAGGCCGACCTGCATCTGGGCCGCACGCCGATCGAACGGTCCCTGCTGCGGTACGACTGCGTGCCGCCGGGCGGGGGCCGCTTCGACCTGCCGGACCACCTGCTGCCGGACTGCTGGCGGAACAAGAAGTCCGGTACGACGGACGTGATGGGCCGGATGCGCTGGGACCATCCGTCGCTGACCATCCGGACCGAGTTCTACAAGCCCGAGAAGGGTCAGTACCTCCACCCCCAGTGGAACCCGGACGACCCGGCCGACCGGGTCAACCGGCCGATCACGCATCGTGAGGCGGCCCGGCTCCAGTCCTTCCCGGAGACCTTCGTGTGGTGCGGTTCCAAGACCGAGATCGCCCGGCAGATCGGCAACGCGGTGCCGCCGGGGTTGGCGGAGGCGATCGCTCGGCATCTGAAGCCGTATCTGCGGGCGGCGGGGTAGGCGGCTAGCCGGGGGTGGGGGCGTCCTCGTCCATGGCGTACATCCGGGGCGCCAGTTGTTGCTCCGCCCAATCGAGGTCGGCGTCCAGGTCGAGCCAGATCCGGTCCCGCCGATCGGCCGGGGTGTCCAGGCCGGTCGCGGCCCAGGTGAAGATGCCGCAGACGGTGGCCCGGGCCCGGTCGGGCGCGACGATCTGCGCGGCGAAGTACACGGCCAGGGCGGTGCGGGTCGGGATCAGGAACTGCTCGTCGTCCGGCGCGGGGCGGCCGGAGGTGGCGCCGCGCGGCGGGTCGAGGATCTTCATCCAGGTCAGTTCGGCGCCGGGGGCCTGATCCGCGAAGCACTCGGTGACCGACTCGCGGATCGCGCCGACCGGGTTCTCGCCCAGCCAGTCCAACCACGGCTCGTCCTCGACCAGCTTGGCGAAGTCGTCCTGCGGCGGGCCGTGGTGCGGGTTGTGCCGATACTCGCCGGTGAGCAGGCCGTCCGGGCCGACCACCCACGCGCCGCGGATCGCCTCACCCGGGACGTAGCCGTTGGGGTCGTCGGCGAAGGCCGGGTCGATCTCGGCGACCGAGCCGCCGGGACTCTGCGCGGCGGCGGCGATCAGGCCCTGGTCGTCCGGCACTTGGCGCCGTGATCCGGCACTGGTCGCCCAGGACTCACCCATACGTTGTCCACACTCCCGCGTTCGTCGACGGCGTCGGGCGCCGGGCGTCGATCGGCTCGGTCCCGACGGACGGATGGGCCATTCTCGCGCATCCGCCGGGGTGGTCGACGGCCCGGTCGACGTCGTCAGCGTCCCCAGGCGGCGGTGATCGCGGCGGTGTTGTCGGCGGCGCGCTCGCGGGCGATCGCGGCCTCGGCGGATCGGCCCAGCGCGTCGGCCAGTTGGGCCTGCTTGAGCCGATTGTACGAGCTGGTCGGACGCAGGTTGACCCGCTCGCTGAGGAGGGTGCGGGCCAGATCGTGGCGGCCTGCCCGCAGCGCCGCCTCGACCAGGGTCTGCTGGATCGCGTCGCGCTGCGCGTGGCTGCCGCCGAAGGTGTTCAGGCGGTGCCGGATCGGGGTCAGGATGTCGACGGTGTCCGGGTGGCGGCCCTGCTCGAACGCGACCAGCGCGCGACACACCGGCAGGCCGACCTCGGCGGTCATCGTGTGGTTGGTCACGCCCGGGTGCGGCTCGGCCAGCCACCGCTCACGATCGCGGATCACCGCCTCGGCGGCGGCGATGCGGCCAGCGCCGAGGTAGGCCATCACGGCGTGTGTGTCGTTGAACGCGTAGTACGGGCCGTCCGCGCGCGCCGCCCACGCGTCGGCGAGCCGGGTCCAGCGCTCGACCTGGGGGTGGCCGGCGAGGTGGATGCGCCACAACAGGGCCGAGGCGTCCAGGAGTTCCATCGCCACGCCGGTGGAGGCGTCGGTGTGCAGTACGGCGTCGTGGATGGCGAGCGCCCGGTCGATCGCGCCGGCCTCGATCGAGTACAGGCCGTAGTGCCACCAGTTGTGCACGTTCAGGTAGTTGCCGCCGGTCCAGTCCGCGGTCCGGGCGTCCAGGTAGCGGATCCCCTCGGCGAACCGCCCCTGCATCTCGTA
This sequence comes from Embleya sp. AB8, assembly GCF_049739465.1. Lineage (NCBI taxonomy): Bacteria > Bacillati > Actinomycetota > Actinomycetes > Kitasatosporales > Streptomycetaceae > Embleya > Embleya sp. AB8. The sequence continues at coordinate 167,318 of NZ_JBMHHY010000009.1, forward strand.
CGTGTGCACCACGGCGTGGATCGCCCACACATCACGCGGGTTGGCCGTCACGGCCGCCAACCCGGCCTGCTCGGACCGGTCGTAGTGCCCGGCCTCCTCCAGACCGAACGCGGACATCCCGAGCACGGGCCCATAATGCGGATCGTCCGCATCCCACGCGCTCAGCGCACCGCCGACCCGATCCCGCAGCCGTACCGCGTCCCCGGTGAAGAAGTCGATCTGATGCCCGATCGCCAGCGCGAGGGTGTCCCGGGGGTACGCCACGACCACCTCGCCGAGGATGTCGCCGGCCCGCCGAATATCCCCACCCAACCAAGCCTCGGCGGCCCGCATATGCGCCACCTCGCGGGGCCCGACCCGGGTCGGCGCAAACCCCGAGAACCGCTCCCGAGCGGCGGCGGCATCGGCCGCCTCGGTCCCGAGCAGCCCGAGATAGGCAGCGAACACCCGAGCCATCGGCGCGTCGGGCGAGGCGGCCAGCACCGCCTCGACCTCGGTGCCCACCTCCGGTCGAAAGAACAGGAGCGCGTCAAGCGCCCGGTCGAAATGCCGAACGCCCTCGTCCCCCATCCCGGAGACCTCGAGCCCCTGCCGATCCACGACCACAGCCACCGAGGCTCCTTCCACCGCGCCACTCGTCCCGGGACCGATTAAACACGTCACGGCCGGCGGACCCATACGACGCGCCCGCCCGGCGACCCGAGCCGGCAAAGGTGGAGCCCGCGGACCAGTGGTCGTGTTCGACGGCTTCGCCGGCCGGTCGTCAAGGGTCGGCTCAGGACTACACCTCGTACCGGCCGTGCTCCAGGAAGTACCGCAACGCCTCCGGCGTGCCGTTGTCGAGGGCCTGCCGCGCCGCCGTGCGGAGCCGGTCGCTGATGTTCGGATCGGCAAGGATGCGGAAGACGGCGACGCGATCGTCCTCGGCCTGGGCGAGGCGGTAGCCGGTCGTCCGGAAGGCGCGCACTGCCTCCGGAGTACCTGCCTTGAGGGCGTCCGTGGCCGCTTGGACGACCGCCCTGTCCTTGTTCGTCTGGGCGACGCCGAGGATGCGGAAGGTGGCGACGCGGTCGTCCTCGTACTGGGCGAGGCGGTAGCCGGTCGTCAGGAAAGCGCGCACTGCCTCCGGAGTGCCCGCCTTGAGCGCGTCCGTGGCCGCTTGGACGACCGCCCTGTCATTGTTCGTCTGGGCGACGGCGAGGATGCGGAAGACGGCGACGCGGTCGTCCTCGTCCTGCGCTGCCCAGCGGCCCGTCTCCAGGAAGTACCGCCGGTCCTGCGCGGTGCCGTTCAGCGCCGCCTGCGCGGCGTCATTGACCCCTCGGCCGGTGCTGGGGTCGGCGATGATGCGCAGGATGGCAACCTTGGCGTCCTCGTCGGACATCTCGCCCCCGGCCGGGGTCGAGGCGCCCGTGACCGACGTCGTCGCCGCGCCGCCGGAGTTGCCGGCGAAGGCGGGGCCGGCGAGCAGGAGCGTGGGCGTCAGAGCGACGGCTGCGACGGTCATGGCGGCACGGGTCAGTTTCACGGGTAGACCTTCCTTGCGAACGCTGAGAACAGGAGCTTCGGGCGGAACCGAGGGATGACATACCGGCTCCGGATCGATGCCGCCGTTGGAAACAGCGGCCTACGGCCCGTGCCTTGTGGTTCATCCACCGGCATGAACAGCCTTGCTCCTGCCGCCCCGAAGATCATTGCCAGAACCGGGCAATCTTCGGGGCGCCTGGTTGCCATGCAGGTGAACCACCCGGCGGGAGGCCGGAGTTCGCGAGTGTGGGCCGCGCTCGTCGGCGGCCCACGCTGACGTTGCGTCAGGCGGCGTGCGGGGCAGCCAGTTCGCGTAGGGCCGGGTCGATCTCGGTGGGCGTTACGTTCAGGAGCTTTTCCGTCGTCGTGGCGTCGAGGATGGTTTCCTGTTCCGTCAGGTAGAGCATTTCTTCGACCTCGGCCATGATCGCGTTCTCGCGGCCGATCGTCCGGACCTCCGCTGCGGACATGCGGGTCAGGTGTGGGGTCGGGGAGTCGGTCAGTTCTGCCAGGCGGTTGGTGAGGGTTCGGGCCGACCACGTCGATGTGGACGGGACGTGCCAGGCGCGGCCCCAGGATTCGGCGGAGCGGGACGCGGCGACCAGGGTTTGGGCCACGTCGCCGGTGTAGGACCAGCTGTGTGCGGCGTCCAGGTCGGCCGGGAGGGCGGCGGGGGTGCCGGCGAGTACGGCCGGGACGACCAGGAAGTTGTACAGGGACGACGCGTTCGCGCCCAGGTAGTCGCTCGCGCGGACCTCCGTGACCAGGACTCGGCCCGCCTCGTGCGCGGCCAGCGCGTCCGCCCACATCGCCGCTCGGACCCGGCCCTTGACCGTGGTCGGCGCCATCGGGAGGTCCTCGGTCAGCGGGCCGGCCACCCGGCCATAGCCGTACACGTTGCCCAACATCACGTAGCGCGCCCCCGTCCGCTCCGCCGCCGTCAACAGCGCCGAGGCCAACGGCGGCCAGTCGATCGGCCATCGGTCGTACGCCGGCATCGCGCAGTTGAACAACGTGGCCGCGCCCCGGGTGAGTTCGACCAGCCGGGCCGCGTCCGTGGCATCGGCCGCGACGCGATCGATCAGCGGATGCTCCGGGCCGCCACCCCGGCGGGTGACGATCCGGACCCGCTCCCCGGATCCGGCGAGCAGCAGCGCGGTGGCCGCCCCGGTCGAACCGGCGCCGACGACGACATGGAACGCGGCGGATGAAGACATGGTTGCTCCACAGGAGAGAGGGAAGGCGGGCGTCCGATCCGGACGTGCCCACCCACCCACCCTCCCGCTCCCGCCCGGACGTACGGTAGTGGCCGGAATGCCAAACATCCGGAGGTTCGGGCCATGCCTGCCGTGCATCGAATAGCCGTCGTCGCCGTGCCACCGGTGACCACTTTCGACCTGTCCATCCCGGAATTGGTGCTCGGCGCGGTCGCCCTGGCCGACGGCACGACCGGCTACGGCGTACGGGTGTGCACCGCCGACCCCGGCACGGTCATCGGCACCGGCAGCCTGGACATCGTGGTGCCGCACACCCTGGCCGCCATCGACGACGCGGACACCGTCATCGTCACCGGTACCGGCGCCCGCGCCGACGCCGACCCGCGCGTCCTGGCCGCGCTGCGCACCGCCGCGGCCGAAGGGAAGCGGGTCGCCTCGATCTGTACCGGCGCCTTCGTCCTGGCTCAGGCCGGCCTGCTGGACGGGCGCGCGGCCACCACGTACTGGACCATGACCGACGAGTTCCGCCGCCGTTTCCCGGCCGTCGACCTGCGGCCGGACGTGCTGTACGTCGAGGACGGCCCGATCCTGACCTCCGCCGGACTGTCCGCCGGCATCGACCTGTGCCTGCACCTGATCCGCACCGACTACGGCGCCGCCGTCGCCAACACGGTCGCCCGCCTGGTCGTCGCCGCACCCGTACGCCCGGGCGGTCAGGCCCAGTTCATCGAGTCACCGCTCCCACCCGAAAGCGGCGTATCCCTCGCCGGCACCCGCGCCTGGGCCCTGGCCCGCCTCGACCAACCGCTCACCCTCGCCGACCTGGCCGACCACGCGAACACCAGCGTGCGCACCCTCACCCGCCGCTTCCATGCCGAAACGGGCCTCAGCCCACTGCAGTGGCTCCTCCACCAACGTGTGGACCGGGCAAGGGAGTTGCTCGAAACCACCGAGCTATCGATGGAACCGATCGCACACCACAGCGGCATCGGCACCACCGACTCCCTCCGCAAACACCTGGTCCGCCGCACCGGCCTGACCCCCAGCGCCTACCGAGCGGCCTTCACCCGAATCTGAGACCCGGATCCGCCCCGGCGATCTTCAGCCGGCCGCCAACTCCAGTTCCGCCGGTCGGATGCCCAGCAGCCGCCCGAGTTCGGTGCGCCCTGCCTCCGTTGCTCGGACCGCCCGTCCCGTGCCGACTCGTTCGGTCCAGCCGCGGGCCAGGAACAGTCGGCACAGTTCGGCGCCGGCGGTGCCGGCCAGGTGGGGGCGGCGTTCGGTCCAGTCGAGGCAGGGGCGGGCCAACGGACGTTTGCCGGATGCGGTGAGGTCGGCGCCCAGGTCGGTGAGCCAGGTCAGGCCCGCCTCGGTGATCGCGAAGCCGGTGTCCTGGCGGAGCAGGCCCCGCGTGGTGAGCGCGTCGGTGATCGCCACGCCGAGCCGGCCGGCCAGGTGGTCGTAGCAGGTACGGCCCCTGGCCAGCGCCGCGCCCGCCGAGTGGGCGCGCAGCGAGCCGGCCGGGCGAGGGGGCGTGGTGGGTGTCGCGTACGCGGCCAGGTCCTCGACCAGCCGGGCCACCCCCGCGTCCGCCAGTCGCACGTAGTGGTGTCGGCCCTGCCGTTCCCGGACCAGCAGGCCGCCCTCGACCAGGCGGGTCAGATGCTCGCTGATCGTGGACGGCGCGACCTTGCAGTGCCGGGCCAACTCGCCGCCGGTCCAGGCCCGCCGATCCAGCAGGGCCAGGCACACCGCCGCGCGCGTCCGGTCGGCGAGCAGCGCGGCGAGGGCGGCGAGTCGAGGGACCGAGTCCGGGTCGGTGGCACGTGCGAGCGAGTCCATGCCGCCATCATCGACCCGCGACGCTTCGGCGCACACCGAAGGGCGGCACGAGGCCCGGCACGGGGGCCGGCACGGAGGTCCGCCACCGAAGCCCGGCACCGGAGCCCGGCACCGGAGCCCGGCACGGACGCCCACCACTGAGGCCCACCACCGAGGCCCACCACCGAGCCCAGCACGGAGTCCCGCACCGACTCCACCCCGCCGACCCCTGTCAAGATGGACGTGTGCAGCTTCCCCTCGCCGGTGTCACCGTCGTCTCCCTCGAACAGGCCGTCGCCGCGCCCTTCGCGACCCGGCAACTCGCCGACCTGGGTGCGCGCGTGATCAAGATCGAGCGTCCCGGCGCCGGCGATTTCGCCCGGGCGTACGACGAAACCGTGCAGGGCATGTCCAGCCATTTCGTCTGGGTCAATCGTGGCAAGGAAAGCCTCGCGCTCGACCTCAAGGACGAGCGGTCGGCGGAAATCCTGGACCGGCTGCTCGCCCGGGCCGACGTCTTCGTGCAGAATCTGGCCCCCGGCGCGGCCGATCGACTGGGCCTGGGCGCAGCGGATTTGCGGGCCAGATTTCCTCGGTTGATCATCTGCGGAATATCGGGTTATGGGACTTCCGGCCCCTATCGCGACAAGAAGGCGTACGACCTCCTGGTCCAGTGCGAGGCCGGGCTGCTCTCGATCACCGGTACGCCCGAGGCACCGGCCAAGGCCGGCATACCGATCGCCGACATCGCCGCCGCGATGTATGCCTTCAGCGGTCTGCTGACCGCCCTGTACGAGCGCCGACTCACCGGCGAGGGCTGCTCGTTCGAGGTCTCCATGCTGGACGCGCTCGGCGAGTGGATGGGCTTTCCGTACTACTTCGCCGGCTATGGCGGCACGCCCCCGCCGCGCACCGGCGCCCGGCACGCGGCGATCGCGCCCTACGGTCCGTACCGGGCCGGCGACGGCAGCCAGGTGTTCGTCGGCGTACAGAACGACCGCGAGTGGGTCGCGCTGTGTGAGCGGGTGCTCGGTCGGCCCGATCTCGTCGACGATCCGAGGTTTCGCAACAATTCGCTGCGGGTGGCCGGCAACGAGCGGCTCACCGAACTGATCGAGGCGGCCTTCGCGGACCGTACCGCCGCGGAGATCGAGGCGAGCCTGGACGCGGTCGGCATCGCCAACGCCCGGATGCGCACCGTCGCCGAGTTCGCCGACCACCCGCAACACGCCGCGCGCGACCGACTGCGCGAGATCGGGTCCCCGGTCGGTCCGCTGCGCGCGCTGTTGCCGCCGGTCACGGTGACCGGCCGGGAGCCGGCGATGGGCCCGATCCCGGCGGTGGGCGAGCATACGGCGGCGATCCTGGCCGAACTGGGCCTGCCGGCGACCTGAGCGGAACCCGGGTGCGGGCCGGAAAATATTTCCGGCCACCCGAGGTCGTCGACTTTTCCGTGCTAGCCTCGGGAGCAGTTGCAGTAGTGGTTCCCATGAATTTTGTGAGCGCCTTACGGTCGTGACCGTCGGGCGTTTTTTGTTTATGTCGAACCGGATTCATGTGAAGAATGGATTGCTGTTGCGACTTGGGAGTGCGCAAGTGCGCGCTTTCATTTGGCACCACGAAGGAGATTTGTATGGCTACTGGAACCGTGAAGTGGTTCAACGCGGAAAAGGGCTTCGGCTTCATCCAGGCGGACGACGGCGGCCCGGACGTTTTCGCGCACTACTCGGCGATCCAGTCGCAGGGCTACCGTGAGCTGACCGAGGGCCAGAAGGTCTCCTACGACGCTGTCCAGGGCCAGAAGGGCCCGCAGGCGGAGAACATCACCGTCTGACGACACACATCGCGCACGAACGCGGCCCGCACCGAATCCGGTGCGGGCCGCGTTCGCATGCGTGGACCGACCCTGCATGATGCAGGCATGGCGTACATCCGAAGCGACGAGCAAACCCGCAGGCTGCGCGTGATCCGCGGATGCGACCGGATCCTGTCCGGGGTACGACCCACCACGGTCGTCGAACGGCTGGCCAACCTCACCGCCTACGCGCAGGACCGGGTCGACCCCGACGAATGGCCGGACCTCTACGCCGACGGCGGCGCGGTCGCCCGTCTCGAAGCCCGCACCGCCGAACTGCTCGGTACCGAGGCCGCGTTGTTGTTCCCCACCGGCACGATGGCCCAGCAGGTCGCGCTGCGCTGCCATGCCGGGGCCACCGGGTCCGACGTGGTCGGCATCCACCCCAGGGCCCACCCGCTGACCTACGAGCGCGGCGCGATCTCGATCCTGTCCGGGCTCCGGCCGCTGACGCTCACTCAGGGTCCCGGCCAGATCACCGCCGAGGACATTCGTACCAGTGGCGAGCGGTTCGGCACCCTGTTCTACGAACTCCCGCTGCGCGATCACGGGTTCGTCCTGCCCGAGTGGGACGAGCTGATCGCCACCGTGCAGGCCGCCCGGGACCGGGACGCCGCACTGCACCTGGACGGCGCCCGGCTGTGGGAGAGCAGCACCCACTTCGCCCGCGACCTGACCGAGATCGTCGACCTGTTCGACTCGGTCTACGTGTCCTATTACAAGGGCCTGGGCGCGAGCGCCGGGGCCGCCCTCGCGGGCAGCGCCGAGCTGATCGAGGAGGCGCACGCGTGGCGGCACCGCTACGGCGGGCGACCGTTCCAGGTCTGGCCGATGGCCCTCGACGCGCTCGCCGCGCTGGACCGGACGCTGCCACGCCTGCCCACCTACGTCGGGCATGCCGCGACCGTCGCGGCGGGCCTGGCCCGCGTGCCCGAGGCGACCGTGTTCCCAGTCGTCCCGCACACCCACCAGTTCCAGCTCTGGCTGCCGTACCCGGCCGAACTGCTCGCCCGGGTCGGCCTGGAGATCGCCGCCGAGCGCGGCGTATGGCTGGCCGGCGGGTGGTCCGAGCCGGGCCTGCCGGGCCGCTCGTTCGCCGAGATCACCGTTGCCGAATCCGCCCTGGAGTGGACCGCCGACCAGGTCGCCGACGAGTTCGGCGCGTTCGTCGAGCGGGTGCGCAAGAGCCGCTGACCAGCCTGCCCCCATCCGGGCGCCGGCGGTGACATGTGTCACCACCGGGGCCGACGCCGATCGAGGTGTGTTGCGTCAAGGCGGGCCGCTGAGCGATGCTGGCCCCGCGCCGGCCCTACCGGCGCGGGGAGGGCGTGGCAGGAACCCGGTGTGATCCCGGGACGGTCCCGCCACTGTGACCGGCTCCGAAGTACCACGTCAGGCGATGGGTACGACGGGACCGGGAGTCAGGAACTGCGCGTCTCACCCCGAGTCCGATGGGGCGAGGACCCCGGAGAGGCGCTCCAGGTGACGATTTCGTCCTGCCGGCGTTCTTGCATGCCCGACTGCCACGACCGCGTCGCTGACGACCGAGTCGCCCACGATCGCGACGCTCGCTCCCGCGACACCGGGTTCGGCGCCACCCCCGCCCGCAGCACCCACCCCGTGGTTCGCCACGCCCGCATCGGCGGAGGCGCCCGGTGATCCTGCTCCTGTCGACATCCGACACCGACCTGCTCAGCGCCAAGGCGAGCGAGGGGGATTGGCGGCTCGCCAACCCCTCCCGGGTCGAGGTCGCCGACCTGCCCGCGCTCCTTGAGGGCACCGACCTGGTCGTGGTCCGGCTGCTCGGTGGCCGGCGCGCCTGGGAGGCGGGCCTGGACACGCTGCTCGCCGGCCCGCGACCGGTGGTCGTGCTCAGCGGCGAACTCGCCGCCGACGCCGCGCTGATGGAACTGGCCACCGTGCCGGCCGGGGTGAGTGCGCAGGCGCACGCCTACCTCGCCCAGGGCGGCCCGGCCAACCTGACCCAGCTGTACCGCTTCCTCTCCGACACCCTGCTGCTCACCGGCCACGGCTTCGAGCCGCCGGTCGAGGTGCCGTCCTGGGGCCGACTCGACCGACCCGACCCAATCGATCGCCTCGACCGCCCGGCGCGGCCGATCGACGGCCCGGCCGTCGGCGTCCTGTACTACCGCGCTCACCACCTCGCCGGGAACACCGCGTTCGTGGCCGCGTTGTGCGACGCGATCGAGGACGCGGGCGGGCGACCCGTACCGATCTGGTGCGCGTCGCTGCGCGGCGCGGACGAGTCGCTGTTCGCGGCGCTCGAGGAACTGGACGCACTCCTGGTCACGGTCCTCGCGGCGGGCGGCGCCGGTGGCGCCAAGCCGGCCGAGGTGTCGGCCGGTGGCGACGACGAGCAGTGGGACGTCGGCGCGCTGGCCGGCCTGGACATCACCATCCTCCAGGCGCTCAACCTGACCACCAGCCGGGCCGAATGGGAGGCCGGCGACGCGGGTCTGTCGCCGCTGGACGCGGCCACCCAGGTCGCGGTACCCGAGTTCGACGGCCGGCTGATCACCGTCCCGTTCTCGTTCAAGGAGACCGGTCCGGACGGGCTCACCCGCTACGCCGCCGACCCCGAGCGGGCCGCCCGGGTGGCCGGAATCGCGGTACGGCACGCCCGACTTCGACACATCCCGGTCGGCGAGCGCAAGGTCGGCGTGGTGCTGTCCGCGTACCCGACCAAACACTCCCGGATCGGCAACGCGGTCGGCCTGGACACTCCGGCGTCGGCCGTCGCCCTGCTGCGCGCGATGCGTGCGGCCGGCTACGACGTCGGCGCGCTCGACGGCGCCGATGCCCTGCCCGGCCTCGAACCGCCGGACGGGGACAAGCTGATCCACGCGCTGATCGCGGCCGGCGGCCAGGACCCGGAGTGGTTGACGGAAGGTCAGCTCGAAGGCAACCCGGTCCGGATCTCGGCCGCCGACTACCGCGAGCGCTACGCCAAACTGCCGCTCGGGCTGCGCGCCAACATCGAGGAGCACTGGGGTCCGCCGCCCGGCGAGCTGTACGTGGACCATTCCCGCGACCCCGAGGGCGAGATCGTGCTCGCGGCGCTGCGCGCGGGCAACGTGATCCTGATCATCCAGCCGCCGCGCGGCTTCGGCGAGAACCCGGTGGCCATCTACCACGACCCGGACCTGCCGCCGAGCCACCACTATCTGGCCGCCTACTGGTGGTTGGACGCGCCCGCCGGGCCGGGCGGGTTCGGCGCGCACGCACTGGTCCACCTGGGCAAGCACGGCACGCTGGAGTGGCTCCCGGGGAAGAACCTGGGCCTGTCCGCGGAATGCGGCCCGGACGCGGTGCTCGGCGATCTGCCGCTGGTCTACCCGTTCCTGGTCAACGACCCGGGCGAGGGCGCGCAGGCCAAGCGGCGCGCGCACGCGATCATCGTCGACCACCTGGTGCCGCCGATGGCGCGCGCCGAGACATACGGCGACCTGACCCGGCTGGAGCAACTCCTCGACGAATACGCCAATGTGCAGGCGCTCGACCCGGCCAAGGGCCCGGCGCTGCAGGGCCAGATCTGGACGCTGATCCAGGCCACCAAGCTGGACCACGACCTGGGCATCACCGACCGGCCGCACGAGGCCGAGTTCGACGACCTGATCCTGCACCTGGACGGGTGGTTGTGCGAGGTCAAGGACGCGCAGATCCGCGAGGGCCTGCACATCCTGGGCAGCGCGCCCACCGGCGAGGGCCGGATCAACCTGGTCACCGCGATGTTGCGGGCGCGTCAGGTATGGGGCGGCAAGGCCGCCGCGCTGCCCGGCCTGCGCGAATCGCTCGGCCTGGTCGAGGGCGGCAGCGCGTCGCGCACCGAGACCGACGACGCCGAGGACCGGGCACACCGCCTGGTCGCGGCGATGGAGGCGGGCGGCTGGGACTCGGCACAGGCCTTGTCCGTCACGCAGGAGGTACTGGGCGCCGAATCGGCGTCGGTGGCCGACGTGTTGGCGTTCGCCGCGACCGAGATCGTGCCGCGCCTGGACCGCACCGGCGACGAGATCGGCGCGGTGCTGCACGCGCTGGAGGGCGGCTACGTCGCGGCCGGACCGAGCGGTTCGCCGCTGCGCGGACTGGTCAACGTGCTGCCCACCGGCCGCAACTTCTACACCGTGGACCCGAAGGCGATCCCCAGCCGGCTGGCCTGGGAGACCGGACAGGCGCTCGCCGACTCGCTGTTGGCCCGCTACCGCGCCGACAACGACGGCAACTGGCCACGCTCCGTGGGCCTTTCGGTATGGGGCACGAGCGCGATGCGGACCAGCGGGGACGACATCGCCGAGGTGCTCGCGCTCCTCGGTGTCCGGCCCAACTGGGACGACGCGTCGCGCCGGGTGACCGGGATCGAGGCGATCCCGCTCGCCGAACTGGGTCGGCCGCGCGTGGACGTCACGGTGCGCATCTCCGGCTTCTTCCGGGACGCGTTCCCGCACGTGGTGCTGCTCCTGGACGACGCGGTGCGCCTGGTCGCCGAGTTGGCCGAGACGGACGAGGACAACTACGTCCGGGCACACGTGCGGGCCGACACCGCGCGGCACGGCGACGCGCGGCGGGCCACCACGCGCGTGTTCGGCTCGCGGCCGGGCGCGTACGGTGCGGGGCTGCTGCCGCTGATCGACGCGCGCACCTGGCGCGACGACGCGGACCTGGCCGAGGTGTACGCGACCTGGGGCGGCTACGCCTACGGGCGGGGCCTGGACGGGGTGTTCGCCCGCGAGGACATGGAGGACGCGTATCGCCGAATCGCGGTCGCGGCGAAGAACACCGACACGCGTGAACACGACATCGCCGACTCGGACGACTACTTCCAGTACCACGGCGGCATGGTCGCCGCCGTCCGGGCGCTGACCGGGACCGCGCCGGCCGCGTACATCGGCGACTCCACGATGCCCGACGCGGTCCGCACCCGCACGCTGCAGCAGGAGACCGCACGGGTGTTCCGGGCCCGGGTGGTCAACCCGCGCTGGATCGAGGCGATGCGCAAGCACGGCTACAAGGGCGCGTTCGAGCTGGCGGCCACCGTGGACTACCTGTTCGGGTACGACGCGACCACCGGCGTGGTGGCGGACTGGATGTACGAGAAGCTCGCCGGCGAATACGTCCTGGACGAGACCAACCGCGAATTCATGCGCACCGCCAACCCGTGGGCGCTGCGCGGGATCGCCGAGCGGCTCCTGGAGGCCGCCGACCGAGGCATGTGGGAAAAGCCGGAGGCGGCCACGCTGGACGGGCTGCGCGAGGTGTACCTGGATGTCGAGGGCGATCTCGAAGGCGGCGAGGACGCTGGCTGAGCGGGAGGGGGCGGCCGACTCGCTCGGCCGCCCGGTGTCCGTGGTCGGGATCGGCGACGACGGCTGGGCCGGACTCACCGAGGCGGCCCGGGCGTTGGTGGGCGAGGCCGAGGTGCTGGTGGGTGGGGCACGGCACTTGGCCATGGTCGCGGAGGGGGTGACGGCCGAGCGGGTCGAGTGGCCGTCGCCGTTCTCGGTGGGCTTCGTCACCGAGTCGGCCGGGTCCCGGAAGGTGTGCGTGCTGGCCAGCGGGGATCCGCTGTTCCACGGCGTCGGGGCCACACTGGTACGGGAGCTGGGCGCCGACCGGGTCACCGTGCTGCCGGCCCCCTCGTCGGTCTCGCTGGCCTGCGCGCGGCTCGGCTGGTCGGTACAGAACGCATCGGTGGTCAGCGCGGTGGGGCGGCCGGTCGATTCGTTGGCGGCTGAACTCTCCTCCGGAGCACGGGTGTTGGTGCTGAGCGCGAATGGGCTGACCCCGGGACGGGTGGCCGTGCTGCTGCGGGAGCGCGGCTTCGGGACGAGCACGGTGACCGTACTGGAGCACCTGGGCGGTCCGGCCGAGTCGGTGTGGCGGGGCAGCGCCGATGCGCTCGCGGCGGCTCCCGAACGGCGGTTCGCGGACCTGAATGTGGTTGCCGTCGAGTGCGGCACCGGTCCCGGGCTGAGCCGGTTGGCCGGTCTGCCCGACGATGTCTACGCGCACGACGGCCAGTTGACCAAGCGGGAGATCCGCGCCGTGACGTTGGCCGCGCTCGGGCCGCGGCCGGGCGAGCTGTTGTGGGACGTGGGCGCGGGCAGCGGGAGCATCGGGATCGAGTGGATGCGGGCACATCCGAACTGCCGGGCCGTCGGCTTCGAGGCGCGCGAGGATCGGGCCGAGCGAGCGGCGGCGAACGCGGTCGCACTCGGGGTGCCGGGCCTGCGGATCGTGGTCGGGTCGGCGCCGGACGTGCTTGTCGGTCAGGCACCGGACGCGGTGTTCATCGGCGGCGGGCTGACCGTACCGGGCGTGGTCGAGCGCTGCTGGGCCGAGCTGCGCCCCGGCGGGCGACTGGTCGCCAATGCGGTCGTCGCCGAGACCGAGGCCGAGTTGTTGCGGCATCGCGCCGTGTACGGCGGGGAGTTGACCCGCCTCCAGGTCACCCGATCCGCACCCGTGGGCCGGTTCACCGGTTGGCGGCCCGGGATGCCGGTCACCCAATGGGTGGCTGTGAAGCCCGAACTCACCTCCAGCAAGGAGCAGTTCAGCCAATGACCGTCCACTTCATCGGCGCCGGTCCCGGCGCGGCCGACCTGATCACGGTGCGGGGGCTGCGCATCATCGCCGCGTCGCCGGTGTGCCTGTACGCCGGCGCGCTGGTGCCGCGCGAACTGGTCGAGGCGGCGCCGGCGGGAGCCCGACTCGTGGACACCGCCGAGCTGAACCTGGATCAGATCGTCGAGGAACTGCGGGCCGCGCACGCTGCGGGGCACGATGTGGCGCGGTTGCAGTCGGGGGACACCTCGTTCTTCAGCGCGGTCGCCGAACAGCAGCGCCGGCTCGACGCGTTGGGCATCCCGTGGGACATCACCCCCGGCGTACCGGCGTTCGCCGCCGCGGCGGCGGCGATGGGTCGGGAGTTGACCCTGCCGACGGTGGGTCAGACGGTGATCCTGACCCGGGTCGCGGGCAATGCGACGGCGATGCCGCCGGGGGAGGACCTGGCCACGCTCGGGCGCTCCGGCGCGTTGCTGGTGCTGCATCTGGCGGTGGGTCAGGTGGAGCGTGTGGTCGCCGAGTTGACCCCGCTGTACGGCGCGGACTGTCCGGTCGCGGTGGTCGCGCGCGCGTCCCGGCCGGACGAGCTGATCGTCCGGGGCGAACTGGCCGACCTGGTGTCCCTGGTGCGCGACAACGGGATCAGGGCGGTGGCGATCATCATGGTCGGCCGGGTGCTGGGCGAACCGGGCTTTTGTGACAGCCACCTGTACAGCGAGATCCGCGACCGTATCGAGCCACGACCGGTGAAGTGAGCGTGGCCGATCGACTAGGCCCTGTCCGGCGGATCTTGGCGGGTCCGCGCCGCCTGGTACCGCACCTCGCCGCACCGGGGAAACAGCCGAATAGAACCACTATGCGGCTGCTTCCCCGGCACGCCGATGCACGGCACCAGACGACGCGGCCTGATCCGCCAAGATCCGCCGGACAGGACCTAGGCCGGCCCGGCGCGGCCGACGATGGTGCCGGTGCGGTTGATCGCGATCACGTCGACGGTGACCGGGAGTTCGCTGCCGCGCAGGAGGGCCTTGGCGGCGTCCCGGGCGGCTTCCGCGACCGCGTCGCCGAGCGGGACGTCGGCGGCGCGGGCGAGTTCGAGCGCGTGCAGCGCGGTGTTCGCGGCGCGGATGTGCGCGGCCAGGTCGGCATCGCCGCCGACGGCCGCGGCCCGGTCGGCGAGCGTGTCCAGATTCACCTGCGAGCGGCCCGAGTGCAGGTCGAGGTGGCCGTCGGCGAGCTTGGAGAGCTTGGCGAAGCCGCCGGCGATGGTCAGGCGCGGAATCGGGTGCCTGCGCAGGTACTTGAGCAGTGCGCCGGCGAAGTCGCCCATGTCCAGCAGCGCGGTGCCGGACAGACCGTACAGCTCGGCACCGACCCGCTCGGAGGTGGTACCGGTCGCGCCCAGGACGTGCGTCTCGCCGGTGGCCAGCGCGACGTCGATGCCACGCCGGATCGAGTCGATCCAGGCCGAGCACGAGTAGGGGATCACGATCCCGGTGGTGCCCAGGATGGACAGCCCGCCGAGGATGCCGAGTCGCGGATTCCAGGTCTGCTCGGCGATCCGGGCACCGTCGTCCACGGACAGCTCGATCGTCACGTCGCCGCTGCCGCGATGCGCCGCGGCCACCCGGGCGATCGCCTCGCGCATCAACTGCCGAGGTACGGGATTGACGGCGGGCTCACCCACCGCGAGGGGCAATCCGGGCAACGTCACCGTGCCGACCCCGGGCCCGGCCCGAAACCCCACCCCCGAGCCGGGCGCCGCGAACCGCACGGTGGCCCGGATCAACGCCCCGTGCGTGACATCGGGATCGTCCCCGGCATCCTTGACCACCCCCGCCATCGCCGCATCGGCCCGGCGTTCCTCCACGGCGAGTGCGAAGGCGGGCGTCTGCCCACCCGGCAAGTGGACGGTGACCGGATCCGGGAACTCCCCGGTGAGCAGGGCCTGATAGGCGGCAGTTGCCGCCGCGGTCGCACAGGCCCCGGTGGTCCAACCCCGGCGCAGCGGATCGGATCGGGTCTCGGATCGGGTCATCGTGCGAGGAGCCAATCGTGAGTACGTCGTTCGGTACGAGCGCCCTTGCCGGGGGCGGCGGGGGTGACCCCGCTACCGGTGATGCGGCCGACCCGGCAGGCCCGGCCGGTGGGCGGCGTGTGGTGCTTGTGTTGGGTGGGACCGCCGAGGCTCGGGTGTTGGCGGCGCGGCTCGACGGCGTGCCCGGGGTCCGGGTCGTGTCGTCCTTGGCCGGGCGTACCAGTGCGCCGGTGTTGCCGGTCGGCGAGTCCCGCGTGGGTGGCTTCGGCGGCGTGCCGGGACTGGTGGCCTGGTTGCGGGCGCGGAGCGTGGCGGCCGTCGTCGATGCCACCCATCCGTTCGCCGCCCGGATCTCGGCAAACGCCGTCGCCGCGTGTGCCGAGGTCGGCGTACCGCTGCTGCGCCTGCAACGACCGGGCTGGACCGCCGGGCCGGGGGACCGCTGGCATCCCGTGGACTCCGCCGACGAGGCCGCGCGGCTGCTGCCGGAGTTGGCCCGACGGGTGTTCCTGACCACGGGCCGCCTGGAGACCGCGCCGTACGCGCACCTGGACGACCTGTGGTTTTTGCTGCGCAGCGTCGAGCTGCCCACCGGAGCGCTGCCACGCGCGTGCGAACTCCTCTTGGCCCGAGGTCCGTTCACGGTCGAGGAGGAGATCGCGCTGCTGCGCGACCGGCGCATCGAGGCGATCGTGACCAAGGACAGCGGCGGTGCGCTGACGGCCGCCAAACTGACCGCCGCCCGCGAGCTGGGCCTGCCGGTGGTGGTGATCCGCCGACCCGAGGTACGCGCGCCGGGGCAGGTCGGCGACGTCGAGGCCGCCGCGCGATGGGTCCTGGCCGGGGGCTGAGTCGTACACGCCAGTCACTGTGACACAGGGCCGCACGACGCCGATCCCGGCGCCCCGACGGCGTCCTGAACCCACCGCACGAGCACGCGGGCCGCGCGCCGGGCCCGCGCCCCCGCCGGCGCCGGGCGGCGGCGTCGGTCGCCGTACGCCGACCCGGCGCGGAGGTGCCGACACGTGCCGTCAGGCCGGGTAGCGGCGTGGGGTGTACACGCCGGTCGTGCCGTCGGGGCGGGGGTAGGCGCGGGTCTGGGACGAGCCGATGATCAGCAGCGTGCGCATGTCGACCACCTCCGGGTCGAGGTCGGCCAGCCGGACCACCCGAACCGATTCGGTGGGGCCGCCGACGTCCCGGCCGACCACCACCGGGGTGTCCGGGGAGCGGTGCGCCAGGAACAGGTCCCGCGCCTCGGCGACCTGCGTGCGCCGGGTCTTGGAGGCCGGGTTGTAGATCGCCACCGCGAGGTCCGCCTGCGCGGCGGCGGTCAACCGGCGCTCGATCACCTCCCACGGCTTGAGAATCGCGGACAGGCTGAGCACGCAGAAGTCGTGGCCCAACGGCGCCCCCGCGCGCGCCGCGACGGCCTGCATCGCGGACAACCCGGCGACCACCCGCACCGGGACCTCGGTCGCACTCTCGTGCGCCGCCTCCAGTACGGCCGACGCCATCGCGAACACGCCCGCGTCGCCGGAGGAGACCACCGCGACCCGGCCACCCGCCTCCGCCAACGCGATGGCGTGGCGGGCCCGCTCGGCCTCGACCCGGTTGTCGGTACGGTGCCGCTGCTGGCCCGGTCGGGGCTGGACGCGGTCCACGTACGGACCGTAGCCGACCAGGTGATCCGCGGCGGCGAGCGCGGCATGCGCGTCGGGGGTGAGCCATTGCGGACCGGCCGGGCCCAGGCCGACCACGTCGATCGAGCCGAGTTCGCCGGTGGGTTCGGGCAACACGTACGCCGCCTCGGCCGGGCGCGGTGTGCGGTTGGTCGCGAACTCGCCGCCGGGGGCGGCGGATGGCGTGATGACGAGGGAGAAGTACGGTACGTCGTCCGGGACTACCTCGGCCAGCGGGCGTATCTGCTGGCGATCGGTGGTCGCGCGCTCCACGTACCAGGTCCGCCCGGCCAACCCCGCCTGCTCGAACGCGCCGCGTACGGCCGGGAAATGCCGCTTGCCGAGCTTGATCACCGCGGCCGAGTCGGTGGTCCGCAGCCGCGCCGCGAGTACCTCGGGCGGCAGCGTGCCGGGCAGGATCGTGAGCACCTCGTCGTGCTGGACGAGCGGCCGACCGAGTACGGCCGCCGCGCCGCTGACCGAGGTCACGCCCGGTACCACCTCGACCGGGTAGCGGTCCGCGAGCCGTTCGTGCCAGTACATGTACGAGCCGTAGAAGAACGGATCGCCCTCGCACAACACCGCGACATCGCGCCCGGCGTCCAGATGCGCGGCCAGCTCGGCGGCGGTCGAGTCGTAGTAGTCGGCCAACGCGCCGTCGTAGCCGCCCGGGTGATCGGTGCTCTCGGTGGTCACCGGGTATTCGAGCGGGAGGCGCAGCTGAGTCTCGGTCAGATACGGCTCGGCGATGGTGATCGCGACGCCGCGCGCGCCCTTCTTGACCGGGTAGGCGACCACGTCGGCCGAGGTGATCAGGCGATGTGCCTTCAGGGTGATCAGCTCGGGGTCGCCCGGGCCGAGACCGATGCCGTACAGCCGGCCGGTGGTGGTCACGCTGTGCTCCTGGGGGTGGGGGTGATGCGCACGCGGCGTACGCGGTCGGCGGCGGTGGCCATGGCCGGCTATTCCTGCTCGCTGGCCAGCGCGTTGAGCGCGGCGGCGGTCATCGCGCTGCCGCCTCGGCGGCCGTGCACGACGAGGTAGGGGATGCCGGCGGAGTGCTCGGCGAGGGCCTGCTTGGACTCCGCGGCGCCGATGAAGCCGACCGGGATCCCGATGATCGCGGCCGGGCGCGGGGCACCCTGGTCGATCAGTTCGAGCAGCCGGAACAACGCGGTGGGGGCGTTGCCGACGGCGACGACGGCGCCGCCGAGTTCGTCCACCCAGAGGTCCACGGCGGCGGCGCTGCGGGTGGTGCGCTGCTCGGCGGCCAGGAGGGGGGTGCGTGGGTCGGCGAGCAGGCAGCGTACGTCGTTGTCGCTCGGCAGCCGCTTGCGGGTCACCCCCGACGCGACCATGTTCGCGTCGCACAGGATCGGTGCCCCGGCCCGCAACGCGGCGGCGCCGGCTCGGGCGACGTCGGGGTGGAAGCCGACGTCGCGGGGCAGGTCGGTCATCCCGCACGCGTGGATCATCCGGACGACGACGCGCGAGACGTCCTCGGGAAAGCGGGACAGGTCCGCCTCGGCCCGGATGGTCGCGAACGAACGCCGATAGATCTCGGCTCCGTCCTTGATCCAGTCGTCCACGTCGGCTGCTCCTTCGCCCGAGGGGGTGGTGGTGTGGGTGGGGTGTGCGGTGGCGGTCATCCGGGGGTGGGCGTGCCGCCGGGCGGGACGATCTCGTAGCCGCCGTCCTCGCACGCGACCAGCAATGTCGCACCGGCGGGCCGGCCGCAGGCGCGGGCGCAGCCGACCCAGTGGGTGTCGGTCGCGCCGAGGGGGGCGAGGTGCTCGGTGGTGCTCCGGGCGTGGCCCAGGGCGTGTCGGGTCGCGTCGGTGCGGACGTCGGACCGGGCTCGGCGGCAGGCGCCCTGGCCGCTGCACGCTGTTACCCCGCGCCAGGGGGAGGCCGGGTCGCAGGGCAGGCCGGCCGCTTCGAGGCCGGCCGTCGCGGCGGCGGGGTCGAGCAGGTCTCGCAGGACGATGCCGCGGGCGGTGGTGATCCGGAGTTCGGCGCCCACCTCGACCAGGGCGGCCAGGTGATGTTGCGTCAGGCGGCCCAGTGGCACCAGCGCCCCGAGCGCGTACCGGCCGTCGGACTGGGTCGACACCCCGACCAGGGGCCGCTTGGACCGGCCGGCGCGCGGGCGCTCCCGGGGCGCGGTGCCGGCCGGCGCGGACAACTGCGCGCGAACCGGGTCCGTGGCCAGGCAGGCTGCGAACTCGGCTGCTCCACCCGGGAGTTCGCGGATGTGCCAGGCGCCGCCGGCGGCTCTCGCGGTCAGGAACGCGCGCGCCGCGTGGACGATGGCGCCGGCCGCATTCGCCGGCGTGACGCGCCAACCCGTGTCGTGGCCCGCCGCGTGCAGCGCGAAGGTGTCCCCGGTGAGCGCGATCAGGTCCAGGTCGTGGCGCGCGGACGCGATCGGTACGCCGCCGTCGTCGATGCCGATCAGGAAGCGCCCGGACAGGGCGGTCAGTTCGGGGGTGGCGCACAGGGCCGAGTCGACGGCGGCGAGTACCGCGTCGGCGTCCAGCAGGGCGAGTGGGTCGCGGCCGGCCAGTGGGCTTGCGAGGATGTTGCGCACCCGGTCGTGGCTGCGCGAGGGCATCAGGCCGGCCGCCGCGACGGCGTGCGCGAAGGCTGGTACGTCGGCCTCGGCCAAACCCCGCACCTGGATATTGGCGCGCGCGGTCAGGTCGACCGAACCGGTACCGAACCGCTCGGCCAACTCGGCGAGTTCGCGCAGTCGAGCGGGGTCGAGCCGGCCGCCCGGCAGGCGTACGCGCGCGATCAGGCCGTCGTCGGCGGGCGACGTGTCCACGACTCCCGGACAGGCGTCGTCACGATCGCGGACCAGGACCGCAGCCACCCCACCCACCGCCCTTCGTCACGCCTCGATGCCTCGCCGGCGGGGTGCCCGGCCGGTCACCCCGGGCCGATCGCGGACCGGCCAGATGCGACACTGTTGCATATGGACGATGGTGTGCAGCACCCCACCCCCGACCCGGTGGCCGAGGCGGTGCGGCAGATCCGCGCCCACGGCGAGCGGGTCACGGTGGCGCGTACCGCGGTGCTCCGAGTCCTGGCCGACGCCGCCGAGCCGCTCAGCGCCGACACGATCTTCGCCGCCGTCTCCCGCGCGGCACCGGGCGTACACCGGACCACCATCTACCGCGCCCTGGACGCCCTCGAACGCCTCGACCTGGTCGCCTTCACCCGCCTGCGACACGACGCGGCCACGTACCACCTGGCGGGCCACCTGGTCGGCGGTACGCATGTACTGGTCCGCTGTCGCGGCTGTGGCACGGTCGGCCAGGCACCGGGCGACCTGCTCGACGACGTCGCGGCCCGCCTGGCCGCCGAACAGGGCTTCACCCTCGACCCGAGAGCGGTCGCCCTGACCGGCCGCTGCGCCCGCTGCGCAAGCGGGAGCCCGGCGCACCACTGAGCAACGCCACGCCGACCGCCCACCCCGCCCCACCCAACCCCGGGCCGACCGCTCCGCCTCCGGCCGACCCGCCCGCGCCGATCCGCCCCACCGGCCGACCCGCGTGCTTACGCCGGCTGTACGAACCGATACCCGTCCGCCAGTGCCTTCGGCAGCCATACCTCCAGGGCCGCGACCGTCTGGTCCCGGTTTCCGCCGCCGTCGTGGTTGAGGATGATCGAGCCGGTGGTGAGTGCGCCGAGCACTCGGTCGACGATTTCGTCCGCGCCGGGCCGGGACCAGTCCCTCGGGTCGACCGACCAGCCCAGGGGGCGCAGGCCGTGGGCGCTGAGGGTGCCCATCACCTCCGGCGACCAGTTGCCGTACGGGGCACGAAACCACCTGACCCGGAGTCCGGGCAACACCTGGTCGATCGCGTCCAGGTTGCGCTCGACCTCCTCGGTCACCTCGGCCGGGGTGAGCTTTTGCAGGTTCGGATGCGACCACGAGTGGCCGGCGATCAGGTGCCCGGCGTCGTGGATCGCCTCCAGCAACTCGGGATACTTCTCCACCTCGGTGCCCACGACGCAGAACGTCGCGCGTACCCGGTGGCGGCGCAACACCCGTAGCACCTCGGGGGTGTTGACCGGGTGCGGCCCGTCGTCGAAGGTCACCGCGACGCGCTGCGGACCGGCGTCGACGGTGCTCACCGGTTCCGGGACGAAGCCGGGGCGGGGGGAGGGTTGTCGGTTCGCGGCGGCGGCGGGGGAGGCGACGGTGAGCAGGCCGAGCGTGGCGGCGGCGCCCATCAGCAAGGTGCGGCGCGAGGTGGCAGCGGTGGTGTCCATGTCGAGTGTCTTGCACATGTCCGGGATCGGGTTCACCAGGACACGCGACGACTGCCCTCCGGTTCACCGGTTCGGCCCGCACCAACACACCGATCCGGTCTATATCGGGGTGTATCAGGGCGCATCTCTACGAGTCATTGCAGATAGCCTCGAAGTATTCCGAACATCCACCTTTCGAGCCTGTCGATCCGACCTCGCCGGTAGTCCCGCCCACCCGGCTCATTCCCGCGACCGACCTCGGTCCCGGTCCACGAGCCGAAGTCCCGGCCGGCCACCCGATGCCAGGATTTCGATCATGAACACGCCACGGGGAACCACGACCCCGTCCTCGTCCCCACCTCCGGCCCCGACCGACGCCGCGTCCGCCCTCGCCCCCGCTCCCCGCTGGGCGGTCCTGGCCGCGCACGTGGCGGCGCTGACCCCGCTCCCGTCCGCGATCTGGCGCTTCGGGCTCGTCCTGGGCAATCACGGCGGCTACACCGAACAGGGCTACACCGACCTGGACATGACCGGGTGGGGCGCCCCCTGGGTGACCTTCCTCAGCCTGAGCACCGAACTCGCCGCCCTGCTCACTCTCGGCCTGGTCCGCCCCTGGGGCGAACGACCGCCGCACTGGGTCCCGTTCGTCGGCGGTCGGCGGATGAACCCGATCCTGGTCACCCGCGTCGCCTGGACCGGCGTCGCCGTGTTGTGCCTGCTGTGGGGTCAGTTCCTGTTCTGGTGGGCGCTCCCGCACGACGAGATGACCGACGCCGGGGCCGACGTACTCGGCCTGCTCTACCTGCCCCTCGTGTTGTGGGCGCCGCTGCTCGCGGCGGTGACCTGGTCCTACCGCCGGCGCCGGCTGGAGGCACCCACCCGAGCCGGCGCCGCGTAGCGCAGCTACGCCCGGTCGGCGGCGCGCTGTCGTTCGAAGGCCAATCCGACCACGATGCCGAGCACGGCGGTGAGGCCCATCAGCCCGGCCTGGATCTCGAAGGCCCGGCCGAAGCCGTCCACCGCCGCCTGCCTCGGGTCCACGCCCGACGCCACCCGGTCCCGGGTGTGCTCGGTCGCGACGGTGACCAGCACCGCGATGCCGATCGCCGCGCCGAGCTGCTGACACGTCGTCACCATGGCCGAGGCGACCCCGCCGTCGCCCTCGCCCGCACCGCCGGTCGCGGTGTCGATGATCGCCACGAAGGCCAGGCCCAGGCCGAGCCCGGTGACCACCAACGCGGGCAGCAGGTGCCCCACGAACGAGCTGTCCGCGTCCAGCCGGCTCATCAGCCACATCCCCACGGCGGCGATCGCCGGCCCCACGCTGACCGGGAGCAACGGCCCACACCTGGCCGTCAGCTTGGTCGACACTGCCGCGCCCAGCCCCATGCCGACGCTGAACGGCAGGAACGACAGGCCGGTACGCATCGGCGACCACCCCTGGACCCGCTGCATGTACAGGGTCAGAAAGAAGAACATCGCGAACAACCCGCCCGCCGCCACCAGGACCAGCAGGTCGGCGAGGACCACCGCCCGCATCCGCAACAGCGCCCGGGGCAACAGCGGTTCGGCCGCCGTACGCTTCGCGGAACGTGGCGAGCAGGATCGCCAGCGCCGCGGGGGAGAGCAGCGCGCCGGCGACCCCCTGTATCGCGCGCGCCGCGATCAGCACGCCCGCGTTGGGCGCGATCCCGCACGCGGCGGAGGCGAGTACGAAGAGCACCAGGCTGATCCCGAACAGCCGCCGCCGGCCGAGCAGATCGGCCAGTCCGCCGCCGATCAGCAGGAAACCGCCGAAGGTCAGGAAGTAGGCGTTGGTGACCCAGGACAGGGAGCTTTGGCTGAATTCGAGGTCGTCCCCGATGGTCGGCAGCGCGACGTTGACGATCGTGTCGTCGACGAGCAGTACGAACTGCGCGACGCAGACCAGGAGCAGGACCAGCTTCGGACTCACCGGGCGGCCCGCGGACGCGGTGGATCGCGCGCCTTCGGGGGGTTCGGCCTCGATCGTGGACTCGGTGGCGGGTATCCCAGAGGTAGCCATCGACCATTCCTACGTTCGTAGAATTAATTTCTCTAGTTGTAGAGAAAACTTCTACAAGCGTCAAGTTCCGCGATAATGGACTCATGCCCCACATGAACGAACCCGCCCCGGCCGATCCGCCCACCCCGCCCGCCGGCTCGGCGCGCGTCGACCGCCGCACGCTGATGCTGGACGCGGCGATCCAGGTGATCGCCACGCAGGGGTTGCGCGGGCTCACCCATCGTGCGGTCCAGGAGGAGGCGGGCCTGCCCAACGGCTCGGTCACCTACTACTTCAAGACCCGCGATCAGCTGATCCTGGCGGTGATCGACCGGATGGCCACGCGGGACAAGCGGTTCGCCGGCGAGGTGACCGGCAAGCTGATGCGGATGACCGCGGTGCGACCGGTCGAGATCGACTACGCGCAGATCGCCGGCCTCATGCGGGTGTGGTGGACCGAGGGCCGGGATGTCCAACTGGCCCGCCTCGAACTCGAACTCTCCGGCGCGCGCGAGCCGTTGATCCGCGAGGAGATGATCCGCTGCCAGGCCGAGTTCCGCGGCTTCGCCGAACTGGTCGTCCTGGCCCTGGGCTCGACGAACGCGACCCTGGACGGACACATCCTGCTTGCGCAACTCCAGGGCCTGCTGTTCGACCACGTCACCCGGGACTGGGACGACCCGCAAATACTGGAGGTGGGCCTACGCCGCGTACTGGAGTCCGTACGCCTCTGAGCCGCCCGCCGCCGAACGGCCCACCGCCGAGCCGGCGAGCCCGTCGATCCCCTGCCGTGCCGTGCCGTGCCGTGCCGGTGCCCGGTCCGGTCCTTTTCGGCCGTCGCGTCACCGGGAACAGGGGGCCACTCAGTGTTCTCACAGAGTTGTGACGGTTGACTGGTGGCGAGGGAGTCCGAGGCCGGCGACGGCCGGTCCCCGAGGATCGATCACGGAGGTGCACGGTGCGGGTGCTGCTCGTGGAGGACGAGGTTCGGCTCGCGGAGACCGTCCGGCAGGGACTGACCGAGGCGGGCTGCAACGTCGAGGTCTTCCACAACGGCGTCGACGGGCTGTGGGCGGGCACCGAGAACGTGTACGACGTGATCGTGCTCGACATCATGCTGCCCGGCCTCAACGGCTACGACGTCTGCGCGAAGCTGCGCGAGGCGGGGGTCTGGACGCCGGTGCTGATGCTGACCGCGAAGGACGGCGAGTACGACCAGGCGGACGCCTTCGACCTGGGCGCGGACGACTACCTGATCAAACCGTTCAGCTTCGTCGTACTGATCGCCCGACTGCGCGCGCTGGTCCGGCGCGGCGCCCCCGCCCGTCCGGCGATCCTGGCCGTCGCGGACATCACGCTCGATCCGGCGCGTCGGCGGGTCGAGCGGGAGGGGCGGGAGGTCCGACTGACCCCACGCGAGTTCGCGCTGCTGGCGTTCCTGATGCGCAACGCCGGGGACGTGGTGACCAAGGCCGAGATCCTGGCCAACGTGTGGGACGCGTACTACGCCGGCGCGCCGAACGTGGTCGAGGTGTACATCGGCTACCTGCGTCGCAAGCTCGACCAGCCGTTCGACCGGGCCTCGATCGAAACCGTGCGCGGCATCGGCTATCGCATCGTCGACGAACGCGCCGCATCGGGCTGAGCCGGCAGCGGCAGCCGGATCCGCACCACGGCGCCGGTGGGGATTGCCGCGTCGATCCGAACGGTCCGGCCGTGCGCAGCGGGGGAGGCGGCGAGTACGTAGTCGCCCGGGACCGGTCGGTTGCCGGCGCCGGGTGTGCCGGTGTCCTCGAACGCCGGTGGTGCCGCTGTCCTCGAACGCCGGTGGCTGGGTCGGGCGTTCGAGGACGGTACGGCTGGTGCCGCGCCCGGTGCTAGCCGTCCGCGACGATCACGAACCGGCGGCGACGAGCGGGCGGAGCGAGGTGGCGCGCAGTCGGTCGATCGCGGGTGCGGCCCGGGCCGCGGCCAGGGTCAGCGGCCAGGCGACCGCGATGCCGACGAGCAGACCGACCAGCACATCGTGCGGATAGTGCGCGCCGACCCACACGCGCGAGACGGCCATGGCCAGTGTGCCGAGCGCCGCGAGCGCGCCCAACACGCGGCTCAGCAGCAGGAGTACGGTCGCGGCGGAGGCGGCGATCACGGTGTGGTTGCTCGGGAACGACCAGTCGTTCGCGGCCGGGCACGCCTCCAGGGTGCTGCTCGGGTGCAGGGTGCGGCACGGGCGTTCCTCGCGCACGATGAGCTTGATCACGTCGTCGACGGCGAACGCCGCGACCACGATCAGCGGCGCGCACAGGGTCTGCGCCATCCGCCGCGCATCCTGTCTGCGGGCGGCCCACCAGGCGACCACGATCAGCACGGCGAAGGCGAACAGGCCGTAGGTGGTCCAGTCCTTGATCACCGTGTTCAGGAACGAGGGGGCGTCCCGGGCGAGATCGGTGATGTCGGTGTAGAGGCCGCCGTCGATGGCGGCTCCGGAGCGAGCGGTCATGGTTACCGGGTTCTTTCGGTGCCGGACCGGACCGCCGAGGACCCGAAGCGGGAGCCCGCGGGCGGGCGGACCGCCTGCTCGCGGCGCCCGGAAACGGCTTTCGGGCGCGGCGAGCCGCGTCGGATCCTCTGCGGCCCGGTGGTGCCGCGACGGCACGGGCACGTCGGCGCGGGTCGCCGATGTGGCCAGCGTGCCGCGCGAACCCTGTGGAAACCCTGAGTAAATGACCTGAGAACGCCCGGGAGTTGTCCGGGGTTCACTGCACCGAGGCCCGGCCCGGCGGATCTCGGCGGGGGCTTGAAGAGACGCCCTAGCCGGCCAGTTCGACCGGCAGGCTGCTCAGGCCGCGCACCCGGACCGACGGCTGCCAGGACACCGGCGCGTGCCGCCGGGCCTTGGGGAAGCGGGTCAGCACGGTGCGCACCGCGATCTCCGCCTCGAGGCGGGCCAGCGGCGCGCCGATGCAGTAGTGGATGCCCTGGCCGAAGCTCAGATGGCGGGCCGGGTCCGGCCGGTCCAGCTGTACCCGGTCCGGGCGGTCGTAGCGGCGTGGATCGCGGTTGGCCGCCGCGATGGACAGGAACACGGTGTCCCCGGCCGGGATGGTCACCCCGCCCAACTCCAGGTCCTCCAGCGGGAAGCGGCGAATCGCGAGCAGCGCGGGCGACATGTGCCGGGCCACCTCCTCGACCAGCACCGGAACCGCCGCCGGATCCTCGAGCAACGCCTCGCGCAGCCCGCCGTCGTCCACCACCGCGTGCAGCGCGCCGGCGATCAGGTTGGCCGAGTTCTCATAGCCGGCGAACAGCAACAGGAAGGACAACGAGGTCAATTCGTCCTCGCTGAGCCGATCGTCGGCGTCCCGGGCGGCGATCAGCGCGGAGAGCAGGTCGGGACCGGGCGCGGCCCGCTTGGCGGCGAGCAGCCCGACGAAGAACGTGTACATCTCGCGCACCGTCGCGCGGATGCCCTCGCGCGTGGCGTCCGCGCCCAGTACGGCGTTGGTCCACACCCGGAAGTCGGTGCGCGACTCGGGCGGGACGCCGAGCAGTTCGGAGATCGCGCCGACCGCGAACGGCGTGGCGAACTCCCGGACCAGGTCCACCCGTTCGCGCGCGGCCAGCTCGTCGGCCAGGGCCTCGGCCGCACGTTCGAGCTCGGGGCGCAGGCCGGCGGTGTGCCGCACGGTGAACGCCTGGCCGGCGAGTCGGCGCAGCCGGGTGTGATCGGGCGGATCCATGTTGAGCAGATTGGCGTCGAGCGCCGGCGGCAGCTCGAACCCCTTGTAGCCGCCGGGCTTGGCATGCACCTTGTTCAGCGAGAACCGGGGATCGCCGAGCGCCGCCTGCACATCCGCGTGCCGGGTCACCAGCCACGCGGGACTGCCGTCCGGCGCGACGATCGTATGCACGGGCGCGGCCTCCCGCATCCGAGCGAAAACCCCATGCGGATCATGGGCCATGGCGCGGGCGACATCCACCGGGAACCGCTTTCGATCGGCAACAACGTGGTTTTCAACCTAGCGAGGCGGCGCCTCGACCGCCAACCGAACGCACGCCCCCGCGCCGCCCGGGCCCGTCCGGATTGCGGCCGGCTTCGGGCCGGTTCCAGGTTCGGGTCAGGAAGTCGGCGATCAGTGGGGCGATTTCCGGGAGGCGGTCCTCCAGGGCGAAGTGGCCGGTGTCCAGGATGTGCAGTTCGGCGTCCGGGAGATCGGCGAGGTACGCGTGTGCGCCCGACTCGGGGAAGAAGATGTCGTTGCGGCCCCAGATGATCAGCGTCGCCGGGCGGTGGTCGGCCAGCCAGCGCTGCCACCTCGGGTAGAGCGCGACGTTGGTGTGGTAGTTCAGCGCCAGGTCGACCTGGGCGTCCTTGCGGCCGGGCAGGTCCAGGAAGTGCTGGTCCAGCGTCCAGCCGTCCGGGGCGACCAGGGTGGGATCGACGGTGCCGCCCTCGTACTGGCCGCGGGTGACCGGCAGTACGAGCAGTTCGGCAGCCTTCTCCCGGGCGCCCGGCACGTCGGGCGTGAGCGTGGTGAAGTCGCGGGCCAGGTCGGACAGGCCCTCGGCGTAGGCGTTGGCGTTCTGCACGATCAGTCCGGCGACGGCGGCCGGCCGCCGCTCGGCGAGCCGCAGCCCGACCGGGCCGCCGAAGTCGAAGGTGTAGAGCACGTATCGGTCCAGGCCGACCGCGTCCACGAACTGCTCGACCACGTCGGCCAGTCGGTCGAACGAGTAGGTGAACCCGGCCGGCACCTCGGTGTGCCCGAACCCGGGGTAGTCCGGCGCGATCAGGTGGAAGTCGTTCCCGAGCACGTCGAGCAGCCGCCGAAACTGGTGCGAGGCCGACGGGAATCCGTGCAGCAGCAGCACGGTGGGGGCATCGACGGGCCCGGTCTCCCGGTAGAAGACCCGGACCCCGTCGACCTCCACGAAACGGTGTGCGACCTGCGGAACGGCGGCGGTGGTGCCCATGATCTCAACCTTCGTCGGCGGGAGGGTGCGGTGCTTGATCAGTTCTACCCTCACGCGAACTAATGGGTCAAGGTGATCTGGAACGTTAGAATCGGCAACCTGAGCTGCTGAGTGTGCGGACGGGTGCGCGGGGTGGACCGGACCGGCCCACCCCGCGCGCCCGGCGTCAGGCCGGCGGTGCGGGCGGCTCGCCCTCCGCGGTGACCTGGGCGACCGTGTCGTAAAAGCTCAGCAGGCCCGCGATGTCCGGGACCGAGGCGATCGGCTCGGGGTACGCCCAGACCACGTCCGGACGCGGCCCGGTGTCGCCGTTGCCCAGGTAGGTCCAGTAGGAGGCCACGCCCTTGAACGGACACGTGGTGTGCGTGTCGGTGGCCTCGAAGCGGGTCAGATCCACGTCCTCCGGCGGCAGGTAGTAGCGGATCGGCAGTCCGGTCTCGTACAACACGACCGGCCGCTTCGACCTGGCCACCACCTCGCCGTCGATCTCGACCGTCACGGTCTGCGTGCTGTGCACGGTGGTCACCAGGTGACCCTGCGGTGTTGTCGACATGCGAATCTCCTCCGACGTGGTGTGGTGCCGCTGCCGGCCCCGATCGTCCTGGATTCAACGATCCCGGCCCGCCCGCCATTCCGCCGAGCGCGCGAGAAACATCCGGATCGCCGGTCGGATCGCCGGTCGGATCGTCGGTTCGAGTGCCGGGGAGATCGATTCAATTGGTATAGACCTATTGCCGCCGAGACGGCCGAGGACTAGCGTCGTCCGGGTGCGCGCCGGCACGCTGCACGGCCCGAATCACCGTTCCGGCAAACCGAGTTGCCCTCGGTGCGAGAAATGGAGTCGAGCACATGCGCAAGGCTATGGCAGGTGTCGCGTTGGCTGCGGCGTTGTTGGGCGTGGGCGCCGCGGCACAACCCGCGATGGCGGACCCGCCTTCGGGTAGCGGCTTCTACCTGTGGGGCTACTACCCCACCGAACAATCCTGCGACCTGGCCGGCAAGGCGACGGTCCCGGCGCACGGCCCGGTATACCTGTGTCTCAACAACGGCGGCACCGTCTGGTCGCTCTGGGTGCACTGAACGATCCGGTAGCCGGTGGCGACGATCGCCGGCCGGGACCACGCGCGGGGCGACCCCACCGGGAGGTGGGGCCGCCCCGCAGTCGGTGCGGCCAGCTATGGTCGACCCATCGCGGCCGGGTGTCGGTGCGGGCGTTCCGGGGGTTGGGGCGGTCAGGGTGGGGCGGGCCGCGGGGCTCGTTCGGGCGCGGGGGGCCGATGAGCCGGCGCAAGATCAGGAATCTTTGTTATTCGCTGCCGGGGTTCGGGGTGTTGTTGCTCCTGGCCACGATCTTTCTCATCATCCCGAGCCATACCAAGGTCGAGACCGCGCTGCGGGATCGTGGGGTGGAAACCCGGGCCGTGGTCACGAGCTGTGTGGAGTCCGGGCCCGGGGATCCGGAGACCGGGCCCCGGGTGATCACCGCGCGGTGCAAGGTGCGCTTCACCCCCGAGGGGCGGGCGGCCCACGAGGCCGAGTTGGCGCTGTCCACGAAGCCGCTGGAGCAGGGGCGGACGCTGACCGTGCGCTACGACCCGGAACACCTGGACACCGTCGCCCGGACCGGTGACATCGACTATTGGCACGTGCTCGGTCGGCATGCGATGGATGTGGTCGCGCTGGTCGGCTCCGTGGTGATGATCGGCCTCGGGCTGGTCTTCGTGGTCGGCTATCACGTGGTGGTACGACGGTTCGACCGGGCGCGGCACGGGACGGCGCCGCCGAGTCCGTACCCGGGGCCGTATCCGGGTCCGTACCCGCGCCCCTGACCCACCGTCAGACCGGCGCCGGCGCCGCCACGATGGCGGCCGTGCCTCGGGAGGAGTCCTTGGCACGGAAGGCGACCAGGCGGCGATCGGGGGAGGTCGCGGTGCTCGGCGGGACCAGTGCGAAGGCCATCACGAGTTCGTTCCGGTCGGGTTCCATCGTCGGATAGATCAGCAGACAGCCACGTCGGGGCGCGGCCAGGCCGTCCGCGACCGGGTCGCCGATCGAGGGCCCGCTGCCCGCGATCCGCCGGGCCGCATGGCGGTGTGGCGGTGGGCTGACCTGGTTGAACTGGGTGCCGGTGCGTCGGCTGCGGCTCACCACCGTGAGCGGACCGAAGCCGTGCAGGGTCACCGAGTCGCGATCGGGATTTTGCAACTGCGGGGCGATCACCACCCAATCCTCGATCTGCGCGGAGATCCGGGGATTCGCCAAGTAGGCCAGATCGGGGCCGAATTGGCTCGGATCGGACCAGCGCAGCTCGCGCAACACCGGCAGCAGCCGGGAGTTCGTGATCCGGCCGAGGTAGGCCGGGAAACGGCGCAGCCGATCCTCCACGGGAAACGCCAACTCGACCTGCGCCGGGTCGAGGGCTTCGATCACCGGGGCGAACTGCTCGACGTTGTGCCGCAGTTCCGCCGCCTTCGTCGGATATCCGGGACGCTCCACCCACAACCCCGGCGACCGGGTCTCCACCAGCTCCGCGTTGAACATCTTGTTGCGTGCCGTGGGCTTGAGCCACGGCAGTCGCTGGGTCACCAGCGGCGGGATCTGAGCCGGAGTCACCTGCGGTGCGCCGTCCACGAGTTCGGCGTAGAGCCGGAGCTGGTCGCGGAACTCCTCCTCGTCCCGACAGATCGCCTCGAACGCCTCGTACAGATCGCCGTTGCGCCCGCCCTCGTCCCGGCCGATGTAGAGCCGGACCAGATCGCGGTAGTTCTTGCGAAAGCCGAACCAGCGACCCATCTGCATCAGGGTGTCCGCGGCCAGGGTCTTGCGCCGGTAGTAGGAGACGGTCAGGCCCTCGATGGTGAAGCCGCGGGAGAGTTTGGCGCCGCCGACCAGGATCCGCCATACCTTGTCCCGGTCGAAGTCGGCGGTGCGCCGCTCGACATCCTTGTCGCCGTTGATCACCACGACCGGACTGCCGATCGAGTCCTCGATCCGCATCGCGGCGATGCCGATGTAGGGCGCGATGTCCGCGTACGAGCCGGGGATCGCCGCGCCCGCCGCGTGCGCCTCGCTGACCGGCCGCACGTCCTGCTCGTACAGCTCCCGCAGCCGCGCCTGGGCACCCGCGCCCAGGTAGCCCGCCCGGCGCCAGATCGCGTTGATCGACTCGGCCTGATCGCGGTGCACATGCGTCTTCACCGACTCGTGCACGAGCATCGTGTGATGGCGGAAGTGGCCCGCGCCGAGGCCGTGGTCCTCGCGGAACAGCTTGATCGCGCCGGTGAGTACGAACATGTCGATCGCGGCCCGCAGATCCGTGTCGTCGTCATCGTGCAGCGGCCGGACCGAACGTACGTGCGCGAGTCCGGCCGAATTGGCCACCGTGCGTTCGTCGGCGGGGATCGTGGAGTCGATGTCGTGGAAGTCGGCGACGCCCATGTAGCCGTCCGGGCGGTCCAGCGAGATGACAAAGTCCTTGGGGAAGATGTCCTCCGCGTCGGCCGGATCGATGAACACGTTCGCGAACGGGGTCGCGGTGTAGCCGACGTACTGGGCACGCGGCAACATGCCGAGCAGCTCGGAGATGATTCCGTTGATCGCGGTGCGTTGGACCTGGTCCTGCGCCCACTTCTGCGGATCGGACGTGTTCACCGACGCCTGATCGGACTCGTCGTCGATGATCAGCGTGGGGATCTCGCCGCGTTCGGTCTTGATCCGGCCGAGGTCCTTGACCAGCTTCTTGAGCACCGACGCGTTCTTCTTGACCACCATCAGCCGGGCCGAACTACGGTGCAGGTTCTCCGGTGC
Organism: Embleya sp. AB8; assembly: GCF_049739465.1. Taxonomy (NCBI): domain Bacteria; kingdom Bacillati; phylum Actinomycetota; class Actinomycetes; order Kitasatosporales; family Streptomycetaceae; genus Embleya; species Embleya sp. AB8. Next base: position 199,107 of record NZ_JBMHHY010000009.1, read on the forward strand.
GTACAGCGGGGTGAACCGGTCGGCCTTCTCGAACTCCAGCGCGCTGAGCCCCTGGCGCAGCGCCTGGTAGTCGTCCTGATGCCGAGTCAGCCGGACGATGTCGAACCCGCCGAGCCGGGACGGCAACGCGCCGTGCTTCAGGAACCTGCCCTCCAGCCGATCCCGGTCGTCGAGGTAGTCGTAGTCGCGGAAGGCCAGGGTGCCCGAGTCCGGATCCTGGCCGTAGTAGATGTTCTCCACCCCGACCAGTTCCATGTCCAGCCGGCGCTGGGTCTGCGCGCGCAGTGCCTCGATGGTGCCGGTGAGCACGATCACCAGGCGATACCCGGCGTCGATCGCCTTCGCGGTGACGCCGGTGAAGTTGGCGGTCTTGCCGCTCTGCACGTAGCCGACCACCAACCCCTTCGCCTGGTAGGGCTGTTCGCAGGCGGGGTCGGCCAGCCGCTCGACCACCCGGGTGGTGTCGCGGTCGAGGGCGGCGACCGCCTCCGGGGCCCATCGGTGGTCGAGCAGGGTCGCCCGATAGGCGTCCCAGTAGTGGCTGTGGTGCCGGGCCACCTCGTCGGTGTACCAGGGATCCCAGCCCTCGTCGGTGATCACCACCGCGCCCGACCCGCGTGCGAACGGCGAGCGTCGGTCCAGGAGTTCGCGGGTGGCCGCGGCCAGACCCAGTGCCTCGTAGGTCGCGGCGCGGCGCTCGGCGGTGTTCGGCTCGGGCTCCCCGGCGGCGAAGTCCCAGCGGCTGAGCCGGTCCCGCCACAGAATCAGCAGCGGGTCGTCCGGATGCGCGTGATGCAGCCGCCGACGCAGCGCCGCCTCGCCGAGGTCGGGCACCGGGCCGGGATGCTCGTCGGCCTGATGGGCCAGCGCCTTGGCCAGGTTCCGGGGGTGCGTGGCCATGCCGCCGAAGGCCGCTCGGTGCAGCTCCAGGAGCGCGGATTCGTCGGTCATCGCGGGCCGTCCTCGGGGTGGTTCGGCTCGGACAGGTCCGAGGCGACATCGGGCGGGAGCACCCGGGCCAGGTCGACGGCGAGATCGAGCCCGTCGGGGGAGGGGGCGATCGAGGGGACCAGGTCGGCGACGTCGATCCGGTAGTCGATGTCGACGATGCGCAGCGCGAGCGACTCGGGCAGCGGAGCCAGGATGCTCCCGGTCAGGCGCGGGAAGCCGGCGTCGACCGGGAACGCGGCGGGCGGCCCGCTCGGCGTCCAGCGATGTTCGCGGGGGATCGCGTGCTCGTTCTCGGTGCCCAGCTTGAGCCGGGTGTCGAAGTCGTCCAGCGTGCCGGGCGCCCGCACCCGGATGCTGGACCGGATGCCCTCGATCAGACCGAGCACCGAGCGCCCGGAATCGCTCTCGTCCAGGACGTGCGAGACGAACCACAGCGGCCGATCCTGGTGCGGCGCGAGCTGACCGAGCCCGTGGATCGTATGCATCCGGGCCCGCCCGGTCACCGTCTTGACCTCGACGTCGTAGGGCCCGACGGTGAAGTCGTGGTCCGCGCAGTCCGGGTGCTGCCACGCCTGGACCGCCGCGTGCCAACCCCGCGCGCTCGCCAGGCCGATCAGCGTGAGCAGTTCGCCGAACAGGCCGACCTCCGCTTCCAACGACATCCGCCGCCCCCGCGCCAACAACTTCCGCCAAGCCAGCACCGTCGTCTGTACCGCGACCAGCGGCGCCGTCCCCTCCATCTGGATCCGGTCCGCGATCTCGCAGCACACGATGTGGAACTCGCGCAGCAGTGCCGTCTGTTCGGTGAAGACCTGCAGGAACCGGTCGCCGCCGTCCAGGACGCACACCGCCCGGACGCCCTGCATGCCCAGGCGTGGTGCCTTCGTGCCCGCCGGCACCGGGATGCGCAGCGCGGGGCGTCGGCCGCCCGCCTCCAGATGCCAGTAGAGCGGCGGATCGCCTTCGATCGGGATCAACATCGGCATCCGGTTGTCCAGATGATCGCGCAACGCGTCGCAGCTCAGATGTCTGGTGCGTTGATCGGAGCTCACGAGCCGCCCTCGGAACCGTACTTCGCCGTCTCGCTCTTGACCGCGGTAAGCAACAGCGACTGCCACAGGTCGAGGTTGTCCTTGACCCGGGGGCCGATCCGCTCGCCCGTGAACGCCTCGTTCATCAGCAGGTAGAGCAGCGTCTTGAGGACCGGGACGTCGTTGAGGCCGCCGCGCCGACCACCGAGCAGCGCGGCGCGGAACTGCTTGTTCAGCAACAGTCGGCGCTCGTCCCGGTCGATCGCGAAGAACACGTCCCCGCCGAGCGGCACCCAGCGCACCTCGATCGGCTCCTCGCCTGCGACAAACGGGAGTTCCTCCTCGATCGCGGCGCGCAGTTCCGGGGCGAAGCCCTTGCCGGGCGGCAGTACGGCCTTGCGCTCACGGGTGGTGGTCCGGGCCTGCCGGTAGGCGCCTTCGGCGTCCTTCAGATAGTCCAGGAAGGTGCGCCCCTCGGCGTCCGTCGCCCGCTCGACCGCGTCCACGAAGCCCGGTATCGGCTGGAGTTCGGCCTTCTTGACGGTCAGTCCGAACGCCGACTCCGAGTCGGCGGGCAGGTCGAACTCGACCCGGGCCAGCGACAGATGTTGCTCGCCCTGGCGCAACCCGTGCCAGCCACCGGCTTGGACGAGCCGGTCGTTGCGATACGCGTACAGGCCCTGTCGGGCCACGATGCCGCCGGGGAGGCGGAACTGCTCGGCGTTGGAGCGCGGCACCCATACGTGCGCGGTCAGCCGCAGCGGGCCGACGCCATCGAACACGGTGGTGAACTCGCGCGGATAGCCCGGCAGTCCGGAGATCGGATAGCCGAACGGGTCGACGGCCTGGACCAGATAGATCGTCGGCGGCACCTCGTCGTCCCCGCCGGACACCGCGATGGTGATCCGCACGCGCCCGTCCGCCAGGAAGCGGTGTAGGTGCAACCCGAGGTGGTCGGCCAACGAGCGCGTGGTCTTGGTGACGTAGATGTCGGTCTGCCCGGCGTCACCGCGTGCCGGGAAGTCGCGTACCCCGTCCCAGCGCACCGCGGTGCCGTTCCACATCACGTACTCGTCGTAGAGATCCAGGAACCGCTTGGCGAACTCCAGCTCGACGATGTCGCATTGGAAGCTCTCCTGCGCCTGCTCGGTCCGCCAGCGCCGCCCGACCGTACCCGCCCGCTTGGCCCGGCTGATCACCGTGACACTCTCGGCGTGGCTGAACGACGCGGCCTTGAGGCCCATCCCGAACATGCCCAGCGCCCGGTCGCCGTAGGCGCGCCGCTTGCCCACGGTCATCGCGGTGTCCAACTCGGCCTCGGTCATCCCGCGTCCGTTGTCCACCACCACCAGCGAGGTCAACAGGTCGCCGGTGCGCCGGAAATGCACCACGACCTCGGACGCGCCCGCGTCGATCGAGTTGTCCACCAGGTCGGCCACGGCCTCCTCGAAGCGGTAGCCCTGACTGGCGAGTCCCTTGATGTACCCGGGATCCGGGGGCAGATGCTTGCTGCCGCTCACAGGTACGTCGAATCGCCAGTCGTCCATGCCCACCCCAGGAAGTTCACCTCTACCGTGCGCGCTGTCACGCGCCCGCCCCCACTTGCGCTGGACCGACCGTAGCGGTTGGACGCACAAGCCAAAAGCGGAACGCCGCACTCGTGACCGGCGGCACGATCAAGCCACCACCGCCGACCCGGACGCGAGCGGGCGAAGTCGGACCAATGGGTGGTGGGCCCGACAACTCCCGGGCCCACCAGGCCGATCGCCGGGTCGGCCGGTCGGCGGCGGCGGTGTTGACGGCGGCCCGGCGCGCAGCGCGTCCGGTGCGCCCGCGTGTGCTCAGCTGTCGAACGTCCAGGTGAACATGACGTGGTCGGATTCGGTGTCGGCGGCCGCGGCCTGGTAGGTGGCGAGGGCTGCCGGGTTGGTGCGGTCGGTGAGGACCCACATGCCGTAGCAGCCGCGTTTGCGGGCCAGTTCGGCCAGGGCTTCGGTCAGGGCGCGGCCGATGCCGTGGCGTTGGTGGGTCTCGGCGACGGCCAGTTCGTACAGGAACATCTCGGTGCCCTTGTCCGGGTGCGTCGTCTCGACGCCGGTGACCATCCCGACCGGGGTGGCGGCCACGTACGCGAGCAGTATGTGATGGCCCGCCTCGCCCAGGAACCGGGCCGCCCAGTCCGGGCGTACCGGGTCGTCGAACAGGTCCCCGGCCGCGATCACGTCCGCCACCGTCGTCACACGCCGAATCGTCGCCACATTCGTATCCACGACGACATTCAACGAGATTTGGGCCCATTCCAGAAGCCGTCGTTGGCAATGGACACGCCATGGTTGGGCTTGATCTTGGGTTGAGTCGCACGGATTTGCGGGAGTTCGGGCGGGTGAGTCAGGGTGCCGGACGGTGTCGCAGCAGGGCCTCGATGCGGCTCAGCCGGGCGTCGAGGTCGGCGATGTCCTGCTTGTCGGCGCTCTGGTCGGCCGGGCGCAGGGCGACCAGGAGGGCGCCTCCGGGTTCGAGGGTGACCGAGGTGGTCTCGGCCACGTCGTCGCCGCCCTGGCGTTTGACCGCCGCGTCCAGGTCGGCGAGACGCAGGCCCATTCGGGCGATTCGGGCCTGGTCGTACGTGCCGTCCCGGGCCAGCACGGTCGGGGTGCCCTCGAACAGGCGGGCGAAGCCGTCCCAGCGGGCGGAGCAGCGGACCAGGGCGGCGTTCGCGGCGACCAGGACGACGGCGCCGAACAGCGCGCCGGAGACCGAGTTGTCGGGGCCGATCACGGCGTTCTGCACGACATTGGACAGGAGCAACATGACCACCAGGTCGGACGTGTTGACCTGGGCGAGATCACGTTTGCCCATCCAGCGCAGCAGGGTCACGATCGCCAGGTAGACCACGATCGTGCGCAGGGCCTTTTCGGTCCACGGGATGCCGGAGACCAGCATGTCGTGCCACATGCCGGCAACGATAGAGGAGCTTTGCCGCTTTTCTGGCGATCAGCGGCTGCGCTGCGGCTACTTGCCGGACGGCCTGCCGCGGAACGACAGCGCGCGGCGCGCATCGCGGGCGGCCTGGCGGGACTGGGCCTGGACGGTACGGCAGATCGCCCGGATCGGCCCGAGTGTGCTCTGCCAAGTGCGCCGCGCGGCGCGACCGGCGGGGATCAGGACGGTCGTGCCGACCCGGGCGATCGACCGCCACACGCCTCGGCCGAGTGCGACGCCCCGACCCCAGGCCCACACCGTGGGCCCGACGAACACGAAACGCAGTCCGCGCCCGATCAGCCGGACCAGCCGCCGGGCCCGACCCGCCGCCCACTTCAGCGGCAGTACGACCACGAAGTGCGCGCCTCGGCCGAGCATGCGGACCAGCCGGACCACCCGACGCCAGGCCCAGCCGACCGGCCGCACCACCAGGAGCGTGAACGCGACGGCGCAGCCCCGGCCGACCAGGCGTAGGGTGCGGCCGGTGCCTCGGCCGAGCCAGCGGACCGGGACGAACAGGCCGTGGTACAGGGCCAGTCGCACGCCGCGACCGGCCGCCACCAAACCTCGTCGAACCAGCCCGGCCGCCGCGACCAGCCCGCGCCACGCCCACCGGGCCGGGATGACCACCGCGTGCCGCAGGACGAACGTGATGCCGCCGACCAGTACCGCGACCCCCCGCATCGCGATGTCACCGCACGCGGCGAGGCCGCGCCGGATCGCCCTCAGCGGCACGACCACCACGTAGTACAACCAGCGCGCGAAGCCGCGACCCATCGTCCGGGCCAGCCGCCAAAGCCACCGACCCGGCACCACCAGCAGGTAGTACAGCGTGCGCCCGACCGCGTGGCCGAACCACCGTCCCGCCCGGCCGAACCACCGCCCGACCGCGAGCATCCCGGCGCTCATCGGCCGCATCAGCGCGTCTCGGACCCAGCGCAGCGGCAGCACGATCAGGCAACGCCCGAGCAACCGCAACCCGGCCCACCCCACGTCGACGCCCAACCACCGCAACACCCGGCCCAGTCCGAGCAGTCCGACCCGGACAGCCTTCGCGATCGGGACCAGGAACCAGTCCCACACCAGGATCTTGGCCCCGCGTGCGACCGCCGCGCAGGCCCGCCCGAGTGGGACCAGGAACCAGTCCCACGCCAGGACTTTCCCGCCGCGCCCGACCGCCGCGCAGGCCCGCCCGAGTGGGACCAGGAACCAGTTCCACACCAGGACCTTGACCCCGCGTGCGATCGCCGCCAGGGCTCGACCGGCCGGGACCAGGAGCCAGTTCCAGATCAACACCTTGGCGCCGCGCCCGACCGCCGCGCAGGCCCGCCCGAGTGGGACCAGGAACCAGTCCCACACCAAGACCCCGGCCCCGCGCCCGATCGCCACCAGCAGGCGCCCCGCCGGGAACAGCAGCCGATCCCGTACCGCCCGTCCGCTCCACCTGAGCAGCTCCCACGCCAACCGCGCCGGCAGCAGCACGAGCAATGCGGCGATGCGGATCGGCCAGCGGATCAGGTTGTAGATCGGCCCGGTCGGTTCCGGTATGGGTGCGTTCTCCTGACGATCGGTCAGCCGTCGGTCCGGGAACACATCTCCCGTGAACTGTCCCTTGCGCAGGTCGACCGTAACCGAACCATCCGTCAACTCGTCGACGCGCAACGTTTCCTCCATGTGAACCCCGAGCCCGAGGCCGCCCCGGCCTCCCACGTCGTTGGGACACGGTCGGCGGCGCATCCTCACGGCCCGCCATCAAGTGACCTGGCTCACAGCAGTCCGGCGGATCGCGCTCCGGTCGGCGTGCGGCGATCGGGCCGACGCAGGGTCATCCGGCGGGCCACCAGAGGGAGAGCGCGGTACCGCCGAGGAAGCGCGCCCGGTCGGCGGGGGAGAGCCGGCGTGCCGCAGCCCGCCCGAGGGCGACCATCGCCGGATAGGTCGAGCCGACGGTCTGCGGATGATCCGATCCCCACGCCAACCGCTCCGCGCCGAACTCGGCCGCCAACCGGTCCACCGCATCGGCCGGATCGCCCACCGCCGCCGCCCGATCGAGGACATGCGTGGATACCTTGACCCGCACCGCCGGCAGCGCGGCCAACTCGAACAACGTGCCCGCCGCGTCGCCCGAAACGTCCACGAAACCGCAATGGTCCAGCGCCACCGGCACGTTCGTATGCCGATCCACCAACTCGCCCAACCGCCCGAGCGCGTCCGGGAACAACACCGGGACGACGGTCAGGCCGAGTTCGCCCGCCAGCGCCCACACCTCGTCCGCCCGCCCGTCGGTCAGCCAGTGCGGCGGATCACCGGCCACCCCGAACGCCCGTACACCGCGCAGCAGACCACCACCGGCCCCAGCCAACTCGACAAGGGCCGAGGCGGGTTCGGGCCCGGCCAGGTCCACCGCCCCCACCAGCGCGAGCCGCTCCGGATCCGCCCGCACGCTGTCGAGCGCATACGCGCAGTCGTAGCCGTACGCCCCCACCGCCTGCACGACCACCGCCCGCGCCACCCCGGTCGAGGCCAACGCGGCCGTCAGTTCGCCGGCCCCCACGTCGTTCGCCCGGTACCACGTGCTGCCCACCCCGGTGGGCGAGAGCGGATACCGCTCGCGGTCGGCCGAGGCGATGTGTACGTGGGCGTCGACGATCGTCGGGTCGGGTGGGTCCGGTGTTCGGCTCCGCGAATCGGCCGTACGCACGGCCGGCTGCCGGTCTCCGGCGAACTGTCCCGGCGGCATGACAACCCCAACCACTCGACCGCGCCACCACCACACCCGGGATCCGGATCGGCCACCCCGCGAAGGACCTCGTCAACTGCCCCGAACCACCGCGATCGTAGTCATCGCGATCCCCGACTCCACCTGCCAGCGCCCGGCGAACCCGTCCAGCGGCCGGTCCTCGACCAACAACCGCGCGGTGAACGTCCCGCCGTCCGGGTCGAATTCCAGTTCGGCCTCGGCGAAGTCCAGCCAGCGCAGGGTGAGCGGGAACCAGGCCTTGTACACCGACTCCTTCGCGCTGAACAGCAGCCGATCCCAGGGGATTTCCGGCCGCCGGCCGGCCAGGTCGAGCAGATGCTTGCGTTCGGTCTCGGACGAGACGGTCGTCAACACCCCCTCGGGCAACTCCTCCGCCGGTTCCGCGTCGATGCCCAGGGTGAGCAGGACCCGCGCGTCCGCGACCGCCGCCGCCCGGTAGCCCGCGCAGTGCGTCATGCTGCCGACCACACCCGCCGGCCAGCCGGGCGCGCCGCGCAGGCCCGGGAGCAGCGGCGTCGGCGGCAGCCCCATCCGGGCCAACGCGCGCCGCGCGCACCGCCGTACGGTGGTGAACTCGCGGCGGCGCTTGTCCACCGCCTTGGCGATCAGCGCCTCCTCGGCGGGGAACAGCGGCGGTCCGTCGGGGTCGTCGAAGGACTCCTCGGCGAAGACCTCGGCGGGCAGTATGCGGGCGATCATCGGACACCGGCCGATTGTCCGGGGCGGGTGGTGTCGGCGGTCTCGGCGGGCACGATCCGGCGCGGGATCGGTCGGCGCAGCCCGTTCTTGCGCTCGCGCGGGTAGCCCAACGAGACCTCCTCGAAGCGCACTCCGTCGTACCACGTGGTCCGCGGGATGTGCAGGTGGCCGTAGACGACCGCGGCGGTCGGGAAGCGGCGATGCCAGTCGGCGGTCAGGTCGGTGCCGCACCACTGGGCGAACTCCGGGTGCCACAACACGTCCGTGGGCTGCCGGACCAGCGGGAAGTGATTGACCATCAGGAACGGTGCGCGCGGGTCGGCCGCCGCCGTCAGCCGGCCCTCGGTGTACGTCACCCGGGCCCGGCACCAGTCGCCGCGGCTCGGGTGGGGGTCGGGGTAGAGCATGAACTCGTCGCTGCACACGATGCCCGCTTCGTACGCGGCGTCCAGCGCCTGCTGCTGGGTGACCGTGCCCGGCGGGCGCCAGGTGTAGTCGTAGAGCACGAACAGCGGCGCCACGGTGACCGGTCCACCCGGGCCGTCCCAGACCGCGAACGGGTCCTCGGGGGTGAGTACGCCCAACTCCCGGCACATCGCCACGAGGTGGCGGTAGCGCCGCTCGCCGCGCAGCTGTACCGGGTCGTCCTGGGTGGCCCACAGCTCGTGGTTGCCGGGGACCCACACCACCCGGGCGAAGCGCTCGGCGAGAAGTCGCAACGTCGACGCCGTCTCGTCGATGTGTTCGGCCACGTCCCCCGCGACCAGGATCCAGTCGTCGTCGGTCCCCGGGCGGATGCCGTCGACGAGTGCGCGGTTGGACGGGATGGAAGAGTGCAGGTCGCTGACGGCGTACAGGGCGCGCTCGGGCGAACGGGCAGTGCTCATCGATCGACCATAAACGGATGCGCGGCGCGCGGGGAAGCGCGACGCGGCGAAGCGGGGGCGTACGCAAGATCCGTGCAAGCTCGGGTAGGGGTCGATCAGGGGTACGCCACACGCCCGCGATATGTCACCGTCGTGGGTGAACGAGCGGGTGAGCGAGCGGTGGGCAAGTCGGGTGGGCACGACGCGAGCACGACGCGAGCACTGCGTGAGCAAGGTCCGAGTGAGCAAGGTCCGACCGCGCACGCGCCATGGAGCGATGGACCCATGACGCCATAGAGAGGGAAGAGCCGTTGCGGTACGAGATTCTCGGCCCCGTGCGGATCGTCGACGGCGACCGGCCGCGCACGATCGCGGCGCCCAAGCCGGAGACCCTCCTGGCCGCCCTGCTCGCGCGGCGCGGCCAGGTGCTGACGGTCGATCAAATCGTCGGCGAGATCTGGTCCGGCGCCCGGCCGCAGCGGGCCAAGTCCACGGTGCACGTCTACGTCTCCCGGCTGCGCGCGATCCTGGGCGCGCCGGGCCCGGCCCGCAGCGGCCCGCTGACCACCTGCTCCGGCGGCTACGCGCTGCATCCGGGGGCGGACCGGGTGGACGCGGACGCCTTCCACGACCTGGTCGAACGCGGCCGGGCCGGCGCACGGGCCGGGCAACGGCACGAGGCGGCCGAGTTGTTCGCCGGCGCGCTCGACCTGTGGCGCGGATCCGCCTACGCGGGCGTGGCCTGCGGGCCGATCGTCCGGGCACACGCCGCGCGCTTGGAGGCATCCCGGCTGGAGTGCCTGGAACTGCTCGTGGAGGCGCATCTGGCGCTCGGCCGCTACCGGGAGAGCGTCGCCCGGCTGTACGCGCTGACCACGGAGTATCCGCTGCACGAGAGCTTCGCCCGCCATCTGATGATCGCCCTGTCACACTGCGGCCGACGCGCCGACGCGCTCGCGGTCTACCAGGACACCCGAGGCGCACTGCGCGAACTCCTCGGCCTGGAGCCGTCCCGGGCGTTGCGCGAGGTCCAGCACGCGGTGCTGACCGGCGTCGAGCCGCGCGGGGTGCGCACGGACTCGCTGGCGGGCTGAGCAGGTTTCCCCGGCCCCGGTCGAGGGGCAGCGATCAGGCAGCAGCGTGCGCACCGACGGGTCGTGTCGGTCGCGCGGCCACGAATCAGGAAGGTCTTTTGCCATGAGCACCGCCTCCGCCGTATCCGATACCTGGATCCGCCGTTTCCATCCGGCCTCGAACCCGGTGCCGCGCCTGGTCAGCCTGCCGCACGCGGGTGGCTCGGCGAGCTTCTGGTTCCCGCTCTCGGCGGCGCTCGCGAACCGGGTCGAGGTGCTGGGCGTGCAGTATCCGGGCCGGCAGGACCGGCGGGCCGAGCCGCTGATCGACGACATCGACACGCTGGCCGACCGGATCACCGCCGCCCTCGATCCATGGCTGGACGAGCGGGTCCCGCTGGTCCTGTTCGGCCACAGCATGGGTGCGATCCTCGGCTTCGAGGTGGCCCGCCGGTTGCGGATCCGCCCCGCCGCGCTGATCGTCTCCGGGCGCCGGGCCCCGAACCGGCAGCGGGACGAGCGGCTGCACCTGCTCGACGACGCCGGACTGGCCGCAGAGCTGCGCACGATGAGCGGCACCGACGCAAGCATCCTGGCCGACGACGAGGTGTTGCGGATGGTGCTGCCCGCGCTGCGGGCCGACTACCGCGCGATCGAGACGTACACCTGCACCCCGGCGGCGCCGCTGGAGTGCCCGATCACCGTGCTGACCGGGGACAGCGACCCGAAGGTCACCCTGGACGAGGCGATGGCCTGGCGCGAGCACACCAACGGCACCTTCGCGCTGCACACCTTCACCGGCGGCCACTTCTACCTGACCGAGCACCAGGCGGCGGTCACCGCGCGGATCACCGACGCGATCACGGCGGCGACGGGGCGACCCGCGACCGGATGACCGCAGCGCCGGATGACCGCAGCGCTGGATGATCGTAGGGCCGGATGATCGTAGGGCCGCAGAGCCGGGACGCGTGCTCGCTCGAATGGGCCCCGCCGGGCGCCGAGCCGATCGGGCGCGGCGGTCCCGGGCGGCCGGGTCCGCGGGGGGTCGTGTCGAACACCTGCGCCAATCCGGGTGCGGGCTCCGCCGGCGGCCCCCACCGGGCCCGTCGATGATCGAGGCATGGCCGGTCAGGATCAAGTGCATGCCGTGTTGCCCGAAATCGAGCCGATGTTGGCCACCACCGGGCCACTCCCCGGGGAGGGGTACGACCTCGACTGGGGGTTCGAGGTCGACTGGGACGGCGCCCGTACGGTGGCGTACTGCACGGGGGACGGCGCGGTACGGCTGGTCGCGCGCGACGGGACGGACGTCACCCGTACCTATCCCGAACTGGCCGGACTCGGCGAGCAGCACGGCCGGCGGCAGGCCGTACTGGACGGCGAGATCGTGGTCCTCGACGACCGGGGACGCCCCGACCTGCGCCGGCTCCGACAGCGCACCGGCGTGGTGAACCCGCGCAAGGTGGCCCGGCTGACCATCGACGCGCCGGTGCACCTGATGCTCTTCGACGTGATGTACCTCGACGGCCGGTCGCTGCTCGCCACCCCCTACCGCGAGCGCCGGATGTCTCTCGCCGGCCTCGATCTGGCCGGCCCGCGCTGGTCGACGCCGGAGTGGACCGAGGGCGACGTACAGCGCGGCTGGGCGACCAGCCTGCACCACGGCTACTCGGGCATCGTGGGCAAACGACTGGCCTCCCACTACCAGCCCGGCCGGCGCTCGCCCGACTGGATCAAGGCCAAGCACGTCGAGACGCACGGCGTGGTGATCGGCGGCTGGGTCGAGGGCCGCGGCGAGCTGCGCGGACTCCCGGGTGCCCTGCTCGTGGGCGTGGACGCGCCGGACGGGCTGCGCTTCGTCGGCACCGTGGAGGACGGCCCGACGGTGGCCGAACGCGGCGAACTCGGCGAGTATCTGGGCGCGATGCCCCGCACCGACTCGCCCTTCGCCGGCCCCGTCGACGTCCCCGGCGCGCAGTGGGTCGAGCCCCGGCTGATCGCCGAGGTCACCATCTCCGGCTGGACCCACGACGGCCGACTGCGCCACCCGACCTGGCAACGCCTGCGCCCGGACCGGACCCGACGCTAGGACGTGTCTTCCAGCCCCGCCCGGCGCCGACCCCCTACCGGCTCGGCTGGGCGAACTGCCGGGCGATGACCATGCGTTGGATCTGGTTGGTGCCCTCGAAGATCTGCATGATCTTGGCTTCACGCATATAGCGCTCGACCGGGAACTCGCGCGTGTAGCCGCAACCGCCGAAGACCTGGACCGCGTCCGTGGTGACCTGCATCGCCGCGTCGGTGGCGATCAGCTTGGCCACGCTGGCCTGGCGGCTGTACGGCCGGCCCAGATCGCGGCGCCGGGCCGCGTCCAGGTAGGTGGCCCGGGCCGAGTCGACCGCGGCGGCCATGTCGGCGAGCAGGAAGCCCAGGCCCTGGTGGTCGACGATTCGCCGGCCGAACGTGGTGCGCTCGTTGGCGTACTCGACCGCGGCGTCCAACGCCGCCTGGGCCAGCCCGGTGGCACACGCCGCGATGCCCAGTCGGCCCGAGTCGAGGGCGCTGAGCGCGATGGCCAACCCCTGACCCTCCGCGCCGATCAGCCGATCCCGTTCGAGGACCGCGCCGTCCCAGAACGCACTGGTGGTGGGCACCGCGTTGAGGCCCATCTTCTCCTCCGGCCGACCGAAGGCCAGGCCCTCGGTCGCGCCCGGCGCCAGGAAGCAGGAGATGCCCCGGCTGCCCTCGCCGGTGCGGGCGAACAGCGCGTAGAAGTCCGCCTTTCCGCCGTGCGTGATCCACGCCTTGGTGCCGGTGACCCGGTATCCGTCGGCGATCGGCCGGGCCTTGCAGACGATCGCGGCGGCGTCCGAACCCGCGTGCGCCTCGGACAGGCTGTAGCCGCCGATCAGCCGCCCCTCCAGCATCTCGGGCAGCCACTTCTCCCGCTGCTCGGTGGATCCGTAGGTGGCCACCGGGAAGCAGGCCAGGGTATGCACGCTGGTGGCCACCGCCACCGCCGCCCAGCGCGCGGCGAGTTCCTCCAGGACCTGGAGGTAGACCTCGTACGGCTGCCCGCCGCCGCCGTCCTCCTCCGGGTAGGGCAGCCCGAGCAGGCCCACCTCGCCCAGGATCGTGAACAACCCCTCCGGATACGACTCCTCACGCTCGTGCCGGGCCACTCTGGGCGCGAGTTCGCGGTCGGCGACGGTGCGGGTGAGGTCGAGCAGATCCTCGGCGTCCCGGGTCGGCAGGAGGCGGTCGACGGTCACGGCTGCTCCGGAGGTCGGGGGTGGGCGGGGCGGCGGGGGTGCCGGTCGAGGTCAGCCGGCCGCGACGAGCGGCGGGCCGGAGGGGGCCGACTGCGCTGCGGGCGCGGTCAGTTCGGCCAGTGCGGTACGCGCCGCCGTGCGGTATTCGGCGACCCGGGCCAGCTTGATGTCCTCGTAGCCGCGGATCGTCTCGGGCAGGGCGACCAGGGCGATCACCTCGGCCACGTTGTCCGCGGTCAGCGACCGCAGCGCACCCCGGACCAGGTCGCGGTATTCGGCGACCAGTTCGCGCTCGACCCGACGCACCTCGGCGTAGCCGAACAGGTCCCAGCGGGTGCCGCGCAGGCCGCGCGCCGCGCGCAGCGCCCGGAAGGCGGGTACCGCCGTGCGGCGCAGCCGGATCTTGCGGTTCATCCCGAGGTAGCGCAGCACCGGCGGGTGCAGCAGTACGGACACCGCCGCGTCCGGGCCGAACTCGGCGTCACGCCGGGCCTGTTCGACCGGGTCCAGGTGCAGCCGGGCGACCTCGTACTCGTCCTTGTAGGCCATCAGGTGGTGCAGCGCCTTCGCGTACGCCACCGCGACCCGTGCACCGCCCGCGGCGCCCGCCCGGTCGACCGCGAGGGTGCGGATCGTCCGTACGTCGTCGGCGTATCGGCGGGCGTAGGCCGCGTCCTGGTAGCCCGTCAGGTCGGCGATCCGGGTGCCGAGCACCTCGCGCAGCGCCGCGTCGCCGCCGGCGCGGTCGGCCAGTGCCATCGCGGCCGGGTCCACTGCGACCACCGGGAGCGGCGGGGCCGCGACCGCCGCGGCGAGCACCGCGGCCGGGTCCACGGCCATCGCCCGACCCCAGCGGAAGGCGGCCAGGTTCTTCTCGACCGCCGCGCCGTTGAGGGTGATCGCCGCCTCGATGGAGTCCGCGGTCAGCGGCAGGCAGCCGTGCTGGAACGCGGCGCCGATCAGGATCATGTTGGCCGGCATGTGGTCGGCGAACAGCGCCTCGGCCAGGCCGAGCGCATCCAGGTGCAGGTTGTCCGCCCGCCGGGTCGCCGCGTCGATCCGGGCCAGTGTCTCGGCCGGCGAACCGGGCAGCGCGATCTGGTTGGTCACCATCGCGGCGGTCGGCACGATCGCGGTGTTGACCACGGCCACGGTGCGCTCCGGGTCGGCGGTGGCCAGGTTGCTCTCCGCCGCGGTGCCCAGCACGTCGAAGCCGATCAGCACGTCGGCGCCGGCCCGCGAGGCGCGCAGCGCGCCGGTGATCGGGCGGTCGGAGATGCGCAGGTCGGACACCACCGGGCCGCCCTTTTGGGCAAGTCCGGTCTGCTCCAGGCCGGCCGCGTACAGCCCGTCCAGGTGTGCGGCCATCTGCAGGATCGAGGACACGGTGACCACGCCGGTCCCACCGATGCCGGGCATCCGCACCAGCAGGTCGGCCGAGGCGAACCGGCTGGTCGGGGCCGCCGGTCGCAGCGGCAGGTCGGGTATCGCACGGGCCTTGCGGGTGCCCGGCTCGACCAGCAGGAAGGACGGGCAGTCGCCGTTCAGGCAGCTGAAGTCCGAGTTGCACGAGCCCTGGTGGATGTGCGTCTTGCGGCCGAACTCGGTGTCCACCGGCTGCACCGACAGGCACGAGGACTTGTCGCCGCAGTCCCCGCAGCCCTCGCACACCCGCTCGTTGATCACCACCTTCTCGGCCGGCGTGGGCAACTGCCCGCGCTTGCGCAGCCGGCGTTCCTCGGCCGCGCACCGGTCGTCGTGGATCAGCACGGTCACCCCGTCGACGGCGGCCAACTCGAGCTCCACCGCCGCGATGTCGTCCCGGTGCCGGACGCTCGCGATCGGCGCGAGGCGAACTCCCCGGTAGCCGCGCGGGTCGTCGGTGGTGACCACCACCTGCCGCACCCCCTCGACCGCGAGCAGCCGGGTCAACGCCGGTACGTCCAGGCGCCCTTCGGCCTTTTGACCACCCGTCATCGCGACCGCGTCGTTGTACAGCAGCTTGTAGGTCATCTTGGTGCCCGCCGCCACCGCCGCGCGGATCGCCAGCGAACCGGAGTGGTGGAACGTGCCGTCGCCCAGGTTCTGCACGAAGTGCTTGTCGTCGGTGAACGGCGCCAGGCCGATCCACTGGGCACCCTCGCCGCCCATCTGGGTCAGCCCGAGCTGATGTCCTCGGCCCTTGCCGTCCAGCGCGATCATCACGTGGCAGCCGATGCCGACGCCGACCAGGGTGTCGTCGGCGGTGCGGGTGGAGGCGTTGTGCGGACAGCCGGAACAAAAGTACGGGGTGCGCGAGGCCAGCATCGGCAGCGCGATCCGGGACGGGCGCTTGGGGGCGAGCGAGGCGAGGTAGGTGGTGGCCGCCTCGGGCAGCCGGTCGGCGCCGAGTCGGGCGGCGATCGCGCGGGCCACCTCGTCCGCGCCGAGCGTGCCGCGCGCGGTGAGCAGCGGCCGGCCGGTGTCGTCCCGGCGGCCGACGATCCGCGGCGCGTCCGGGCGGCGGTAGAGCGCCTCCTTGAGCCGGGCCTCCAGGAACGGCACCTTGTCCTCGACCACCAGGACCTCGTCCAGGCCGGCGGTGAGCTCCGCCAACTCCGCGTCGTCCAGGGGGAACGGCATGCCGATCCGGATCAGCCGGACGTCGAGGGCGGCGTCCGGGTCCAGGCCGAGGTCGGCCAGCGCGCGGCGGACCACGGAGAACGACACGCCGGCGGCGAGGATGCCCAGGCGGGCGTCGGGGGTGTCGTGCACGACCTTGTTGAGGCCGTGCTCGCGGGCGTAGGCGCGGGCCAGGTCGAGCCGGCGGGTGATCAGGTCGTGCTCGGCGTCGAGCGCGGCCGGGCCGACCAGCGTCGGCAGCGTGCCGCGCTTGGTCGCCGCCGGGACCGGGATGTCCTTGCCCCACCGGGAGACATCCACCGTGGTCGACGCGTCGGCGATGTCCGCGACGATCTTCAGCCCGGTCCACAGCCCGCACGCGCGCGACATGGCGACCGCGTGCAGCCCGAACTCGACGATCTCGCCGACCGTGCCCGGCGCGAGCAGCGGCATCGACAGGCTTTCCATCATCGGCTCGCACGAACTGGGCACCGTCGAGGACTTGCTGCCCGGGTCGTCGCCGATCCAGGCCACCGCGCCGCCGAGCGGGGCGGTGCCGGCCATGGTGGCGTGCCGGATGGCATCGGCGGCCCGGTCCAGGCCCGGGTTCTTGCCGTACCAGAACCCGGTCACCCCGGCGTGCCGGGCGCCCGGCGTCTGGTCCACCAACTGGGTCCCGGCCACGGCGGTCGCGGCCAGCTCCTCGTTGAGCCCGGCCTGGAACACCACACCGGCCGGGTCCAGGAAACGCTTGGCGCGCCCCATCTCCAGGTCCACGCCGCCGAGCGGCGAGCCCTGGTAGCCGCTGACGAAGATCCGGGTGTCCAGGCCGCGCTCGGTGTCGAGCCGGCGCTGCTCCAGGGTCAGTCGGATCAGCGCCTGCACGCCGGAGATCAGCACGCGGCCCCGGTCGGCGGTGTACTTGTCGTCCAGTGACACCGAAGGCGAAGCCTGATCTGCACGCACGGAAGCCTCCGTCGAAACCGGATGGGGTGGGGTGGGGTTCGGCAAGCACACCAATGGCGCCGGCAGGACGCAAGTACCTTGCGGCAAATTGCCATGAAGACGCAAAGATCTTGCTGCCTCAGCGTGTCGATCCGCTTTAGTTTGCGTGTGAACCACGTCACCAGGGGGTCGGTGCCCGGCCGCTCCGTTCCGGGCGCGCTCGCTTCGGGTAGCGATGGACCGGGTGTGGACGGTCCGGTCCGCGTGGTTGGGCGAAACGAGGTGGCGGCGCATGGGCGACCCGGCGGTGACGGTGCGCGAACTGGGCGGGCTCGACGAGTTCCGCGAGGTCGAGCGGCTGTACGACGAGATCTGGCCACCGGCGCCGGGGCAGGGCCATGCGGTGGCCGCCGAGTTGTTGCGGGCGCTCGCGCACGCGGGCAACTACGTCGCCGGGGCGTATCGGGACGGCCGCCTGGTCGGCGCCACGGTCGCATTCTTCGGCGCGCCGCTCGGCGAGACGTTGCACTCGCACGTCACCGGCGTGCTGCCCGCGAGCGGCGGGGTGGGCTTCGCGCTCAAGACCCATCAGCGCGACTGGGCGCTGGCGCGGGGGTTGCGGCGGATCACCTGGACGTACGACCCGCTGATCCGCCGCAATGCCTACTTCAACCTGGTCAAGCTGGGCGCGCGGCCCGAGGAGTACCTGCCCGACTTCTACGGCGAGATGGTCGACCGGGTCAACGAGGGCGACCCGAGCGATCGGGTGTTGGCCGTCTGGGAGCTGGACGACCCGAGGGTCCGCGCCGCCGTACGCCGGGAGCCGCCACCGGCGCCGCCGTGCGCTGCCGGGGTGGCACTGGCGGAGCGGGACGGGATGCCGGTGGTCGGGCGTACGGACGCCGCGGTCGTGCTGGTCGGGGTGCCCGCCGACATCGAGGCGATCCGGCGGGTCGACGCGACCGCGGCCCGGGCCTGGCGACTCGCGCTGCGCGAGGTGCTCGGTGGGCTGTTGGCCGCCGGGGGAGTGGTGGTGGGCTTCGATCGGGAGGTGGGCTATCTGGTCGGGCGGCGCTAGCTAGTGGGTCAACGCTCCGGTGGTGGCCTGGAGTTCGGGGAAGTAGCCGTCACTCTGACCGGTGCTGGTGGGGTGGTACGACTCGTCGATCGGGAAGGTGATGCCGTTGATCCACTCGTCGGACCCGCACACCCCGTGTCCGGCGAACCGGTTGCGCACGTCGGCGAAGTCGGCGTTCGCGGCGCTCGCGCGGCCTCGGGTGACGTCGGCCAGCGTGTCGGCGGCCTGGTTCAGCACGGTGCGCTTGGCGTCGCTCATGCCCAGGAAGCACGAGCCGAGTTCGAACAGTCGCGGGTAACCCAACACCACCAGGCGGGCGTTCGGGGCCCGGTTGTGGATCTGTGCGTAGGTGGCGTCCAGGTCGGCGGGCAGCTTGGTGGTCGCGTAGGTCTTGGCCTTGGTCACGGCCGCGGAGCAATCGCCGTCCGAGCCGAACAGGCACGACTTGACGGTGTCCACGAAACCGGCGTCGTTGCCGCCGATGCTGATGGTCACCAAGGACGTGGCCCCGTTGAGCGCGGCCAGTTGGCCGTTGCGGACGTCGGCGGTCTTCGCGCCGGAACAGGCCGCGAAGGTGAAATTGCCGCCGGGGTGGCTGTTGTTCCACAACACGGGGTAGGCGTTGGCGCTGCGCTTGCAGGAGCCGCTGTCGGAGAAGTAGTCGCCGGCGCCGACACCGGCGCTGTACGAGTCCCCGAGCGCGACATAGTTCGACGCGGCGGCGGCGTGGGCGGTCGGCGCGGCGAATCCGGTCAGCGCGACGACGGCGGCGACGGCCGCGATGGACGTGGTGCGAGGCAACGAGAGCACGGATGGTCTCCTAGGCAGACGTTGGGGGGACGCTGCCGGGCGGCATCGACGGCGACGCCGCGATACTCGAACGTGTCACCGGTCCGATGCCCGAGCCGGGCCGCCCGATCGACGTCCGACTCGTCCGTAGTCGTCACCCTTGGCACTCCGCTTTGCGCACACATCGTCCCGTCTCGACTACACCGGTGCATAGAAGGATTTCGGCCCCATGACGGGACCGATCACCACGAACGGAGCAAGTCCTGAACGCCACTTCCGCCCATACGATCCGTGCCGCCGAACCGGGCGACCTCGAGGCGTGCGCGCGGTTGTTGCTGCTGCACGAGCCGGGTGCCGACGGCCTCGCTCGCGTCCGGAGCTGGTCCGACCGCCCGGACGCCTGCTTCCTGGTGGCAACGGACCGGGCTGGGACGGTGGTTGGCTACGCCCGCGCGCTGCACCTGGACCCGTCCCCGACCGCCCCGATCGGCTACTACCTGGCCGGAATCGTGGTCGACCCGGCGGCCCGAGGGCAGGGCCTGGGCCACCAATTGACCTCGGCGCGCCTCGACTGGATCGCCGAACGCGCGTCGTCCGCCTGGTACTTCGCCAACGCCCGCAACACCGCCTCGCTGCGCCTGCACGAGGTGCTCGGCTTCCACGAGGAGACCCGCGAATTCGCGATCCCCGGTGTCGAGTTCACCGGCGGCGAGGGCGTGCTGTGCCACCGCACGCTGCGCGGTGCGCCGTGCCCCGAGGACCGGGCGCACCGGCCCTGACGGCATCGGTGCCATCGCCGGCGCCGGGCGCGGCACTGGCCTCGGCCGGCCTGAAGTCGAGTCCGGCGACCGGCCCCGCGAGGATCCCGAGCCCGATCCGCCGCCGGGGGCCCGGCTGCGGGTCGGGTGCCGTCATCCGTCATCCGACTCCACGCCGTCGGTTCGGTGAACGAACCCGACCTGGTTCAGGCCGATTTCCCGGCAAACGTCCAACCCGGATGCTCGGCCCGGAGGAGCGGGAGATGCTCGGCCCAGGCGTCGGCGGCGAGCGGTAGCGCGGCGCGAATACCGATCCGCTCACCGTCGTCGATCTCGAACCCCCACGAGAACCCGACCAGCGGCACCACATGCGGCTCGACGCGCTCGGCCATCGGCGTCCAGGCCAGGAACGTATGCGCGAGCCAGGAGAGCGGCTTGCGGTCGAACCGGGCCGGGGAGTCGAACAGGGTCGGCGCGAGGCCGAAGTAGCAGTACGGGGATCGCGCGGCGGCGAACAGCGGGAACGGGTCCATCTCGAAGCCGGCGCCGTCCGACGCGCCGTCGGTGGAACGGACCAGCTGCACCCAGCCGAACAGTGCGCCGTAGCCGCGTCCGGGGAAGTCGATCCGCGCGGTGAGGCACGGGAAGTCCCGGGCCTCCTCGGTCTGTCCGACCGCCGCCGGATCGTCGACCCGCTCGACGGCCACCCGCACCGAACCACTCTTACCCTCGCGCGTGAACGGCAGGATCATGCCGCCAACCTGCCGAAGCTTGTGGCCGACTACAAGACCGAAACCGGTCGGCGGGAGCTGGTAGTAGCTCTCCGTGGTCGGGGTTCTGCCCGAAATCGGACAGAATCCGCGCGCTGCGGGTGGATCACGCGGCCGGCTACGGCTGCTCGCTCCACAGCCGCGCCCATTTCGTGCTCCAGGCGGCGCGGTCGCCGACCCACCACTCGCGTTCGACGTCGTCCTCGGGCTCGTTCCTGCCGGGGTGCCGGGTGGCGTGCTCGCGGATTGCCTCGGTCAGGCCGGTGAACTGCTGCTCAAGGTCGGCGAGTGTCGGGGCGGTGTCGTGCGTGTCGTGCATCCGTCCGGTGCCACCCGCCAGGTCCGGCATCCGGCCGGCGGGTGCGGCGGCTTGCGATCCGGTGTCATGCCCCGATGGCCTTGAGCATGGTCACGACCAGGACGCTGCTGCTGATCTCGTACTCTGTGATGACACCTGCGAGGCATGCGCTTCGTCGGTCCTTGTTGCCGCGGATGGCGGCGCCCTGGGCGTAGGGGTTGCGGGCCATGTCGTGCACAGCGGTGTCGAACTCGCGGCGTGTCTTGGCGGACAGGGCGTTGTACTCGATGCGGGCGCGGTCGGTGTACTGCACGTAGTAGCTCATGGCTGCACGGGGTTTCCGTGTACGTCGACGACGCCGGTGAGGTCCCCGGATCGAACCCGCTCGGCGTCGGCTTCGATGCGGGCGCGCTCGTCGGGCGGGATGGCCCAGTGGGCGGCGAGGGGGGCGATGTCCAAGAGCGCCGCGTTGTTGATCTCCTTGTCGAATGCCTCGCGTTGGTCTTCGGGGAGCGCGGCGCGGATGTCGGCAAGGGTGCCGGGCAGTTTGGCGGGTCGTCCGTCGATGGTGGTGGTGAGGGTGGGCCGGTCGGGGTCACGGAGGTCGTTGTCCATGCCCCCAGCGTGGCATCGGGGCGTCCGCGATCGGTAGCCGGCGCACACGACCGGGGTACGCGACCGGCTGTGCGCCCTGCGGCTCTGCGGCCCGCCGCCATCGTGGTGGGGGATTCGGTTGCCGGGTTTCGGTCCGGTCCGGCAGCTGCGGGTTGGGTTGATGCTACGACTTGCTAGCCCTTGACGATCGCATCGATGGCGTCGGCGAGCTTGAAGTCGAGCTCCGTGACGACGCCACCCGCCGTATAGGTCGTCATGCTGAACCGAAGCTCCTCCCAGTGGAGTTCGACATCCGGATGATGCTGCAACTCCTTGGCGATCAACGCCACTTCTCCCACGAAACGGGCACCCGCCTGATATTCGACGCGGAAGCTCTTCGTGATACCGCTCGTGTCTCCCGACCAGCCCTTCCGCTCGCCGAGCCTGGCAGCCACGTCGTCGGCAGTGAGGGGTGTGCGTTCTCCCACGATGCTCTCCTCAGAATCGACCGGCGCGGTCGCCGACCCACCGCTCACGTTCGACGTCGTCCTCGGGCTCGTTCCTGCCGGGGTGCCGGGCGGCGTGCTCGCGGATTGCCTCGGTGAGGCCGGTGAAGTGCTGCTCGCGGTCGGCGAGCGTCGGTGCGGTGTCGTGCATCTCGGGACTGTACGAGGCCGGCCCGACATCACCAGCCGGCGCAACGCAGGACCGTGACAGTGGTCACGCCGCCGGATATCTCGTAGCGGACGACGACCCGACCGAAGCTTGCGTCGCGGCGGTCGGGGTCGCGGGGGTTCACCGGGGTCGACCCGCAGCCGTAGGGGTCCGTCGACAGGCCGCGCTCGACCGTGCTTCTGATGCCGGCCCGGTCGGCAGGAGGAGCGCCCTCCAGGCCATGCTCTGCCGCGTCGGTCCAGGTCACCCGGTAGCTCATGGCGTGAACGGGGTGCCGTCGGAGTTGTGGACGCCGGTCCAGTCGCCGGCCCTGATCCGATCGCCGGCGGCCGCGTCGTCGTCCTGGGCCTCAGGGGGCAGCGCGAACTGCATGAGGGCGACCTGGACGATCTGCCGGAGCGGTGTGGAGCCGATGACGCGGTCGAACTCGGCGCGGCGTTCCTCGGGGAGGTTGGCGCGGATCCCGTCAAGGGTGTCGGGGAGTGTGATGGTCTTGCCACGAACGCTGGTGGTAGGCATGCCGTCCAGGGTGGCACCGCATCGCCCGTGGTCGGTAGCCGGCGCACACGACCGGAGTACGCGACCCGGTGTGCGCCGTTCCCCTGCTGTCGGGGTGTCGGTGCATCATGGTCGAGTCCGGATATGCGACTGCCCCGCCGCAAACAGCCCTGGAGATCAGGTCACAGCCCTCGTAGTCGGTGGAGCATGAGGAGCGCGGCCACGGCGTTTGCCGAGCGGATCTCGCTGCGTGCGATGAGGTCGGGGATTTCCTTGAGTGGGACCCATTCGACGCGGTCGGACTCGAAGGCGTCCTCGGGGTCGCCGACGTGTTCGCCGTGGTCGGACCAGTAGACGTGGTGGACGGAGTCGGACAGGCCGTTGGAAGGCTCGACGCTGAGCAGGTGGCGGAGTGGGCCGGGGCGCCAGCCTGTTTCCTCGAGCATTTCGCGCGCTGCGGCTCCCTCTACGGTCTCGCCGGCTTCGGTTTCGACGACTCCGGCGGCGAGTTCCCAGCCCCACGTGTCGGTGATGAAGCGGTGGCGCCAGAGCAGGAGTACGCGGTCCTGCTCGTCGACGATGGTCGCGAGTGCGACGGGTCGTTGCCGGATGAGGTAGTGGTCGAGGTGGCGCCCGTCGGGGAGTTCGACGTCGGCAAGGCGAATCGCGAACCACTTGTTGGCGTACACGTCGGTCTCACTGTGCTTGATCCACTTCACGCGCGTCTCCTTGCGGGCCCGGGGGTGCCCGTCAGTAGGGCATCGCCAGGACAGTTTCGACCCTCTCGGCCACCTCGCGCACAGCCGGCGCGCCGGTGTGCGCCGCGAGTTTGCGGTGCATCCCTTGGAGGCGATCCGAGAGCCGTCGCGACTCCATACCTTGGGCCGCGTCCAATGTCGCCGATGCGGAGACCACGGCCTGGTCGAGGTTACGACAGGCGATGGCGACCGAGGTGAGGGTCGCGAGGCGGTGCACCCTTCCGCGAGCATGGCTGTGCGCGTCGACGGCTTCCTCGGCGTACCGAAGAGCGGGGCGGTGGTCGCCGAGGCTCAACAGGGTCTCGGCGGCCTGGGCTTCGACGAGACCCGCCTGGACATAGCCGGTTTCGGGAGGCTCTTCCGCGCGGCGGATCCGACCGAATGCCTCCTCGGCTCGGCTGAGGCTGTCGCGGGCAGCTGCTGGGTGCCGCATACGGGCGAACGCTTTCGCCTGCATTGCGAACAGGTCCGCAGCCAGGGCCGGAGAGAGATAGGGGCCCGCCGTGCGGAGCCCGGCCTCGGCGAACGCCGTGGCCTGTCGGTAGTCGCGCAGATGGATGGCCTGGTTGACGAGCAGGGCGATGACGTAGCCGCCGAACGCGTGGTCACCGCTGGCCTTCGCCATGCGGAGGGCCTGATGGAAGTACCGCTGCGCGAGCCCCTGCTGGTCGGAGTCGTAAGAGCAGATGCCCGCGACCGCGACGAGCCCGCCGGCCGCACGGAACAGTTCGCGGCCGACACGATCGGGGTAGCTTCCGCGAACGGCCGGCGTCACGTTCTCGGCGAGGAACCGAATCACGCGCGGCCTGGCGGCGAGCCCTCCGACCTGCTGGTACATGCGCACGTAATGGCCCCGGGCCCCTCGTAGCATCTCCAGATCCTCGGAGCCGACGTGAACCGGCCCCCGATGGGAGACGTCGATGTCGTGAGGTGGATTCTCCCACTCCCAGACGGGGGCGATCGCGGCCATGCCCACGGCGGCGGGTGTCTCCTGGGCGGTCGCCGCGCGCCGGTGGTCGGATGTCCACAATGCGGGAGCGCGCTCGACGAAGGCCGGCAGGGTCGTTCCGGAGGATCCGTCGGTGCGGGTGTCGAGGTCGACGTCCTGGGGTGTGATCTCGCGACCGAGGCGTTCGCTGAGAACGGCGCACACCATCTCGATGGAACGGCTGCGTGGGCGCTGGCCTTTCAACCATCGTCCGACGGAGGTGTGGTCGTAGTGCAACGTGAGGCCGACGCGGGCGCCGAGCGCGTTGACGCGTTGTGCGAGTCCGGCGCGAGACATCCCGGAATCGTCGAGCGCAGCAGCGAGCAGGTGGTTCGGGCTCATGGGTCCCCTTGGTGTCGCACGTCAAGCCCTGGTCGTCGAGCCTAACGATTTGCACTTCACACCCCGTGTGAATCACGCACATGCGAGGCCGGTTCTCACACCTGCCGCAGCGTGTGGTGGCGGCGCAAGTCTGTGGGGACGGCAGGCGAGCAGACGAGGAGACCACGGTGAGCGAGAGGCCGTTGATGATCCAGGTGGACGTGTCAGGCAATCCGGCGCGGCCGATTCGGGTCATCCTCGACGTCGGCGACGAGGGTGAGGCCCCGACCTACGATCTCGACCGCGACCAAGCGCGGTTCCTCGTGCATCAATTGCAGGTCGAACTGGCCCGAACGTCCCACCCTCTGCAACTGGGCCGCATCGCGAACTCGGGCGGCTGACGAACCGTCCCCTGCCGCCGCCCGTTCCGACCGCATCGGGCGGGCGGTACCCGGCCTCGCAGTCATGGCATAGCTGCGAGGCCGGGCCCCAACTCCTTGCCCGGCCGGGTGCCTGAAGACCCCCGCACGCCCGGCCGGGCGAGGAACCACGCCCTGTTCACCACACACCGACCCGGTCCGAAGGGAGCGCCATGCATTGGACCACCGACCGCCGGGCCGCCGTCGAACGCCTCGCCGCAGCCACTGCGAGGCACGACCGACTCCACGGCACCCACCTCGATCCGAGAACGACATCGGACGCCGAGCAGCACACCCACCGGGAGCGCTGCCGCAAAGCTGAAGCCACGGTCCGCAACGCGGTCACCGACGCCAACCGCGACGGCGTGCCCGTCGACACGATCGCCGCCACGACCGGGTTCTCCCCGGGCTACGTCCGCATGATCCTGGATCGCGAACACGCCCCTCCGAGCCGCGGTTGGGCGCACAGGGTCCCGGGCGACCGCGCGGCCGGACCACCCCCATGACCCTCGCCCGGCCGGGAGTTCGCGCTCTGGTCCGGCCGGGCGAGGCACCACGGGCGCGGGGCCGGTCGACCAGGGACCCGACCGGCCCCGCCCCACCACGATCGGATTCTCGGAGAGATCATGCCCCAACCCGCCGGACGGCTCGTCGACTACGAGTACAACCCGGGTCTCCTGGTCGCCCGGTACGAGCAATCGGACGGCGACGTCTACGCGTTCGAGACCTTCCACGTTCCGGACGGGACACTGCCCGCGCTGATCGCCGCGCTCCTGGTCCATGCGGACCAGAACGAGCGCAGCGACATCCTCCGCGCGGAAGTCGCCGCGAACGACAGGATCATCGCGGCCCGGAACGCCGCGATGCCGGTCCCCGACTGGCTGCCTGCGGCCATGCGCGAGGGCGAAACGCTCTGGTAGCAGCGGCCACCGAAACCGAAGAACCCGCCACCGGTCCGCCGGCAGCAGTGACTCCGGGGCGGTGGCGGTCCGTCGATGGCACGCGCCCGGATCGCCGAGCGGGAGTCTCCGACCGCGTTGGTTGCGGTCGGGTCAAGACGGCAAGGAGGGGCACGGGGGCAGGGCTTCAAAAACCGAGCGTCGCGACCGCTGCGGCATCCTGCTCGACCTCCGACTCGTCGACCGGACTCAGGCCCCGCAGCCGGCGCTCCTCAAGGCACTGTGAGATCTTGCGTGTCACGCAGGTATCAGATTCGCTCGGCATCTGAGGCCCCGGTAGCCGCCGGCCATGCCGCATCTCGCAGCCCATCCCGACTCCCGCTCCCTCGCCGGGCCCGAAACCGGATCCCGACGAGACCCCCAAGGCCCGGCGCGATGCGTGACCTGCGGTTTTACCCGGCGCTCGGGTCTGGGCAGGTCGGTGAGTGCCGGTTTCGTGCTCCCCGGGCCCAAAGCGAGTCGCGACAAGACAAAAAGGGCCGCACGCCGACGGAGAACCGAGCGCCTCGCACACCCGCAGGCGCAACCCGAGCCAACAAACCCACGCCCCGAACGGAAACCGACCACCTCGCACGAGGTCACAACGCCTGCGCAGCGGCCGAACCCCCCGACGCCCAACGCACAACCGCCCCCGACCACGAGCCAGCAAAGCCGTCCAGGGCAGCAACGGCCACGTAGTGGACGGGCAACAACGGATGCGGAGCACCAAGCAAAGACCCGGCCCCGGAGGGGACGTGCAACGACGAGACGCAGGTAGCCGCCACGACCCGGCCCCGCCGAACCGACCCAGGACCAACCACGCACCACCCCAACACCACGACGCCAAGCGGCCAACCGCCCCCGACCACGAACCAGCAAAGCCGACCCGGACAGCAACGGCCACGTATCGCGCGGTTGCGCTTCGCATCGATCCGGCCCGCCCGCCCCGCCCCGGATGGTTGCTCGGCCGCCCCCGGCAGGGGTGCGCGTCCCGCTCCCGAGGCTTCGACCAAGCACCCCGTTCGCCTCGTGGCCCATTCGGAGTATCGCGTTCCATTGACTGCCGTCAGGATTGGTAGATACTTGGCTGCGCGACTCCCGCTGACACCAGGATGAGGTGCGCACATGGAGCTGTCCCCTTCCGCCCACGTCGACACGTTCTGTCGTGATCGACTGCCCCCCTTCGAGCAGTGGCCCGAACTTCGGTTCGAACTGCCGGAGTTGCGTTATCCGACGCGGTTGAACTGCGCTCGGGCCCTGCTGGACGACACCATCGATCGGCTCGGGCCGGATCGGCGGTGTCTGCTGACCCTCGACGACACGTGGACGTACGGCGATCTGCTGCGCCGGGCCAATCAGGTCGCCCGGGTGTTGACCGAGGATCTCGGCCTGGTGCCGGGGAATCGGGTGTTGTTGCGTGGGCCGAACAATCCGTGGCTGGTCGCCTGCTGGTTCGGGGTGCTGAAGGCCGGTGGCGTCGCGGTGACGACCATGCCGCTGCTTCGGGCGCACGAGCTGACCACGCTGTGTGAGATCAGCCGGCCGATGGTTGCGTTGTGTGATCATCGGTTCGGTGCGGAGTTGGCCGCGGCGGATGTGCCCGGTTTGGTCACCCTGCTTTACGGGAGCGATGACGACGCCGATCTCACCCGACGGTGCGCGCTCAAGAGCGGCGAGTTCGTGGCCGTGGACACCGCCGCCGACGACGTGGCGTTGATCGCGTTCACGTCCGGGACCACCGGGCGGCCCAAGGCCACGTTGCACTTTCATCGTGACGTGTTGGCCAACTCCGACACCTTCGCGCGGCACATCCTCAAGCCCACCGCCGACGACCTGTTCGCCGGGACCCCACCGCTGGGCTTCACCTTCGGGCTCGGTGGCCTCGTGGTCTTTCCGCTGCACGTCGGCGCGGCCGGCCTGTTGCTCGAACACGCCACGCCCGAGCGGCTGGCGCGGATCGTCGCCGAGCACGGCGTGACCGTGTTGTTCACCGCGCCGACCGCCTACCGGGCGATCCTCGGCGCGGGCCTGGCCGACCTGCTCAAGGGTGTTCGCCGCTGTGTGTCGGCGGGCGAGTCGTTGCCCGCCGAGACGTGGCACGACCTGCACACGGCCACCGGGATCGAGCTGATCGACGGGATCGGCGCCACCGAGTTGCTGCATGTGTTCGTCTCCGCCTCGGATGGGGACATCCGACCCGGGGCAACCGGCCGTGCGGTACCCGGGTTCGAGGCCGCGGTGCTCGACGCCGACGGGCGGCCGGTGCCGGACGGGACGCCCGGGCAACTCGCCGTGAAGGGCCCGACCGGCTGCCGCTACCTGGACGACCCGAGGCAGCTCGGCTACGTGCGCGACGGGTGGAACATCACCGGTGACACGTACGTCCGCGACGCCGACGGCTATCTCTGGTACCAGGCCCGCAGCGACGACATGATCGTCTCCTCCGGCTACAACATCGCCGGCCCCGAGGTGGAAATCGCCCTGGCCGCGCACCCCGACGTCGCGGAGTGCGGCGTGGTCGGCGCGCCGGATCCCCGCCGCGGGCTGATCGTCAAGGCGTATGTCGTACTGCGGGCGGGCGTCGCGCCCGACGCGGATACCGCGACCCGCATCCAAAACTTCGTCAAGCAGACGATCGCGCCGTACAAGTACCCGCGCGCCGTCGAGTTCGTGGCCGCGCTGCCGCGCACCGGCAACGGGAAGTTGCGCCGTGCCGAACTGCGCGCCTGGGCCCGGACCGGTGAATCCGCACCGGCGACACCGGCGACACCCGCGACACCCGCGACACCGGCGACACCGCCGGCCGCCCCGGACCCAACGTGAAAGGCGAGATCATGCAGGACACCGACCCCACCCCGGTCCACCCGGAAACCCCGTCGTTGCCCAGCGTCGTGGTCGAACGGCGGGTCGAGTGGCAGGACACCGACGCCGCCGGGCACTACCACTACTCCGCCGTGCAGCGCTGGGTCGAGGCGGCCGAGGCGGTGTTGTTGCGACGGCTCGGGGTGGCCGAGTTGTTCGGCCGGATTCCCCGGGTGCACTTCGAGGCGGACTACCGCGAGCGGTTGTGGTTCGGCGAGGCCGCGCACACCACATTGCGGATCGAGCGGGTGGGGAGCAGCTCCCTGCACTACACGTTCGAGGTACGCGGGGAGCACGGGCCGGCCGCGACCGGGCGGCTGTCCGTCGTGCACTGTCCGCCGCAGGCCAAGGGCGCGTTGCCGTGGCCGGACGAGACCAGGGCCGCGCTCTCCCGCGGTGGGCCGCAGCGGCCGGAGTCCTACACCTGAGGCGGGCCGGCACCGGAGGCGGCCGGCACCCGAGGCGGCCGGCGGTGCGCGACCGGGTGAACCCACCGCTGCGCCGGCGCACACCGGGTACGGAGCACACACCCCGCTTCCGCGTCGGATATCGCACCCGCGTCGAATATCGCGCCGCATTGACGACCGTGGAATTTATTACATACGCTCGGATGGGCCGGGAACATTGGAGGACGCTGTGCGCATAGCAGTCATCGGCGGCGGGCCGGGCGGGTTGTACTTCGCCGCCCTCGCCAAGCAGCTCTCGCCGGCGTCGGAGATCACCCTGTGGGAGCGCAACGCCCCGGACGACGTCTTCGGCTTCGGTGTGGTGTTCTCCGACGAGACCCTGGACGGCATCGCCCAGGCCGACCCGGAGATCTTCGCCGCGATGTCCGAGGGGTTCGCCCGCTGGACCGACATCGACATCCGCTACGAGGGCCGCACGCTCACCTCCGGCGGACACGGCTTCGCCGCGCTGGGGCGCGAGCGGCTGTTGCGCATCCTGCAGGAGCGGTGCGCCGCGCTCGGCGTACAACTGCGCTACCGCACCGAGGCCCCGCCGGTGGACGAACTGGCCCGCACCCACGACCTGGTGGTCGCCTCGGACGGGGTGCGCTCGGCGGTCCGCGAACGCTACGCGGACACCTTCCGGCCCGAACTCGACGAGCGGGGCTGTCGATACATGTGGCTGGGCACCGACAAGGTGTTCGACGCCTTCACCTTCATCGTCGAGCGGCACGACTTCGGCGCGGTCCAGGTGCACGCCTATCCGTTCGACGACCGACGCAGCACGTTCATCGTGGAACTCGCCGAAGACGCCTGGCGGCGCGGCGGGTTCGCCGAGTTCGCCGGTCGCGAGCTGCCGCGCGGCGCCAGTGACGAGGCGGGCATCGCGCGCTGCGAGGCGCTGTTCGCGGAACACCTGGACGGACACCGGCTGATCCCGAACAACTCGCGCTGGATCCGGTTCAGCACCGTGCGCAACGCCACGTGGCGGCACGAGAACGTGGTACTGCTCGGCGACGCCGCGCACACCGCGCACTTCTCCATCGGCTCGGGTACCAAGCTGGCCATGGAGGACGCACTCGCGCTGGCCGCGTGCCTGAACGAGCATGCCGACATCCCCGCCGCGCTCACCGCCTACGAGGCCGAACGCAAGCCGGTGGTGCGCTCCACCCAGCGGGCCGCGCAGGCCAGCCTGGAGTGGTTCGAGAACATCGACCGCGCGGTGGGCCAGGTGCCCGAACAGTTCGCCTTCAACCTGCTCACCCGCAGCCGCCGGGTCACCCACGCCAATCTCCGCGAGCGGGACGCCGGGTTCGTCGCGCAGGTGGACGCGGCGTTCACCGCCGGGCGGCCCGACCGGGTGGACGCGGCACCGATGTTCCAGCCGTTCCGGCTCGGTTCGGTACGGCTGCGCAATCGGGTCGTGGTCCCGCCGCTGGCCACCTACACCGCCACCGACGGCATCCCGGGCCCGTTCGAGGCCGCCCACCTGGGCGCCCTCGCGCTCGGCGGGGCGGGCCTGGTGTTCGCCGGGATGACCGCCGTACTGCCCAACGGCCGGGCCACCGAGGCCTGTTCGGGCCTGTGGTCGGACGCGCACGAGAGCGCCTGGCGCGAGCTGGTCGGCCGGATCAAGCAACAGGCCCCGGACGGCCCGCTGTTGGGCATCCAGCTCACCCACGCCGGCCGCCGTGCGGCGACCACCGTGCCGGACGCCGACGGTCGATCCGCGCCGCTCGGCTCGGCCGGCTGGCCGATGGTGGCCGCGTCGGCGATTCCCTGGGACGCCGAGGGCGACTTCCGGCCCCGCGCGGCCGACCGGGCCGATCTGGACACGATCACCGAGGCGTTCGCGAGCGCCGCCGCGCGGGCCGATCGGGCCGGCTTCGACGCCTTGGAACTCCAGTACGGGCACGGCCACTTGCTCTCCGGCTTCCTGTCCCCGCTGACCAATCTGCGCGACGACGAGTACGGCGGCTCGCTCGCCGGCCGGCTGCGCTTCCCGATCGAGGTGCTGACCGCGGTACGGGCGGTGTGGCCCTCCACCAAGCCGCTGGTGGTGCGGATCTCGGCGAGCGACTGGGCCGAGGGCGGCACCACCGAGGAGGACGCGGTCCAGATCGCCCGCGCGCTCGCGGCGGCCGGGGCGGACGCGATCGACGTGTCCTCGGGAGAGGTCGTCCCGCACGAGCGACCCGCCTTCGGCCGCGGCTACCAGACGCCGTTCGCCGACCTGATCCGCAACGCCACCGGAGTGCCCACCATCGCGGTCGGCGCGATCTCCGGCTACGACGACGTCAACTCGATCCTGCTCGCGGGCCGCGCCGACCTGTGCGCGGTCGGCCGGGCCCATCTGTACGACCCGATGTGGACGCTGCACGCCGCCGTCGAACAGGGCTACAGCGGACCCGCCGCGCCCTGGCCGAGCGCCTGGCGGCCGGGCAGCCGCAAGCCGCCCGGCGCGGGCAGCGACCGGGTGGCCCCCCGACTGCACCTGTTGCGCGCGGCGGTCGAACCGGTACACCGGCGGTGGCGGCCGGAGGCCGAACCCAGACTGGTCGCCGGAACCGGCCGGCGCTGACCCGATCGTGGACCACGAGGAGCCAGCGGAGGAGCCCGAGATGGACAGTCCCAGCCCCACCCCACCGATCGTGCTGACCGGCGAGCAGCGCGACAACCCGCCCCGGTTCACGGCCGCCGCCGTGCAGGCCGCGCCGGTCTACCTGGACGCGGCGGCCACCGTGGCCAAGGCGGTCGCGCTGATCGCCGAGGCCGCCGGGAACGGCGCCGAACTGATCGTCTTCCCCGAGGCGTTCGTCCCCGGCTACCCCTACTGGAACTGGACGATGAACCCGGTCCAGGGCTCACCCTGGTACGAACGCCTCTACCGCTCCTCGGTGGACATCCCCGGCCCGCACATCGAGGCGCTGCGCACCGCCGCCCGGGCGGCCGGGGCGGTCGTGGTGATCGGCGTCAACGAGCGCGGCCCGCACAGCCTGGGCGTGCTCTACAACACCATGCTCACCATCGACGCCGACGGCGAACTGATCGGCGTACACCGCAAGTTGGTGCCCACCTGGGCGGAGAAGCTGACCTGGACCGGCGGCGACGGCAGTTCACTGCGCGTACACCCGACCGGGATCGGCCCGCTCGGGGTGCTCGCGTGCGGGGAGAACACCAACACGCTGGCCCGATTCACCCTGCTCGCCCAGGGCGAACTCGTGCACGCGGCAAGCTATATCGCGCTGCCCGTGGCACCCGCCGACTACGACATGGCGGACGCGATCGCGGTGCGCACCGCGGCGCACAGCTTCGAGGGCAAGGTGTTCTCCGTGGTCGCCTGCTCGACCATCTCGCCGGAGATCGTCGACGCCATCGCCGGTGACGACGCCGAGGTACGCAAACAGCTCGGCCGCGAACGCAGCGCCTACTCCGGCATCTTCGGCCCGGACGGCCGCCCGGTCGGCGAACCGCTGATCGACGACGAGGGCATCGTCTACGGCGACATCGACCTCGCCAAGTGCATCCAGCCCAAACAGATGCACGACATCGTCGGCCACTACAACCGCTTCGACGTCTTCCGGCTGAGCGTGGACAACCGGCCACAACAACCGATCACCTTCACCCACGAAAGCCCCCGCACGCCCGTCGCACCCGCCCCCGAGGAGGAGAAATGACCACCGAGGACGACCGTATGGACGACACCATGCTCGGCCGGGCCCGAGTCACCGACACCCCGGAACTGAGCGCCTACTACGCCGAGTTGGCCGACCGCGAGGCCGGTGCGTTGTGGACCGTGGCGAACGAGATCGAACCGTGGTACCCGCAGCCCAAGTCGGTGCCCACGCTGTGGCGCTACGCCGAACTGCGCCCGCTGGTCCGCAAGGCGCTCGACCTGGTCAAGGGGGACGACGCCGGTCGCCGGGTGGTGATGCTGGTCAACCCCGGTCGGCGGGACATCAGCGCGGCGGCGGGCCTGCTCTACACCGGCCTGCAGATCATGGGGCCGGGCGAGTCGATGACCGCACACCGGCATCAGGCCGCCGCACTGCGCTTCGTGCTCGAGGGCACCGGCGCCTGGACCATCGTCGACGGCGAGAAACTGCGGGTCGGCGCCCGGGACTTCGCGATCACCCCGAACGGGACCTGGCACGAGCACGGCAACGAGTCCGCCGACACGCCGGTGATCTGGCAGGACGGCCTGGACATCCCGCTGGTCAATGCGCTGGACGCGGGCTTCTACGAGGTGCACCCCGACGTGTACCAGGTGCCCGGCAAGGTGGTGAACTCCTCCCTCCTGACCTTCGGCGGCAACCTGGTGCCCTATGGCGCGGAGCGTTGGACCCGGCCCTACTCGCCGCTGCTCGCCTGGCCCTGGGAGCCCACCTACCAGGCGCTGCTCGACCTGGCCAAGGCGAGCGAGGGCTCCCCGTACGACGGCGTGATCATGGAGTACACCAACCCCGCCACCGGCGGCTCGGTGATGCCCACGATGAGCGCGCACATCCAACTGCTGCGCGCCGGGCAGGCGACCCGGGCGCACCGGCACACCGGTTCGGTGGTCTACACCGCGGCCAAGGGCCACGGCGTCTCGATCGTCGGCGGGCAGCGTTTCGAGTGGCACGAGGGAGATGTATTCGCGGTGCCGGCCTGGGCCTGGCACGAACACGCCAACCTCGACCCGGCCGACGACGCGGTGTTGTTCTCGTTCAACGACTTCCCGGTTATGCGCTCGCTCGGCTTCCACCGGGAAGAGGCATACGTCGACCACGACGGGCATCAGCCGACGCCGTCGAACTGACCACCGCCCACCGCGACTTCGCCACCCATCCCGACTTCGCCACCCATCCGGACAATCACTAACCATCCGGATTATCACTCGGACAGTGAGGAAACACCCCCATGCGCCTGGTCACCTACACCGTCGACGGCTCGACGCCCCGCCTGGGCGTCGAGGACGGCGCGCACGTGCTCGACCTGCCCGCGCTCGCCACCGCCGCGGGCGTCGAACTCCCCGGCGACCTGGCGGCGTTCATCCGGGCCGGTGCCGAGGCGCTGGGCACCGCGCGGGACCTGCTCGCCGCCGACCCGGCCGGGCGGCCGGCGGGCAGCGCGCACGCGAGCGCCGACGTGGAACTGCTCGCGCCGCTGCGGCCCGGGAAGATCATCGGCATCGGGCTCAACTACGTGGAGCACGTGGCCGAGTCCAACCGTACGCTCGACACCGCCAAGGAACTCCCGGACCGGCCGGTGTTGTTCGGCAAGCCGGCCACCGCGGTGACCGGGCCCGGCGCGCCGATCCTGCACAACGGTGACCTGACCGAGCAGCTCGACTGGGAATGCGAACTCGCCGTGGTGATCGGGCGCACCGCCTACCAGGTGAGTGAAGCCGACGCGTGGGAGCACGTGTTCGGCTACAGCATCATGAACGACATCAGCGCCCGCGACCAGCGCCGCTCCGGGCAGTGGTTCTTCTCCAAGGGCCAGGACTCCTACGCGCCGTTCGGCCCGGTCGTGGTCACCGCCGACGAGATCCCCGACCCGCAGGCGCTCGACCTGTCGTTGCGGGTCAACGGCGACGTCAAGCAGAAGTCCAACACCCGGCACATGTTGTTCGACATCCCGCGCCTGATCGCCGACATCTCCTCCGGGATGACCCTCGAACCCGGCGACGTGATCTCCACCGGCTCGCCCTCCGGAGTCGGCGCCGCCCAGATCCCGCCGCAATACCTGCGGCCCGGCGACGTGGTCGAGGCCACCGTCGAGCGGATCGGCACGCTGACCAACCCGGTGATCGACGCGCGCTGACCGGCGCCATCGCCCACCCCACCCCTCTCTTCTCGGCATCAGCAGGAGGACCTCCGTGCGTCAACACCCCTACCGCGTCGGCCAGATCGTGCCGAGCTCGAATGTCACGATGGAGACCGAGGTACCCGCGATCCTGCGGGCGCGCGAGGCGGTCGCCGAGGAGCGGTTCACCTTCCACTCCAGCCGGATGCGGATGACGCATGTCACGCCCGAGCAACTCCGGGCGATGGACGCCGACTCCGACCGCTGTGCGATCGAACTCTCCGACGCGCGCGTGGATGTGCTCGGCTACGCGTGCCTGGTGGCGATCATGAGCATGGGCCCGGGATACCACCGGGTGTCCGAGGAGCGGCTGCACGGCCGCACCGTCGAGAACGGCGCACCCGCGCCGGTGGTGACCAGCGCGGGTGCCCTCGTGCACGGGCTGCATACGATCGGGGCCCGCAAGGTCGCGCTGGTCGCGCCGTACATGTTGCCGCTGACCCGCACCGTGGTGGACTACCTCGGGCACGAGGGCATCGAGGTGCTCGACTTCGCGGCGCTCGAGATCCCGGACAACCTCGACGTGGCCGCGCACGACCCGCTGCGGCTGCCGGACATCGCCGCCCGGCTCGAACACGCGGACGCGGACGCCGTGGTGTTGTCGGCCTGCGTGCAGATGCCGTCGCTGGCCGCGATCGAGGACGCCGAGCAGCGACTGGGCAAGCCGGTCGTGTCGGCGGCGGTCTGCACCGTGCATCAGCTGTTGCGGGCCTTGGACCTGCCGGCCTTCGCGCCGGGGGCCGGCCACCTGCTGTCGGGGGCGTTCGCCGACGCGCCGTCGGGGGCCGGCGCCGGCGCGCGTTCCGCGAGCTGACCGGCGCTCGGCCGGCGGGGCCGGGTGCGCCGGCCGGGTGATTCGGGGCTTTTGCCTGTCTCATCGGCTTCGGGTGATTCGTGGGGATGGGTGGGGATGGGCGGCGCGGTGGAATACTGGCACGCCGTTCCCCCATGGAAGGAGGCCCTGGATGGGCTTCGGCCCCTTGTCCATGGCCACACTCGGCAAGGCGATCACCGGCCGGGACCTGCCCGCGACCGATCCGGGCGCGCCGTCCGGGCCGGGTGCCGGGCGCCGCGCGTTCCTGGCCCGGACCCGTACCGACGGCCTGATCGCGCTGGTGGCAGGGGTCGTGGACCTGCTCGGCTACGCGATCAGCGCGCCCTACTCGGGGGCCGGGACCACCACCGTCGGCGCGCTGTTCCTGGCCGGGTCGGCGGCGTGCCTGATGGTGCGTCGGCAGGCGCCGGTCGTGGTCCTGGCGGTGGTGCTGGTCCTCCAGTCCGCGTCGAACCTGATGATCGAGATGCCGCAGCGGTTCGGCATCTCGCTGGCGGTGGCGCTGTACACGGTCGGCCTGGCCTGCCGGCCGTGGACGATCGTCGCCGCCGCGCTGGCCACCCTGGCGGCCCAGTCGACCGAGTACCGGCACGGCAAGGAATCCGTCGTCTGGATGGCCAGCGGCGACATCGTGGCGATCCTGCTGGTCCTGGGGGTCAGCGCGGGCGTGCGGCACTGGCAGGGACAGGTCGAGGTCAACCGGATCCTGCTGGCCGAGCGGGCGCTGACCGACGAGCGCCGCCGGATCGCCCGCGAACTGCACGACATCGTGGCGCACCACATCACCACGATGCATCTGATGTCCGGCGGCGCCCGGGCCAGTCTGGATCGGGATCTGGACGCGGCCCGGGCCGCGCTGCTGACCCTGGAGGCGTCCGGGCGGGTCGCGCTCGGCGAGATGCGTCAGTTGCTCGGTGTGCTGCGCAGCGACCACGACCCGGACACCACGTCCGCCGCACCGCAACCCGGCGTGGCCGATTTGGACCGGCTGATCGCCGAATCCTGCCTGGCCGGCCTGCCGACCGAACTGAGCGTCGTCGGCACTCGGCGTGAGTTGCCGCTGCCGATCGGGTTGGCGCTGTACCGGATCACCCAGGAGGCGCTCACCAACGCTCGCAAGCATGCCGGGAGCCTGGCCACCGCGACGGTGCGCCTCGAGTACCGGCCCGGCGCGGTCGGGTTGGAGGTGCGCGACGACGGCGGGGGCGGCGAGGTGTCCGGTGGGGGCTACGCGATGACCGGTGGCGGGCACGGCCTGGTCGGCATGCGGGAGCGGGTGGCCGTGCACGGCGGGTCGTTCGAGGCCGGGCGGGTCCAGGACGGCGGGTTTCGGGTCGCCGCGGTGCTGCCGGTGGCGGGGGAGGAGCCGGCCGAGACATCGGCGCCGGCCCGGGCCGAGGTCGCCGGTGTGCCCGAGGCGCTGGCCGAGCTGACCCCGACCGAGGTGACGCTGCTGCGGCTGGTCGCGGCGGGTCGGGCGGACGCGGAGATCGCCGAGGCGATGCGGATCGACGTCGCCGAGGTACACCGGTACGAGGCGCGGGTGCTGGCCGAATTGGGGCTGCGGGACCGGGCCCAGGCCGTGGTCCTGGCCTACGAGTGCGGGCTGGTCCGGGTCGGGCACACCGCCGCGACCGGCTGACCCGACCGGCCGAGTTGTGCGTTCGCACGAAAGGTGCTCGCAGGCTTCGTCGGAGCGGCCATCAGCGGCGCCGCCGCGCGCGCGTAGCGTGCCGGTACGCCGTCCGGCCCCTCGCGAAAGAAGGTCCCATGACCGGAACCGTCGACACCGCGCACTGGAATGCCCGCCTCGCCGAACTGATCGCCGAGTACGACGTACCCGGTGCCAGCCTGGCATTCCTGCACGACGGTGAGGTGTATACGTTCGCCGCCGGCGTGTTGAACCGGGACACCCGCACCCCGGTCACCGCCGACTCGCTGTTCCAGATCGGCTCGGTGACCAAGGTCTGGACGGCGACCCAGCTGATGCTGCTCGTCGAACAGGGTCGGCTGACCCTGGACACCCCGGTCGTCGACCTGCTGCCCGAGTTCAAGGTCGCCGACGCCGAGACGACCAAGACGGTGACCGTCCGGCACCTGCTGACGCACACCTCCGGTATCGACGGCGACCTGTTCCTGGACAGCGGGCGCGGGGACGACTGTCTGGAGAAGTACGTCGCGGCGTGTGCGGACCTGACCCGCAACCACCCGATCGGCGCGTCCTTTTCCTACTGCAACAGCGGCTTCGTGATAGCCGGCCGGATCGTCGAGCGACTCACCGGGAAGACCTGGGACCAGGCGCTGCGCGAGCAGATCTGCGAGCCGCTGGGCCTGACCCACACCTGGACGCTGCCCGAGGACGTGCTGCGGTTCGGCGCGGCGACGGGTCACCTGGAGGAGGGCAAGCCGACCTCGGTGTGGGGGCTGACCCGGGCGATGGGTCCGGCCGGCCTGATCTGCGCCCGGGCGAGCGACGTGGTCGCCTTCGGCCGGGCACACCTGGGCACCGATCTGCTGGCCGCGCCGCAGGTGATGACCGAGCCGCAGGTCGACCTGCCGAACCCGTACACGATCGGCCCGCAGTGGGGCATCGGCTGGATCCTCGACGAGTGGTCCGGCCACCGGGTGATCTCGCACGCCGGCAACACCATCGGCCAGGCGGCGATGTTGTGGGTGGTGCCCGACACCGGCACCGTGGTCGTCCTGCTGGCCAACGGCGGATCCACCGGCGCGCTGCAGAACACCCTGGGCACCGAACTGTTCGCCGCTCTCGTGGACGTCACGCTGCCCGAGCGGCTCGGCCCGCCGGAGCAGCCGGTCGAGGTCGACGTGGACGCCTACGTCGGCACCTACGAGCGCACCGGCCAGCGCAACACCGTCACGGTCCGGGACGGACAACTGCACCTGCGCATCGAAGTCACCGGCGCGCTGGCCGAGTTGCAGGAACCGATCGAGATGGCGCTGATCCCGGTCGACGCGACCACCTTCGTCGGCCGACGCAAGGACAGCCCCCTGTGGGACAGCGTGGTCTTCTACCGCCTCCCCGACGGCTCGCCCTACATCCACTTCGGCGTCCGAGCCACCCCGAAGGTCGGCTGACCCGGGGCGAGTTCCCCACCTCGCAGCCGCACCTCGCAGCCCCGTCGCCCATCGGGCGGCGGGGCCGAGTGCGTTCTTCGGGACGATCCGGCCAAGGCGGACCCGGCCGTTCGGTCAAGGCGGACCTAAGCGAGAGGCAAGGTCGGTCGGCGCCAATGGGCGGGTGGGCCGAGTGGAGAGGGGGCAGTCGTGCGGTACGAGATCCTTGGGCCGGTACGGGTGGTCGGGGTCGGCGGGGCGCGTGCGCTCGCGGCGGCCAAGCCGGAGATCCTGTTGGCCGCGCTGCTCGCGCGGCGGGACCAGGTGTTGACGGTCGATCAGTTGGTGGCGGAGCTGTGGGCGGCGGACGATCCGGCGCGACCTCGGCAGGTGCGCCCGACCGTGCATGTGTACGTGTCCCGGCTGCGCTCCTTCCTGCGGGCGTCGGCCCCGGCGCGGAGCAGGTCGATCGTCACCACCGCCGGGGGATACGTGCTGCGCTCGACGCCCGAAGTGGCGCTGGACGCGGATGAGTTCCACCACCTGGTCGAGCAGGGGCGGGAGGCGAGCCGGGCCGGTCGGCGGCGGGAGGGGGCCGAACGGTACGCGGCCGCGCTGAAGTTGTGGCGCGGGGCGCCGTACGAGCGGGTCGAGGCGGGGCCGATCGTCCGGGCCCATGCGGCGCGCCTGGACGCGGCCCGGCTGGATTGCCAGGAGTTGCTGGTGGAGGCGCAGTTCGAGCTCGGCCGGTATCGGGAGAGTGTGGCCCGGCTGTACGCGCTGACCGCGGAGTACCCGCTGCACGAGGCGTTCGCCCGGCAGTTGATGATCGCGCTGCACGTATGCGGGCGGCGCGCGGACGCCCTGGTGGTCTACCGGGACAGCCGGGCCCGCCTGCGCGAACTGCTCGGCCTGGAACCGGGCGAGCCGTTGCGCGAGGCGCACCGGGCGGTGCTCGCGGGCACCGAGCCGCCGGGCCTGCGGACACATTCGCTCGCGCACTGAGCGGGCTTACGACTGTTCGCGCCCTGGGCGGGTTTTCCACCCGGCCGGGCGCGGCCGGCACGTCGGGTGACGGGTCGGTCGCGTGCCGATCCGCCCGGTGGTGGCCGCGCGGCCACGGGTTTACGGTCGAACGAGTGGGTGGTACACCCCGCCTTCGGCGGCGTGCCGAAGACGGGCGTGGGACACCCACGCTGGAATTCATCATGGCGCATCCGTACGCGACATCCGCGCAGACCGCCACGGCACCCAAGGGAAGCCGCGGCAATGGCGCGGCGCTCGCCGTGATCGCCTCCTGCCAGCTGATGGTGGTCCTGGACATCACCATCGTGAACATCGCACTGCCGCACATCCAGCGCTCCCTGGCCTTCTCCACCACCAGCCTGTCCTGGGTGCTCAACGCGTACACGCTCACCTTCGGCGGCCTGCTCCTGCTCGGCGGTCGGATGGGCGACATCCTGGGCCGGCGGCGGGTGTTCATGTTCGGCGTATTGCTCTTCGTGTTCGCGTCGTTGCTCGGCGGACTCGCGCAGAGCGCGCCGGAGCTGCTTGCCGCCCGGTCCATCCAGGGCATCGGCGGCGCGATCGCGTCGCCGACCTCGCTCGCCCTGATCACCACGACGTTCGCCGAAGGCCCGGTCCGCAACCGGGCGTTCGGGGTATTCGCGGCGGTGTCCGCGGGTGGTGGGGCGATCGGGCTGCTGGCCGGCGGGATCCTGGTCGAATGGCTGGACTGGCGGTGGGTGTTCTTCGTCAACGTGCCGATCGGCGTGCTGATCGCGCTGGCCACGCCGCGCTACATCCGCGAGTCCGAGCGGCATCCGGGCCACTTCGACCTGCTCGGCGCGTTCACCTCGACGCTGGGCATCGGCTCGCTGGTGTACGGCTTCATCCGCGCCGCGCAGGACGGCTGGCGGGACACGGTGACCATCGGCGCGTTCGCGGCGGCGGTGGTACTGCTGTTCGTCTTCATTTCCATCGAGCGCAACTCCCGGCAGCCGATCACTCCGTTGGCGATGTTCGCGGACCGCAACCGGGCGGGCTCGTACGGCATGATGTTGTGCCTGTCCGCGGCGATCTTCGGGATGTTCTTCTTCCTGACCCTGTTCGTGCAGGAGGTGCTGGGCTTCAGCCCGCTCCGGGCCGGGCTGGCGTTCCTGCCGATCAGCGTGGTGATCGCGGTGGGCGCGGGCTTCGCGTCGCAGCTGCTGCCGCGTTACGGGCCCAAGCCGTTCATGGTCGGCGGCGCGCTGCTCGCGGCGGGCGGCCTTGCCTGGTTGACCCGTACCGATGTGCACAGTACGTACGCGGGCAGCATTCTCGGGCCGATGCTGGTGTTCGGCGTGGGGATGGGGATGCAGTTCGTGTCGTTGACCCTGATGGCGGTCTCCGGGGTGGCGGCGCACGAGTCCGGCGCGGCCTCGGGGCTGCTCAACGCGATGCAGCAGGTGGGCGGTTCGCTCGGTCTGTCCATCCTGGTCACCACGTTCGGCACGGCCAACCGCAACGAGGCGAAGAACCAGGTCCCGGCGTTCCTGGCGCACGCGACACCGGTGCAGCGGGCGAACTTCGACCGGACGCATGTGTTGCCTCCGCCGTGGAGTCACCAGGTGCTCACCACGGGGGTCTCCGCAGCGTTCGTGGTGGCGGCGGTCTTCGCCGTGTTGGCCGCGGTGATCGCGCTGTTCGTGATCCAGGTGCGGGCTTCCGACCTGGAGCGACTGCGCGGTGGTGCGGGCCTGACACCGGGCGGGTGACGGGCGGGGTCGAGCCGGCGGCGGGCGAGCAGGGTTCTTGGCCACGGCGTCTTCGGGGTTTGGGGTTTGGGGTGATGGTGAGTGGGATTGACTTGATACCCCTAGGGGGTATCTTGGTGTGCATCGACCGGATCCCTGAGGGGGGATTCGGGTAACGGGAGGATTCCCCATGAGCACATCCACTTCCACCGAGGTCGACCTCGCGAGTGGTCGGGTGACCGTCTCCGCCGATGCGGCGCTCGATGACGCGGCGGTGACCGCGGCGGTCGGCGAGGCGGGGTACGAGGTCGTGGCGCCGGTCCCGACCGAGGTCGAGGTCGAGGCCGGTGCCGGTGCCGGTGCGAGCTGCTGCGGCAGTTGCCACTGACGTCCCGGGGTGCCGGCGCCGGTGCCAGTCCGGTGCCGGTGCCCCATCCGTTCTCCTTCGCCGGCCCCGCGGGTCATCGCCCGTGTGTGGACCGGGTGACGACGAAATCAGGAATTGGTAGGCAACGATGAACACGGCTGTCAAGGTCGGCGCGTTCGGCGCCGGCGTCGTCCTGGCCTTCGGGGCCGCGTTCGGGGTGGGTCACGCGGTCGGTCCGGTCGGCTCCGATCCCGCGCCGGCGCACGGGAAGCACGGCGGTACGAAGGCCGCCGCGCCCGCGCCCGCTGCCGCTCCGGCCGCCGCCGGTGCCGCCGTGGAGACGCCCGGCGGTCTCCAGGTCTCCGAACGCGGCTACACCCTCGTCCCGCCCGCCGAACCACTGCCGGCGGGCACCCGTACCGACTTCCGCTTCCGCGTGCTCGGCCCGGACGGGCGGCCCTGGACGCGCTACGAGCGTGCCCACGACAAGGACCTCCACCTGATCGTCGCCCGCCGCGACCTGTCCGGCTTCCAACACGTACACCCCGTGCTCGGCGCGGACGGCACCTGGAGCGTCCCGCTGACCTTCGCGACCGCCGGTACGTATCGTGTGTTCGCCGACTTCACCCCCACCGGCGACCCGGCCGGCCCGCTCACCCTCGGTGCCGACGTGGTCGTGGCCGGCAACTACGAACCGGCCGCGCTGCCCGCCCCGGCCCGTACCGCCACCGTCGACGGCTACACCGTGACCCTGGCCGGCGACCTCACGGCGGGTGCCTCCGCGCCGCTCACGCTCGGGGTGAGCCGGGACGGCCGGCCGGTCACCGACCTTCAGCCCTACCTCGGCGCGTACGGCCACCTGGTCGCGCTGCGCCAGGGCGATCTGGCCTACCTGCACGTACACCCGCAGGGCGCCCCCGGCGACGGCAAGACCCCGGCCGGGCCCGGCATCGGCTTCCACGCCCAGGCCCCGAGCGCCGGGACGTACCGCCTGTACCTGGACTTCCAACACGAAGGCACGGTCCGGACCGCCGAGTTCACCGTCGCCGTCGGCGCTCCGAACGCGACCCCGAACGCCGCCCCGAACGCGACCCCGGCCACGCCGGTCGCACCGCAGGCCGGCGACCCGGAGCACGGCGAGCACGGCGAGCACGCGCACTAGAAACATCCGCGGGACGGCGGGGGCAAGGTCGACTCTTGTCATTTGGATACCCCCTATGGGTATAGTCGGGTCGTGTTCGCGGGACGGCCCCGGCCGCCGGCGCCCCCGGGCCCACGACGGCCACGACGACGACCCACCGACACGGACAGGAGCAGGCGATGAGTTCGACCACCGAGACCTCGACGCCGCAGGACACCGGGCAGATCGAACTGTCGATCGGCGGCATGACCTGCGCCTCGTGCGCGATGCGCATCGAGAAGCGACTCAACCGGCTCGACGGCGTGACCGCGACGGTCAACTACGCCACCGAGAAGGCCAGGGTCACCTACCCGGGCGACCTCGGACCGGCCGACCTGGTCGCCCAGGTCGAGGCCGCCGGCTACACCGCCGAACTCCCCGCCCCGGCCCGGGCCGCCGGCGCGGGCGCAGCCGCCGGCGAGCCGGTGCCGGGCGGCGCGGACCCGGACGGGGGCCGGATCCGGGCACTGCGCGATCGACTGCTCGTCTCCGCCGTGCTTACCGTCCCGGTGATCGCGATGGCGATGATTCCCGCCCTCCAGTTCACCGATTGGCAGTGGTTGTCCCTCGCCCTGGCCTGGCCGGTGGTCGCGTACGGCGCCTGGCCGTTCCACAGGGCCGCCTGGACCAATCTGCGGCACGGCACCTCGACCATGGACACCCTCGTGTCGATGGGCACCCTGGCCGCACTCGCCTGGTCGGTATACGCCCTGTTCTGGGGTACGGCCGGCGAACCGGGGATGACCCACGCCTTCTCGTTCGCGATCGAACGCGGCGACGGAGCGGGCAACATCTACCTCGAAGCCGCCGCCGGCGTCACCACGTTCATCCTCGCCGGCCGCTGGTTCGAGGCCCGGGCCAAGCGTCGCTCCGGCGCCGCGCTCAAGGCCCTGCTCGAACTCGGCGCCCGCGACGTCGCCGTCCTGCGTGACGGCCGCGAGGAGCGCGTCCCGGTCG
This sequence comes from Embleya sp. AB8, assembly GCF_049739465.1. Taxonomy (NCBI): domain Bacteria; kingdom Bacillati; phylum Actinomycetota; class Actinomycetes; order Kitasatosporales; family Streptomycetaceae; genus Embleya; species Embleya sp. AB8. The sequence goes on from NZ_JBMHHY010000009.1 coordinate 243,485, forward strand.
AACAGCTCGCCGTCGGCGACCTGTTCGTGGTCCGCCCCGGGGAGAAGATCGCCACCGACGGCATCGTCGAACAGGGCACCTCCGCCGTGGACGCCTCGATGCTCACCGGCGAATCGGTCCCCGTCGAGGTCCGCCCCGGCGACACCGTCACCGGCGCCACGGTCAATGCCGGCGGCCGACTGGTCGTGCGGGCCACCCGGATCGGCGCCGACACCCAACTGGCGCAGATGGCACGGCTGGTCGAGGACGCGCAGAACGGCAAGGCCCGGGTGCAGCGCCTGGCCGACCGGGTCTCCGGCATCTTCGTACCGATCGTGATCACGCTGGCCGCCGCCACCCTCGGCTTCTGGTGGGGCACCGGACAGGGCATCGCCGGCGCGTTCACCGCCGCGGTTGCCGTACTGATCATCGCCTGCCCGTGCGCCCTGGGCCTGGCCACCCCCACGGCACTGATGGTCGGCACCGGGCGCGGCGCACAACTGGGCATCCTGATCAAGGGGCCCGAGGTATTGGAATCCACCCACCGCGTGGACACCGTCGTGCTCGACAAGACCGGCACCGTGACCACCGGTCGGATGACCCTGGTCGAGACGCACCTCGCCGCCGGCGAGGACATCGACGAGGTCCTGCGGCTCGCGGGCGCACTGGAGAACGCCTCCGAACACCCGATCGCGCAGGCCGTGGCCAAGGGCGCGGCCGAACGTGTCGGCGACCTGCCCGACCCCGAGGACTTCGCCAACGTCGAGGGGCTCGGCGTGCAGGGCGTCGTCGAGGGTCACGCCGTCCTGGTGGGCCGTACCCGACTGCTCGCCGAATGGGCCCTCGACCTCCCGATCGACCTGGAACGCGCGATGGCCGACGCCGAGGCCCTCGGCCGTACCGCCGTCGCGGTCGCCTGGGACGGCCGGGCACGCGCCGTCCTGGTCGTCGCCGACGCGGTCAAGCCCACCTCCGCCGAGGCCATCCGCCGCTTCCGCGAACTCGGCCTGACCCCCATCCTGCTCACCGGCGACAACACCGCGGTGGCGCACACCGTCGCCGCGCAGGTCGGCATCGACCCGGAGCACGTGTACGCCGAGGTGATGCCAAAGGACAAGGTCGACGTGGTCACCCGACTCCAGGCCGAGGGCCGGATCGTGGCCATGGTCGGCGACGGTGTCAACGACGCCGCCGCGCTCGCCCGCGCCGACCTCGGCCTGGCCATGGGCACCGGGACGGACGTGGCCATCGAGGCCGCCGACCTCACCCTGGTGCGCGGCGACCTGCGCGCCGCCGCCGACGCCATCCGGCTGGCCCGGAAGACCTTGGCCACCATCAAGTCCAACCTGTTCTGGGCCTTCGCCTACAACGTCGCCGCCCTCCCGCTCGCCGCCGCCGGCCTGCTCAACCCGATGCTCGCCGGCGCCGCGATGGCCTTCAGCTCCGTCTTCGTGATCAGCAACAGCCTGCGCCTACGCGGCTTCAAGGCCCTCGCCGACGAAACCCGACCGACCACGATCGGTACGGGCACTGCGACCGAGTCCGCAAGGCCCACCGCGATCGCAGCCTGAGCCGATCCCTTACGTATGGCCCTCTTTGGCCCTGCCGGCAACTCCGGCAGGGCCAAGGGGCTTTGCCGGGGGCGGAGCGGCAGGCGCCGGGGGTCAGGAGCCGGGGGTCAGGAGCCGGTGGATTCGCGCCAGGCGGCGGCCAGGCGCTCGGCGATGCGGTGCAGTACGTCGTCGTCGAAGGCGAACGGGATGCGGACGAAGTGGTCATGCGCGCCGGTGGCGTCCATCGCCGCGCCGGGGACGACCTCCACGCCGTGCCGCAGGGCCACCTGTGCGTAGACCCGGGCGTCGGTGCCCGGCGGGAGCTCCACCCACAACACCGAGCCGCCGGCCGGCGGGTGCACTCGCCAACTCGGCAGCCGGTTCGCCAACAGCCGCTCCAGCGTGCCGAGTCGGTGTCGGGCCAGGGCACTTCGGGCGGCGCCGAGCGCGGGTAGCCCGGGCAGCAGGCGGGCGGCGAGCGCCTGGTCGAGGAGTGGGGTGCTCAGGTCGGTCCTGGCCTTGATCCGGGCGAGCGATTCGACGGTGCTGCTCGGCGCTCGCAGCCAGCCGATCCGCAGCCCGCTCCAGACCGCCTTGGACAACGACCCCACGGTCAGCACCATGCCGCTCGCCGCGTGCGCCGCGATCGGCGCCGGCACCTCGCCCGGGGCAGTGGCCGCCGCGTGTGCGCTGTCCTCCAGCACGGTGACCCCGTACTCGGCGGCCAGCGCGGCCACCCGGCGCCGCCGACTCGCCGACATCAGCCGGCCGGTGGGGTTGTGGTAGGTCGGCATCACGAACAACAACGCGGGCCGGTGCTCGGCGAACGCCCGGGCCAGCAGGTCGATCCGGATCCCCTCGTCGTCCAACCCGACCGCGACCAACCGGGCGCCGGCCGCCCGGAAGGTGTCCAGGCAACCCGGCCAACTCGGCGACTCGACCGCCACGCCCGCCCCCGGGCGCACGAACAGCCCGGTGGCCAGCGCGATCGCCTGGGTCGCGCCGGTGGTGACCAGCACCTGGGCGGGCTCCGTGGGCAGCCCCTGCTCGGTGTACCGCGCGGCGATCGCCGCCCGCAGCGTCGGCAGGCCGGCCGGATGGTAGCCGGTGTCGCGCAGCAGCCCGGGCAGATCCTCCCGGACCAGGTCAAGCAGCGCGCCGGCCAGATCCGGACCGCCCGCGTCGGCCGCGTGTCCCAGTGAGATCACCTCGCCCGGCCCGGAGACCATGCGCTGCAACAGCGCCGTCGCCTGCCCGCCCCGTACCCGCCCGTCCCCGGCCGCCGCCGGCAACTCCGGCCGCCGGGCCACACTGCTCCCGCTGCCGCGCCGGCTCTCCACCAGCCCGGCCGCGCGCAGCGCGTCGTACGCCGAGACCACCGTGGCCCGACTCACCGCCAGCGCCCGGGCCAACGGCCGTTCGGCCGGCAGCCGCGCCCCGGCGGGCAGCGCACCGTCCGCGATCAGCCGCGTCGTGGCCGCCGCCAATCGGCGATAGAGCGCGCCCTCGCCCTTGCCCTCGCCGTCGCCCGACGTCCAGTCGCCGAGCAACTCGACCAGGTCGGCGACCGCCATCGGCCCGGCCGCCGGCGAAATCCGGTCCACCTGCGGCCTCATTGGCTCGTGTCGAACGAGGGCGTCGGGCCCAGGCTGGTCGGTGTCACACCAGTTCACAGTACTTGGAGCAGCACATGAGTTCGGTCCGACCCTCGGACACCCGGTCTTCGCAGACCTGGTCTTCGGACAGCCGGCCTTCGGACACGCGACCCTCGGACAGCCGATCGTCGGACACCCGACCCTCGGACACCCGGCCTTCGAGCAGCCGATCCTCGGAGACTCGCCCATCGGACGCCCGGTCCTCGGACACCCCGCCTTCGGACGCCCGCCTCGCCGCGATCTGCGACGCGTCCGTCTTCGCCGCCCGGGAGAGCGCCGGTCGCCACGAATACGACGGCACCATCCAGGACTTGTCGCCGAGTGGGGTACGCACCGCCCTGGCTGCGCTCGGCGGCCCGCGCGGCACGCAGCCCTACCCGGACCCGCACGACGAGGCCCTGGCCGGCGCGGCCGAACAGGCACTGCGCGTGCGCCTGGGCGAATTGGCACTGCACCGCAGCAACCCCCTGTGGCACATCGAGAATCTCGACCTGTCCGGCTACGACCGCGAGTACGCCCCGGCCGCAGAGCGCGCCCGCGCCCGGCACGAACACCTGGCCCGCTGGCCGGACGGCGTGGCCGCCGCGATCGAGGCCCTCGATCGGGTGCCCGCGCCGCTGGCCGAAGCCACCCTGCCGCTCGCACGCGGACTCGCGGGGTACGTCGAGCCGGGCGCCGATGCCGTACACGACGCGGCGGAGCGGGCGTTGGACCGCTTCGTCCGACACCTCGAACGAGCCGCCGTCGAGGGCCCGCCGTCGGGCGCGCTCGGCAGCGCGGACCTGGCTCGGCTGCTCGGCTCGGCCGAGGGCCTGGAGATCGACCTGGCACAGCTCGCCGCCCGGGTCGACGCCGAGCGCGACCGGCTGCGCGAGCTGCGCGACGAGAGCTGCCGACGGGTGGATCCGCACGCGAAGCCCGCGGATACGATCCGCGCCCTCCAGGACGACCATCCCGCCGCGGACCAGGTGATCCCGGAATTCCGCAAGCTGGTCGGGGCGGCCGTCGCGTGGGCCGCCGCGCACGACCTGGTGCCGGATCACGACGTGCTGGTCGAGGTGTTGCCGATGCCCGACGCACAGCGCCGGTCGCTGGCCGGGGCGACCTGGGCGGCCGCCAACGAGGCCGACGCACCCGGGCGGTTCCAGGTCAGCCTGCCGCTGCCGGGATGGTCGGCGACCGAGTCCGAGGAGTGGCTGCGGACCGGGTTCAGCCGCAGTCTGATGGCCAACATGGTGGTGCACGAGGTGGCCCCGGGACACCTGAGCCACGGTCGGGCCATGCGCCGGGCGGGCAGCGAGGTCCGGCGCACCCTGCTCTCCGAGGCGTTGATCGAGGGCTGGGCGCACTACTGCGAGGAACTGGCACTGACCGAGGGCTTCCGCACCGATCCCGCCTTCGCAGTGGCCGTCGCGCAGGACGCACTGCGCCGGGTCACCCGGTTCGCCTGCGCGATCGGGCTGCACAGCGGCGCGATGAGCGTGGCCGACGCCGCCCGCCGGTTCACCGAGGACGTCGCCCTGGCCGGTCCGGCCGCCGCCCACGAGGCGCGCCGCGGCCTGTTCGATCCGACCTACGGGCGGTACACGTGGGGCAAGTTCGCCGTCCTCGACCTGCGCGAACAGGCCCGGCAGCGCTGGGGATCGGCCTTCTCGCTGCCCCGCTTCCACGCCGCGCTGCTGAACCTGGGCGCACCGCCGCTCGGGCTCCTGGGCACCGCCCTCGAGGTCGGCTGATCACCTTCCTCGTGGCGGCGTTGGAGCTCACTGCCGTGCCCGGACCCAATCCGGTCACTCGTCGATGGCCGTGAGCCTCGCCCGCCGGTACACGACGTGTTTTCCGTCGCGGTGGCGGTCGACCAGCCCGGCCCGGTAGAGGAGTTGGAGGTGGTGCGACGCGGTGGAGCGCGCCACCCGAAGCCGAGTGGCGACCTCGGCGGTTGTCGTGCCGCCACCCGATTCGGCGAGGATGAGCGCACGGGTTTCCCCCATCACCTCACCGAGTCCCGTCGCGGCCGGCCGTCGTCCCCGCCGGTCGCGGCCGGTACGTCGATCGGCGCCGGCCGGGTAGTGAATGACGGGGCTGCGCCGGTCGGGGGATTCGGGCGGGTCGATGGCGAACCTCGTCCGGTGGAACCACGGTGACGGTTGGAAGATGATGCGCGGTTCGGCGAGGCGGGCCCCGCGAGGATGCGGGTACCGCAAACCGATGTCGATGCCGCCGCCGTTCCAGACGACACACGCGTCGAGGTTGTCGATGGCGGCGATGAGCCCGGCGCCGGCCGCGGCACGTGCTCGGGAGGCGATGTCGGCCTCCAAACGGTCGCGAATGCGCGGCCAGTCGGGGGCGATGACGGCGTGGAACAGCCGGGCGAGCTGATCGGCGGCAGCTTGCGTGAGGTGCTGTTCGCCCTGTTCCGTCGCCCGGGCGAGTCTGCCGGGTAACTTCCCACCGCCGGTGATGATGGCGATTTCATGGCGGACCCGGTCGGTGCCGGTGGTGGTGATGACGTGCAGCTCGTCGTCGAGGTCACCAGTGTGCGCGGCCGGAATCGGGCGCAGGAAGTCCGGGCAGTAGCCGTGCGCGCCGGGGGCTCCCAGCGTGATGAGCGTGCCGAACTCGCGGCCGGTGAGCGCCTCGACGGCCCGTTCCCGGATCTCGCGCGGAACGCCGGCCGGGTGCTCGTACAGGGCCATGAGCAGGTCGGCGGTGACGGTCACGGGCGAGATGGCGAAGTGGCTGCGGGCCAGTCCGTCCGCCGACAGGTCGATCCGGATCATGACACCTCTTCCGGACGGTCAAGGGGCAAGTGTCGATGGTTGTCGAATCGTTGGGCTTCGCCGAGGCCGGGATTGCACGATCTCCCCATGGGAACGGAGGGACCTCATGAATCTTCGTCCGAATCTTCGTCCGAATCTTCGTCGATGGTTCGTCTGCGCCGTCCTCGCCGCCGTCGCAGGCGTGGCCGGTGCCACCGCTGCTTCGGGCGCGACGGCGATCGAGTACGGGTGTGGGCATCCGGTTGCCACTTCCGTCACCGAGTAGGGCTTGTCGACGGGTCGAGTTTGCCACACGAGAAGCGGCTTCGGGTGGGCCCGCGTGGCCGCGCCCGTTCCGCATCCGGACGGACCCGGAAGTTCGTGCAGCCCCGGCAAAAGCTCATTCCACGCAGGAGGCGAGTATGTCGCTGAAACGCACCCTGACACCGGCCATCGGAGCTCTGGCGCTCGCCATGACCTCCGTCGTGGGATCGGCGAGCACGGCACACGCCGACCCCGACTTCACCATCTGCAACGACCGGTCGCCCCACCAGGCCGCCTACAACTACAAGGTCGTCGCCTGCCTGACGGTGGCACCGATGGGCGGCGGGATACCCGACGCCAAACTCACCCGATCGGCAAGGTTCCGTGGCGGAAGTACCGACGTCCGGATGGGATTTGCGGTGCTGGAGGCACCGGCCGACGACCTCGCCAACGGCTGGTACATCTCCTACACGTTCCCCTCCGGGAACCTGACCCTCCCCGGCAACGGGCAGTACAGCGGCTCGATAAGCGACGGCGACCCGTCCACCGGCAGCGGCGGAGTCACCAGGCACGGCTACTGCTACTGGACAGAGGCGTTCTTCACCGAATCCGGGCGCTGGCACTACGGAGCCGTCTCCTCCACTCCGCCGTCCCGCCCCTACTGCACCTGAACCCACACACAAGGAGGACCCTCCATGCGCTTTCCTACCGTCATCAGGGCGATCCAGGCCGCCATCGTCGCAGTCGGCGCCACAACGGCACTTGCGGTAGGGCCAATCGGCCCGGGCACCGCGCATGCCGATCCGTGTGCAGGTGCGTACGTCAAGATCACCTCGACCGAGCTCTACGCCCACGGCTGGATCACCACCCAGCACATGGGCACGTTGTACCTGTGGTACCGCCCCGCGTGTCGCTCCGAGTACGCGTCGATCCTCTGGGACAAGAACTGGACCGACGCCACCGACGGATACATCGAGGTACGCGACGCCTACGGGGACAGGGCGGGAACTGCCGAGGTCACCAACCAAATCGGACAGGCGGGGCAGGTGTCCGCGCTGATCAGCATCGACAGGGGCAACTTCTACTACCACAGCCTGGCCTTCATGCACATCGGCACCACCGGCGGCATCCCCATGTGCATCGGCTCCACCGACTTCTACACGGGCTGGCACAACTACTACACCGGCTACAACAGCAACGACCACCCCAAGCAGACCTGCAGCGGACCGTCCTGATCAACGATCCACCATGCCGATCGGGGGGATGCGCTCAACACGTCCCGGCGATGAACGCCCTGACGCGCCACGGTGCGCCCCGGCACACCCACAGCACCAAGGCACACACCGCGCAACCCCACCGACCACCACCCGACCCCGCACTCCAGCGCGAACACACCCGGAAAAGCCGAAATCCCGCCCGACCTCAACGGTCGAAACGGGATCTCGTCAATTCATCTCGGGCCATCTCAAGAACGGCCCCGCGGTGTCCGAGGGGGGACTTGAACCCCCAAGCCCTTTCGGGCACTAGCACCTCAAGCTAGCGCGTCTGCCAATTCCGCCACCCGGACCGGGTGGTCTCCGCTGGTGTTCCGTGCGGCGACGTGGAGAACCATATCAAACATCCGGAGGGGCATCGGACGCCGGTGTACGGGGGCTGACCTGGGGCTTGGCGGGGGGTTCGTGGGGTTCGTCGGGGGTCGTGGCGGGCCGTTCGGGGCGTCGGTCGGGGCGTTGATCGTGGTGGTGTCCCGGATCGGCCGGCTAGGCGCCTTCGAGGAGGTTGGCCTCGGCCTCGGGCGACAGGTCCCAGGGCAGTGGGGGTTTGCCGCGGGCGTGGTCCCAGGTCAGTGTGTCGGCCGCGGTGGTCGTCAGGGGCGTGGCGGGGAGGCCGGCGGTGCGGGCTCGGTGGGCGCTGCGTTGTCGGGTGGGCCACTGGGGCTCGGGGAGGATCAGGGGGAACGGCCCCGGCGCGGCGTCGGGGGAGATCTGCACCAGTTCCACCTCGGCGCCGGCCGCCTGCGCGCAGGCCCCGATCAGCCCGGCCAGCGTGGTCGGTTCGGCCGGGCCCACCGCGTTGAAGGCGCCCGGGCGATCGTCGCGGAGCAGGCGGGTGACCAGGCGGGCCAGGTCGCGCGCGTCGAGCACCTGCACCGGCTGTTCGGGCCGTCCCGGCAGCGCCGCCCGCCCGCCGCGCGCGGCCCGGCGGAGCCAATACGTCATGGTGTCCTGGACGTCGTGCGGCCCGACCACGTTTCCCGGTCGGACGATCGTGGCGCGGTCGCCGTACCGGGCCAGCACATCGTCCTCGCAGGCCACCTTGCACGGGCCGTAGGTGTCGTTGTCGAGCACCTCGGTGTGGCGTACGGGCGCGCGCCGAGGGGTGTCCTCGTCCGCGTCGGGGCCGACGCCCGTCTGTACGTATACCGCCTGCGTGGAAAGGAACAGGTAGCGGCCGACCCGATCGTCGAGCGCGGCCATCGCCTGGCCCACGTGGCGCGGGACGTAGCCGCTGACGTCCACCACCGCATCCCATTCGCCGCCGTGCAGCGCGGCGTAGTCGCCGGTGTCGCGATCGCCGATCAGCCGGGGGACATCCGGGAACAACTCCCGACCGGTCCGACCCCGACCGAACACGGTCACCTCGGCGCCGTCGCGCAGCGCGTCCTCGACGATGGCCCGTCCGATGAACGCGGTTCCTCCGAGCACAAGAATTCGCATGGTCGGCGACCGTAGCGGTTCGGGGAGCGGGTGGGTAGACCGCGGGGCGCGGCACGCGTGTCAATGATGGTTGACGCGTCGAGGATGTCAACGTATGTTGACAGGCATGACCGAAGCAACCGACCTCGCCAGTCGTGCGGGGGATCGTGATCCACGCGTGGGCCTGCGGGCCGTGGCCGCGCTGCGGCGGCTGCTCGAACAGCTCGAAGCCGTGCAGGTGCGCAGTGCGCGGGTGCAGGGGTGGTCGTGGCAGGAGATCGCCGCCGAGCTGGGCGTGAGTCGTCAGGCAGTGCACAAGAAGCACGGGAGGAACTGATGTTCGAGAGGTTCGCCGCCGATGCCCGCGACATCGTCCGCGGTGCGGCCGAGCACTCGCGCCGGGCCGGGGCCGCCACGGTGGGGGAGGAGCACATGCTCACGGCACTGCTGGACGCGCAGGGGACGCCCGCGGCGCTCGCGCTGGCGACCCTCGGGTTCGTCGCGCATCGGGACGAGGTGGCGGGGGCGCTGGATCGGGCCCGCCGGCGCGGCGGGGTGTCGGAGGCCGATCAGGCCGCGCTCGCCGACCTGGGCATCGACGTGGACGAGATCGTCGCCCGGGTCGAACGGGTGCACGGGGAGGGGGCGTTGGCGGTGGCGCCGCGCCGGCGGCGGACCTGGCCGTTCGGTGGGCGGTCGACGGCGGGACCGTTCACGGCCGGGGCCAAGGCGGTGCTGGAGAAGTCGCTGCGCGAGGCGCTCGAGCGTGGTGACAAGCACATCGGCGGCGAACACATCCTGCTCGCCCTCACGTCCCGCCCGGGCGTGGTCGCCGATCTCCTCGCCGAACACGGGGTGACCCGCATGACGGTGCTACGGGCGCTGGCCCCACAGGCCCAGGCGGGTTGACCGCGCGGCGCGCGAGGTGCGAGGTGCGAGGTGCGAGGCGCGACGCATGTCGGCGAGCGGTAGTCGACGGTCCGGGAGCCTCGGCCCTGGCCGTCGGGGCGATCTCGGCCCCACTTTCCACCCCCCACCCCCCACCCCCCAGACCCCGAGCCCGAGCCGAGACCCCGACACGCCCGTGCGCGCCAGGCGGGCGCATCGAGCCCACCCGGCGCGCACGTACGCGATCAGCCGAAGCCGAAGCCCAAGCTGAGAGGAAGCCCAAGCCAAAGCCGACCGATAACCGTGCTACTCCACCAGCCCGGCCCGCCGCAGCGCGTCCGCGATCGCGCCACCACCTCCGGCCGGCGCCTGCGGCCCACGGCTCTGCTTCGGCGGCGCGCCCCGTCGTCCCTGGCCGCCACCGTCGGCACCGCCGCCTTGACCCTGCCGCGGACCACCCTGGCCCTGCTGCGCACCACCCTGTCCCTGGCCCCGACGCGAACCGCCCGGCCCCTGCCCCTGTCGCGCGCCGGCCTGCCGCCCGTCCCCGGACCGACCCTCGCGCGACCCGCCCTCGCGCGCTCCGCGCTCCTGCGACCCGCGCTCCTGCGCCTCGTCCTCCAACCGCAACGTCAACGAGATCCGCTTGCGCGGAATGTCCACGTCCAGCACCTTCACCCGCACCACATCGCCCGACTTGACCACATCGTGCGGGTCGCTCACGAACGTCTTCGACATCGCCGAGACGTGTACGAGCCCCTCCTGATGCACGCCGACGTCCACGAACGCGCCGAACGCGGCCACGTTCGTGACCACGCCCTCCAGGAGCATCCCGGGTCGCAGGTCGGACAACTTCTCGACGCCCTCCTTGAAGGTGGCCGTCTTGAACGCCGGTCGCGGGTCGCGCCCCGGCTTCTCCAACTCGCGCAGGATGTCCGTCACCGTCGGCAGCCCGAACTTCTCGTCGGTGAACGCCTTCGGGTCGAGCGCGCGCAACCTCGGCGCCGCGCCGATCAGCGTCCGTACCTCGCCACCGGCCGCCGCGACGATCTTGCGTACCACCGGATATGCCTCGGGGTGCACCGAGGACGCGTCCAACGGGTCGTCGCCGGCCGGGATCCGCAGGAAGCCCGCCGCCTGCTCGAATGCCTTCGGGCCCAGGCGGGCGACGTTCTTGAGGTCCCGTCGGGTCTTGAACGGGCCGTTCGTGTCCCGGTGTTGCACGATGTTCTCGGCGAGCGTCGCGCCGATCCCGGACACGCGCGTGAGCAGCGGCGCGGACGCGGTGTTGACATCCACCCCGACCGCGTTCACGCAGTCCTCGACCACCGCGTCCAGCGAGCGGGACAGCTTCAACTCGGACAGGTCGTGCTGATACTGGCCCACGCCGATCGACTTCGGGTCGATCTTGACCAACTCGGCCAGCGGGTCCTGGAGTCGCCGGGCGATCGAGACCGCGCCGCGCAACGACACGTCCAGGTCCGGGAGTTCCTGCGATGCGAACGCGGAGGCGCTGTACACCGACGCGCCCGCCTCGGACACCATCACCTTGGTCAGCGCCAACTCGGGGTGCTTGGCCATCAGTTCGGCGGCCAGCTTGTCCGTCTCGCGCGACGCGGTGCCGTTGCCGATCGCGATCAGGTCCACCCGGTGGGCCGCGGCCAACTGCGCCAACGTGGCGATCGACTCGTCCCACCGGCGGCGCGGTTCGTGCGGGTAGATGGTCTCGGTGGCGACCACCTTGCCGGTGTCGTCGGTCACCGCGACCTTGACCCCGGTACGCAGGCCCGGGTCGAGACCCATCGTGGCCCGCGTGCCGGCCGGCGCGGCGAGCAGCAGGTCGCGCAGGTTGGCCGCGAACACCCGTACCGCCTCGTCCTCGGCCGCCTGCCGCAACCGACCGCGCAGGTCGATGCCCAGGTGTACCAGGATCCGGGTCCGCCAGGCCCAACGCACCGTGTCCGCCAGCCACTTGTCGGCCGGGCGGTCACGATTGGCGACGCCGAACGTATGCGCGATCGCCCGCTCGTACTCGGTCGGCCCCTCCACCTCACCGTCGTCCCGGGTCGGCGCGAGGGTGAGGTCGAGCACGTCCTCCTTCTCGCCCCGGAACATCGCCAGGATCCGATGCGAGGGCAGCCGGGTGAACGGCTCGGCGAAGTCGAAGTAGTCGGCGAACTTGGCGCCCGCCTCCTCCTTGCCCTCGCGCACCTTGGCCACGACCCGGCCGCGCGTCCACATCCGCTCGCGCAGCTCGCCGATCAGGTCCGCGTCCTCGGCGAACCGCTCGACCAGGATCGAACGTGCCCCCTCCAACGCCGCCGCCGCGTCCGCGACCCCCTTGTCCGGGTCGACGAACGCCGCCGCCGCGGCGACCGGATCACGCGAGGGGTCGCCGAGCAGCCCGAGCGCCAGCGGCTCCAGACCGGCCTCGCGGGCGATCTGCGCCTTGGTCCGCCGCTTCGTCTTGTACGGGAGGTAGATGTCCTCCAGCCGAGCCTTGGAGTCGGCCGCCAGGATCTGCGCCTTGAGCGCGTCGTCCAGCTTCCCCTGCGCCTCGATCGAGGCGAGCACGGCCACGCGCCGCTCGTCCAACTCGCGCAGATACCGCAGCCGCTCCTCCAGATTGCGCAGCTGCGTATCGTCCAGGGTCCCGGTCACCTCCTTGCGGTACCGAGCGATGAACGGCACCGTCGCCCCGCCGTCGAGCAACTCGACCGCGGCCCGAACCTGCCCCTCGCGAACCCCGAGCTCCTCGGCGATCCGCCGATGCACGGAATCCTGCCCACCCTGCTGCGCCGCCACCGACATCGTCACGTTCCGATCCACTCCATCACCAAGCATCACCGGCATTCTCCCGCCCCGACCACACCGTTGTCGCGCAACCCCACCGGGGTCGCCGCCGGCCGATCAGTCCGCCCAGGACTCCCACTCACCCGTATCGAACCCGAACCCGTATCGAACCCGAACCCGAAGGGCGCCGGGAGGTCGACCCGGCCGCCGAAGCCATTCGGGTCGCCGTCGAGCAAGAACCGCCCACCCCCACGCCCCACCCCCCATCACCCCATCGGAAACACCTCGAAAGCCGCCGCGAATCTGGTCCCCAGTCGGGACCCCGCCGTTCGTCCCATGCCCTCCAAGAACTCCCCCGCGTCGGCCATCTGCCCCTGGCCCAGGCCCGCCAGGTAGGCCGCGTGGGCCTCCAGCGAGGCGACGCCCAGGGCGAAGTCCGCCGTCGTGTCCACCGCGTGCCGCGACTGTGGCGAGCCGCTCGCCCACACCGCGCGCACGCCGCCCCACGGCTCGTGGCCCTCGGCGAGCAATTCGCGGAAGACCCAGCGGTTGCCCGCGTCGCGCACCGCGTCCGCCACCGCGCGGCCGACCGCGATGTGGTCCGCCTGGTTGAGCTGCACCCCGCCCCACGTGTCCCGGAAGTTGCCGGTGATCACGATCTCCGGGCGATGCCGGCGGACCACCCGGGACAGGTCGCGGCGCAGCGGCAGCCCGTACTCGATCACCCCGTCCGGATAGCCGAGGAACTCGACCGTGTCGACCCCGACGATCCGCGCCGACTCGATCTGTTCGGCCTCGCGCAACGGGCGACACTCGTCCGGATCCAGGCCGTCGATGCCCGCCTCGCCGCTGGTGACCATGACATACGTGATCCGCTTGCCCCGCCGGGTCCAGCGGGCGATCGCGGCGGCGGCGCCGTACTCGAGGTCGTCGGGGTGCGCGACGATGGCCACCGCGCGCTCCCAGTCCTCGGGCAGCGGCTCGTACGGTTCGGGGCGGGGCTCGGTGGTCATCGCTTCGTCCTTCCAAGGCGGCCGCACGGGCCGGAGGTATGCCCGATGTACGCGGACTCCGTCATCCTCGCAGCGGCCGATAGGATCCATATCCTCATGAGCGCCACGATCGTCGTCAAAGACCTTGCCGCCGGACACGGTGACCGTGTCCTGTTCTCCGGATTGGACCTGGTGATCGCCCCCGGCGACGTCGTCGGCCTGGTCGGGGTGAACGGCGCGGGCAAGTCCACCCTGTTGAAGCTGCTGGCCGGCCTGGGCGAGCCGGAGGCGGGGACCGTACAGCTGAGTCCGCCGACCGCGTCGGTGGGCCATCTGCCGCAGGAGCCGGACCGCCGGCCGGGCGAGACGGTACGGGCGTTCCTGGCCCGGCGTACCGGCGTCGCCGCCGCGCAGGCCGCGCTCGACACCGCCACCGAGGGCCTGGTCGAGGGTCGCGCGGGCGCCGACGACGAGTACAGCGTGGCCCTGGACCGCTGGCTGGACCTGGGCGGCGCGGACCTGGAGGAGCGGGCCGAGGAGGTCGCCGCCGAACCGGGTCTGGCGGTGGACCTGGACCGGGAGATGACCGCGCTCTCCGGTGGCCAGGCCGCCCGCGCGGGGCTGATGTCGCTGCTGCTCAGCCGCTACGACGTATTTCTGCTCGACGAGCCGACCAACGACCTGGACCTGGCCGGGCTCGACCGGTTGGAGAAGTTCGTCACCGGGCTGCGCGCGGGCACCGTGGTGATCAGCCACGACCGCGAGTTCCTCGCCCGTACGGTGGACCGGGTGGTCGAGCTGGATCTGGCCCAGCAGCAGATCCGCAGCTATGGCGGCGGCTACGACGCGTATCTGACCGAGCGTGAGGTGGCCCGCCGGCACGCCCGCGAGGACTTCGAGGAATACGCCGACAAACGCGGCGACTTGGAGGCCCGGGCCCGGATGCAGCGCGGGTGGATGGACAAGGGCACCCGCAACGCGCGGCGCAAGTCCACCGACAACGACAAGATCAGCCGGAAGACCCGGGCCGAGGCGAGCGAGAAGCAGGCGTCCAAGGCCCGGCAGACCGAGCGGATGATCGAGCGCCTGGACGTGGTCGAGGAGCCGCGCAAGGAGTGGGAGCTGCGGATGGAGATCGCCGCCGCCCCGCGCGCCGGCGCCGTGGTGGCCACGCTCAACGGCGCGGTGGTCCAGCGCGGCGGCTTCACCCTCGGTCCGGTGACCACGCAGATCGACTGGGCGGATCGGGTCGCGATCACCGGGGCCAACGGCGCGGGCAAGTCCACGCTGCTCGCGGCGCTGCTCGGCCGGGCCGAGTTGACCGCCGGACAGGGCTCGCTCGGCTCGGGCGTCGTGGTCGGCGAGGTGGACCAGGCGCGCGGGCTGTTCCTGGGCGATCAACCGCTCCTGGAGGCGTTCTGCGCGGTGGTCCCGGAGCTGCTGCCGGCCGATGTGCGCACGCTGCTGGCCAAGTTCGGGCTCAAGGCGGCGCACGTGCTGCGCCCGGCGGCGACGTTGTCCCCGGGCGAGCGCACCCGCGCGGCGCTGGCGCTGCTCCAGGCCGAGGGGGTCAACCTGCTGGTCCTGGACGAGCCGACGAACCACCTGGACCTGCCCGCGATCGAGCAGTTGGAGAGCGCGCTGGAGGCTTACGAGGGCACCCTCCTCCTGGTCACCCACGACCGCCGGATGCTGGAGGCGGTCCGGGTCACCCGACGGCTCGAGGTCGCGGCCGGCCGGGTCACCGAGAGCTAGCGCCGGGCCCGGCACCGGCGATCGCCGGTGTCCTCGGCCGGCATCGCCCGTCGGCACCTCTCGTCCGCACCCCCGTCGGCATCCTCGTTAGAATCCGAGGTCATGAACGAACTGCCGCCGGGTGCGAACCAATCCTTACCGGGCGGCGTCGTGCGCGTACGCGTGCCCGGCCCCTTCGACATCTCCGCGCTGATCACCGGCGACGACCGACGGGTGTCCGGCGACGCGGACTTCGTCTTCTTCAACCAGCTCTTTGCGCCCGGCGTACGGCTCGGCGGGGACACCGTCACGGTGGACCCGATCGGGCTGCGCGCCGGGGCCACCCGGGTGACCGTGGTAGTCAGCCCGGCCGATACCACGCACACCCTGGGCGAGTTGCCGCCGCCGGCGATGACGCTCACCGGCGCGAGCGGCGCGCTCCTCGCCCGGTTCACGCCGCCGCGACCACGTACCGAGACGGTGTTGTTGCTCGCCGAGATCTATCGGCGCGGCGCGGGCTGGAAGGTACGCGCGCTCGGCCAGGGCTACGCGGACGGCCTCGCGGGCATCGCCCGGGACTTCGGCGTCGAGGTCGAGGAGGAGACGCAAACCCCGTCGGCGCCCACCGAGTTCCAGCGCGGCGTGGTGGAGCTGACCAATGTCGAGCGCGGCCGGCAGGGCCTGCGGGCGCTCGCCCCGCAGCCGCAACTGACCGTGTGCGCTCAGGCGTTCAGCGCGGACATGATCACCCGGGCGTTCTTCTCGCACACCGATCCGGACGGCCGACAGCCGTGGGACCGGGCGTTGGCGGCGGGCTATCTGTACAGCCGGATAGGGGAGAACATCGCGTGCGGTCAGCGCACCCCGGCCGAGGTGGTGCAGGGCTGGATGGACAGCCCCGGTCATCGCAAGAACATCCTCACCCCCGAGTTCACCGAGATCGGTGTCGGCTACGTCACCGGCGGCACCTACGGCACGTCCTGGACCCAGGTCTTCGGCACCCCGCGCTGAACCGCGCCGACGTCGCGTCGACCCCGCGCCGACCCCGTGTGTTCCCCGAGCCGACCCCGGATCGACCCCCTGTCGAGGCCGATCCGGCGGTCTTCCGATTGGCCCGAACGGGTATAAAGGCGAAGCCGGGATCGGCGTCGACGGGAGCATTGCCGTCCGTGCGCAGGCCGTGGGTCACCCTCCCGCGCCGAACCGGCAACCGGGTGCGAGGGTGCCCGATGACGGTGCGTCATACTCGGTTGTTCGAGGCGAGGGAGATCACGTGCAGCTTGAGTTGGATCCGCCTTACGGCGTAGGGCCGATCAAGATCGGCATGTCCATGGACGAGGCAGAGGCGGCTCTGCGCGAACTCGGAGGAGATCTGTCGGGACGCACTCGTGGGTTCGCCCACTTCGGGGCGGACCTCTCGATTCATGTGGTGAGTGACAAGGACGGACTGGTCGAGGCGATCGAGGTGCATCGGTCCGAGGACGATTTCGCGGACACGGTGCTCCTGCTGGGCGTCGACGTCTTCGGCACGCCGGCCGTCGACGTCACCCGACTGCTCGGTGAACTGACACCCGTTCGGGTGGAGACCGAGGGCGCGTCGCTGGTGGCTCCGGAGTTGTTGGTGGCCCTGTGGCAGCCGTTCGTGCCCGGACACGGCAACAACAACGGCGTGGTCGGCGAGGGCCTGTACTTCCGTACCGCTCTGGTGGCCGGTCCCGGCTACTACGACAAGAGCGGCCAGCACCGAGCGATTTGAACCGATCCGAACCGGGCGGTGGTTTCGCCCGAACGGACGACTAGCCTGCTCGCATGACGATCGATCCACCGACCTGGCGGCACGTCGACGGCGAGCGGGTCCCGGGGACGTGGCGACACGTCTTCATCAGGAATGGCGACTACCACCTGACCGACCTGTTCGTGTACGCGGACGCGATGGTGGACTGCTGGGGTTTGGTGTCACTCGCGGAATTCGCCGAGCAGGTGGAGTCCGGATGGGTCGCGACCGAGCTCGAGGCGGGTGCGCGCGGTTCGCTGGATTCGACCGCGTCGTGGCGCTTCGACGAGCCGGAGTCGTGGATCAGCGCCGAGGAGTTGCTCGGCGAGGTCCACGACATCGTCGATCGGTTGAACGGCCGACCGGATTCCACCGCCCGGTGCCTGGCGGTGCTGGACGAGTTCCTCGCCGAACCGGGCGAGGAGCGGCGGGTCGCGCTGTCCCGGGCGCACCACACGATCCCCGAGGGGCAGCGGAGGTACGCGCTCAAGGACCAGGACCGCAAGGACTACCCGCTGCGGGTGCTGGTGACCGGGATCGGCGGCGAACTGTGGCCGGACCACGTGGTCACCGCCGAGGCGTACACGGAGGCGCTTGCCTACTGTACGGAGCGCCGCGCGGCGCCGGGGCCGCCGGCGCCCTGGGACGGCCCGGAGGGCGCGTGGACGCCGACGGTGGACGTGCCGGCGCGGTTCTTCCGGGACGGGTGGCCGGCCGAGCCGGGTGTCCTGGTGCTGCGCAACGAGTATCCGGTGGCGATCGAGGTCGGCGCGCTGAGTTGTCCGTCGGTGGCGCACGCCTACTGGGCGACGGCGACCGCCGACCCGGCCGCGCGGGCCCGGATCGCGGCGACGGCGGACCCGTTCGAGGCCAAGCGGATCGCCGCCGAGGCGCCGGTACGGGCGGGCTGGTCGGCGGCCCGCACGGCGGTGATGGCGAGGCTGCTGCGGGCCAAGTTCGCCGCCGACCCGGCCCTGGCGCACGTGCTCGCCGAGACCGGCGACGCGCGGATCGGCTACCGGGACATCGACTCGGACTTCTGGGGCGAGTCCGGTGAAACCGGCCGCAACTGGGTGGGCCGGCTGCTGGAGTTGATCCGCGCCGAACACGCCGCGGCCCGGCTGGAGCCCTGACGCGTGCTCAGACCTTGGTGCCGATCAGGTTGTTCAACACCGCCGCTGCCTGGCGCGCGTTCGGCACGGTGACCACGAACTCGCGCCCGGAACGCAGGGTGAGCGTCAAGGCGTCGCCGGAGCGCTGCACGATGCCGGTCCGGCCGGACCTGACCCGGTAGCCCCACCCACCGAACTCCCGGAAGGCGCGCACCTCGCGGTGACCGGCCGAGCGGATCTCGCGCAGCGGTACCCGCTTGCGTAGCCACGGCAACAGCCCGAACTCGACGGTAAGCCCGCGCGAATCCACCCGCACCCGGATGATCGAGGCGCCCGCGCACAGCGGTACGGCGGCCAACAGCCCGATCCCGGAGGGAAATCCGAGCGTGGTGGTGACCACCAGGCCGGCCACCAGGAAGGCCCCGCCGAGGCCGGCCAACACCGGTGACACGGCGGTGTTGCTCCAGGAAGAGCGTACGAACGACGACATGGGACCCCCTCGTGGCCCGCCCCTTGCTGATCCCCCCAGGATAATGCCGGCTCCCGCAAGTTGCGGGAGCCGGCATCGGGTCAGCGCGCCGTCACGATTCGCCCACTGACCTCGCCGAATCCGATACGAGTGCCGTTCGGACCGGGGGCGGTAGCGGTGATCGTGACCTCGTCGCCGTCCTCCAGATAGGTTCGGGTCGACCCGTCCGGGAGCTTGAGCGGGTTCTCGCCGTTCCAGGTGATCTCGATCAGCGCGCCGCGCTCGCCGACCTCGGGGCCGCTGACCGTGCCGGACGCGAACAGGTCGCCCGGGCGCAGCGAGGCGCCGTTGACCGTCATGTGCGCGAGTTGTTGCGCCGCGGTCCAGTACATCGCGGCGAACGGCGGCCGGGAGATCACATGTCCGTTGAGCCGGACCTCCAGGGCCAGGTCCAGGCCCCACGGTTCGGCGCCGCGGTCGTCCAGGTAGGGCAGTGGCTCGACGTCGCGCGCGGGGGGTGCCACGCGCGCGACGTCGAGGGCTTCGAGGGGGACCACCCACGGCGACACGGACGTGGCGAACGACTTGCCCAGGAACGGGCCCAGCGGGACGTACTCCCAGGCCTGGATGTCGCGCGCGGACCAGTCGTTGAGCAGGCACACGCCGAACACGTGGTCGGCGAAGTCGCCCAGGGCCACCGGTGTTCCGAGTGCGGTGCCGGCGCCGACCACGAAGCCGACCTCGGCCTCGATGTCGAGCCGCCGGCTGGGCCCGAACGAGGGCGCCGCGTCGGTGGGCGCCTTGCGCTGCCCGCTGGGTCGCACGATCGGGGTGTGCGAGACCACCACGGTACCCGCGCGGCCGTGGTAACCGATCGGCAGGTGCTTCCAGTTGGGCGTCAGCGGCTCGGAGCCGGGGCGGAAGATCTTGCCCAGGTTGGTCGCGTGGTGTTCGGAGGCGTAGAAGTCGACGTAGTCCGCGACCTCGAACGGCAGCCGCAACACCACGTCCTGACGCGGAATCAACTGCGGCTCGACGTCCGCCCGCAGCGCGGCGTCGGTCAGCCACGTGCCGAGCGCGGCGCGCACCGCGCGCCAGGTCGGCCGGCCGGCCGCGAGCAGCGCGGTCAGGCTCGGCGCGGTCAACACGTCGGCCACCTCGGCCGGTGCGCCCACCGCGTGCGCCGCCGCGCCGGCGTCGAGCACGAAGTCGCCGATCGCCACGCCGATCCGGGGCCGGTCCGGCTCCCGGTCGGTGGTGAACACGCCGTAGGGCAGGTTGTCGATGCCGTAGCCCGTGTCGGTCGGCAGCGGGACCCAGGTGGTGGGCATGACGTCGGGCTCCTTGGTCGGATCAGTCGCGGTGGTGCGGGGGTTCGTCGAGCAGGCCGAGCGTGAGTGCGTCCTGGAGCGGTTCGGCGACGCTGCAGGTGCCGTACGAGGTCAGGTAGCCGCGTAGGCGGGTGCGCTCGGGCAGGGTCAGCTCGTGTGCCATCCGGGTGAGTTCGGCGCTGTCCCGGATGGCCAACAGGTCGGCGAGCGCGTTTGGTTCGGCGCCGGCGACGGCGTGGTGGGTGGCGAGCATCAGGTTGAGGTAACCGTGGTGCTCGAAACCCGTGGTCGGGTCGGTGTGCCGCACGGCGTTGTGCAGCCCGGCCGTGACCTTGAACGGCAGTTCGCGGAGCCGGCACCCGTGCACGAACGCGGCCAGTTCGGCCTCGTTCGGGAACGCGTGCGCGGTGGTTCCGCCGGTGCGGAACTTGGGCCGCCCGTACGTGCCGGCGAGATCGTCCAGGTCCGCGTCGAGGCCCGCGCCGTTGCGGACCTCGACGTAGCCCGCCGTCGGCTCCGTCAGGTGTTCGTGCAGCACCGCGACCGCTTTGCCGATCTCGCCGTCGCCGGCGACCTCGATGCCCGCCAGGAGCAACCCGGGGGTGTCCAGGATGGTGCGGACGGCGGGCCCCACCGTGCTCGGCCCGCCCGGTGCCACCAGCACGACCCGCAGCGGGTCGGCGCCGTCGGCCAGTGGGGGCAGTTCGGGCAGGTGTGCCACGCCGACCAGGAAGTAGCGGACGAACCCGGCGAACCACTCGGTGCGGTAGAGCCGGTGCGCGGGCACCGCCTCGGCCATCGGCGCGTTGCCGGGCGGGAACAGCGCCGCGTCGTCCCACAGTCCGGTGAACAACGAGTGGTGCAGGGCCTGGGGGGCGTCGACGTCCGAGGTCATGTCCGCGGCGCCTTCCCGGCCCAGGTCCACGCGTAGCCCGGGTCCTCGCTCGCGAGCCCGCCCTCGCCCACGCCCAGCGGGCGGAAGGTGTCCACCATGACCGCGAGTTCGTCGAAGAACTCGATGCCGATGCTGCGCTCGTAGGCGCCGGGCTGCGGGCCGTGCGCGTGCCCGCCCGGGTGCAGCGAGATCGACCCCTGGCCGATCCCGGAGCCCTTGCGGGCCTCGTAGTTTCCGCCGCAGTAGAACATGACCTCGTCCGAGTCCACGTTGGAGTGGTAGTACGGCACCGGGATCGACAGCGGGTGGTAATCCACCTTGCGCGGCACGAAGTTGCAGATCACGAAGCCGTTGCCCTCGAACACCTGGTGTGCGGGCGGCGGTTGGTGGATCCGGCCGGTGATCGGCTCGAAGTCGGAGATGTTGAACACGTACGGGTACAGGCACCCGTCCCAGCCGACCACGTCGAACGGGTGGGTGGGGTAGACGTATCGGGTGCCCGCGATCTCGCCGCCCAGGCCGCGGTGCTTGACCAGCACCTCGACGTCGGTGCCCTCGGCGAGCAGCGGCCGGACCGGTCCGCACAGGTCCCGCTCGCAATACGGCGCGTGCTCCAGGAGCTGGCCGAAGCGGGACAGGTAGCGCTTGGCGGGCGTGATGTGCGAGTTGGCCTCGATGCAGTACGCGCGCAGCGGCTCGTCGGTGCCGGGGACCCACCGGTGGGTGGTGGCGCGCGGCAGGATCACATAGTCCCCGGCGCCCACGGTGAGCGCGCCGAACACGGTCTCCACCGTGCCGGAGCCGGACTCGATGTAGACACACTCGTCGCCGAGCGCGTTGCGGTAGAGCGGGGAGGGGCTGCCGGCGACGACGTAGGAGATCCGTACGTCGGCGTTGCCCAGCACCAGCCGGCGGCCGGTGACCGCGTCCACGGCCTTCCACTCGTGGTCCGCGAACAGCTCGTGCAGCTTGAGGTGGCGCGGCTTGAGCGGGTGGTTGGCGGTGATGCTCTGGTCCGGCACCTCCCACACGCTCGCGTCCGCGATGGCCGACGGGATCGCCCGGTGGTAGAGCAGCGAGGAGTCGGAGGTGAAGCCCTCCTCGCCCATCAGCTCCTCGTAGTACAGGCCGCCGTCGGGGCGGCGGTGCTGGGTGTGCCGCTTGGGCGGCACCTCGCCCACACTGCGGTAGTACGCCATGACTGCCCGACTCCTCCGTCCGCTCCCCGCGCCCCTGCAGCCGTCCTGCTTCGACCTACAGGTTGCCGCGGCGCTCCTGCTCGCGCTCGATCGCCTCGAACAACGCCTTGAAGTTCCCCTTGCCGAAACCCAGCGAACCATGCCGCTCGATCAGCTCGAAGAAGACGGTGGGTCGGTCCTGGACCGGCTTGGTGAAGATCTGCAGCAGGTAGCCGTCCTCGTCGCGGTCGACCAGGATCTTCAGCTCGCGCAACGTCTCGACCGGCACCCGGGTCTCGCCGGCCCACTCGCCGAGCGTGTCGTAGTAGCTGTCCGGGGTGGACAGGAACTCGACGCCCATCTCCGCCATCGCCCGCACGGAGGCGACGATGTCGCCGGTGGCCAGCGCGATGTGCTGCACGCCGGGGCCGCCGTAGAACTCGAGGTATTCGTCGATCTGCGACTTCTTGCGGCTGACCGCGGGCTCGTTGAGCGGGAACTTGACCCGGTGGTTGCCGCTGGTGACCACCTTGGACATGAGCGCGGAGTATTCGGTGGCGATGTCGTCGCCGACGAACTCCTTCATGTTGGTGAAGCCCATGACGCGGTTGTAGAAGGAGACCCACTCGTCCATGTGGCCGAGCTCGACGTTGCCCACGCAGTGGTCGATGGCCTGGAAGTAGCGCTTGGGGTGGCCGGCCGGCTTGCCGCGGAACAGCGGCTCGGCGGTGACGAAGCCGGGCAGGAACGGGCCCTGGTACGCCGAGCGGTCCACCAGGGTGTGCCGGGTCTCGCCGTAGGTGGCCAGCTGCGCGCTGCGCACCGTGCCGTGCTCGTCGCTCTCGTCGTGCGGCTCGACCAGGATGGTCGCGCCGTTCTCCCGGGCGAAGGCGATCGCCTTGTCGACGTCGGGGACCTCGATGGCGATGTCGGTGACGCCGTCACCGTGCGCGACGATCGAGGCGCCGACCTCGGTGCCGGTGTGGACCTCGCCGGTGATCCGGAAGCGGGCCTTGCCGGACACCAGGATGTATTCGGCGACGTCGCGCGAGCCGGTCTCGGGTCCGCGATAGGCGACGCAGGTCATCCCGAACGCGGTCGAGTAGTAGTGCGCGGCCTGCTTGGCGTTGCCGACGTAGAAGCGGACGTGGTCGACCGCGATGACCGGGAAGGGGTCGTTCGCCGGGTCGTGTTCGACGGCGCCGACGAGGGCGTCGGTGTCCTCAAGGGTGGTGAAGGTGCTCATGACGACGATCCCCTCGGAAAGGAACGGATGCGGGAAGTACACTTCCGAATGCAACATCTGACAACATCAAACCTGGGAGCTGTACAAACTGCCTAGCCGAGAGGGCCATATGCGGGACGATCTGCAGGATTCGCGCATCACGCTCGACGAACTGGACGTACGTCTCATCCGGGCCGGCCGGCAGCACCCGCGCGCCGGCATGTTGGAGTTGTCCCGGGTGATCGGGGTGTCCCGGGCCACCGTCCAGGCCCGCCTGGAGCGGATGGAGGCGGCGGGGGTGATCACCGGCTACGGCCCGGAGGTCGACCTGGTCGCCGCCGGATACCCGGTCCTGGCCTTCGTCACACTGGAGATCGCCCAGGGCGGCCTGGCCGGCGTCGCCACCGCACTGGCCGCCGTCCCCCAGGTGCTGGAGGCCTACGGCACCACCGGCATCGCCGACGTGCACTGCCGCATCGCCGCCACGTCCAACCAGGACCTGCAACAGATCCTGATCGACATCAACCGCATCCCCGAGGTGGTCCGCTCCACCAGCGTCATCGTCCTGTCCGAGGTGGTCCCGATGCGCACCCTCCCACTGCTCGAAGCCGCCGAACGCCGCCGCCCGAGCCGGGTCCCGGCACTGCGGGAGGGTGGGGCATAGGGGCGGGCGCGTTCGGGGCTCAACCCGAGCGCCCCCGGGCGGCGTTGAGGGTCTCCACGGCGCCGGCGGCGTCGCCGATGGTGGCGTAGTCGACTGCCACGAAGTTCACTGGTCTGCCGCGTTGGGTCTCGCAGGTGCGGGCTCGGTCGAGGATGTATTGGCGGGCGTTGACCTTGCCCGCGTCCAGTCGGCTGCCGCCCAGGTTGGTGATGAAGTGGTTGAGCAGGAACAGCCGCTTGTCGGTGCCGCCGCGGTTGGGTACGCAGGACATCTCGGCGGGGGAGGTGAACGCGAACGGGGTCTCCATGCCGTACTCGTAGAAGTTGCGGTACCACGGTGCCGGGCCGCTGCCTCGTTCGGCGAACACCACCAGGCGTTTGTCGTCGCGGACCAGGTCGCCCAGCTTGGGCCACTTTGCGGTCGGATCCGGGGACGGGGTGTAGAGCAGTCGTTCGATGCCCGCCTCGTGGAACGCCTGTTCGGTCTGTTCGCCGGTGATCTCGTTCTGCAGGATCAGGGTGACCACCTCACCCGGGTTGGCGTCCAGCCAGGCGCCGATCCGGTGCAGCGTCGGGGCCAGCGGGAGGGCGCCCGCGCGGCACAGCGCGTGGCACAACCACAGGCCCGGGCGTGGCGGGTTGGCCAGGTCGATCAGCCGGACGATCTCGGCCTGCATGTCCGGCGCGAAGCCGGAGAGGCTGAGCCGGGGTTGCACCTGGTCGGGCTGCTCCCAGGTGTAGGTGTCCAGGAGCAGGCCGCGGGCGCCCGCGTTGAGTTGGGCGATGATGTCCGGATCCTGGAGCGGGCCGATGAAGCGGTCGGCGGTGGTCGCCATCGCGTTGTGCGTGGCGAGGTAGGCGACCTCGTCGTAGCGGCGATCGCACAGCTCGATCGAGCCCAGGCACAGCCGCTCCTCGCTCTTGCCCGCCGCGACCGGGACCACGGTCGCGCCCAGGACCAGGGTGGCGATCGCGAGTGTGGCCACGGTGGCGGCGAGTGCGATCCGGTGGCGTGGGGGCAGGTCGAGCGCGCGGCGTGCGGCGGCTCGACGCCAGGTCCAGGCGCCCGCGACGAGGACCAGGCCGAGGGCGAGCGGGACGAGCGCGACGAACAGGCCGACGCCGGTCAGCGACGAGATCGCGGCGTGCTGGACGTCGCCGATCAGGGCGTTCACCGAATGCGGCCAGGTGGGGGAGGGTTTGGCCAATACCCGCGGGAGCCGGACGCGGGTGAGCAGGACCAGGGCGCCCGCCAGTACGCCGCCGAGGGCGAGCGACCAGCCGATCGCGGGCACCCGACGGGACCACGACTTCGGGCCGGTGAAGCACAGGACGAGCAGGGCCGCGATGCCGAGCACGGTGGCGAGGGTCTGGATCGGACCCAGGGCCAACCTGGTGAAGCCGCGCGCGGTCGAGATGCTGCTCAGGTTCAGGCCGGCGTGGCGCAGGTCCGGCAGGACGTCCCATTGCCCGTCGTCGGTAAGACCGGCCAGGTCGGCGCCCGCCGAACCGGCGTTGCCGCCCAGTACGTACGGGCCGACCACGGCGAGCGCGCCGGCGATGTCGCCGGTGGCCAGCGCGGCGGTGACCTGGACCCGCACGCCGGGGCGGGCCTGGGCCGGGACCACCGCGACCAGGGCGTCCGTGGTGGCGGCGACGCTCGGGGCGTCGAGCGGGAAGACGGGGAAGTCGGCCGGCCGCCGCCCGGCGGCCAACTCGTCGAGGGTCGATTCGAGGCCGGCCCGAAACGCGGCGAAGTCCGCCGACGGGCGGCCCTGCACGTTGGCGACCAGGTCCCCGAGGTACAACTCGGCCAGCCCACCGACGTTGGTCAGCACCGGCCGCAGATCCACGACCAACCGCAACTCGTCCCGCTCACCGCGCAGATACCCGATCGTCCCGGCGATCTGCTCGTCCACCATCCCGCGCAGCGTCGCGGGCGGCAGCACGGTCTTGAGATTGGCGGTCACCACGGACGACGGCACCGGAATCCGGGCCAGCAGATCCCGGGTCACCTGCGCGGCGGCCGGATCCACCAAAACCTCGTCGTACATCCGGCTGTAGGTGTGTTCGTCGTCGAGCGCCGCCTGATAGAAGGCCCGATTCAACACGGTGCTGCGAGCGGTGCCGGCCGCGCTCAACACGACGACGGCGAACACGAGAACCACGCAGGCGACAACGCGCAACACCAACACCCGACGACCGACCACCATCCCCCGACGGTCGCCCCCGAAAGCACCCGGCAAACACGCGGCGGCGGACTGGGGTCGCAGTTGGCCGGCGCGTGTGGGGGTTGGCCGGGGTCGTCGGCGGCACCGGCCTGCGGCCTGCTTGGCCTCACGCGCCGGCCGGGCTGGGGTTGTGCTTGGCCGGCGCGTGTGGCGGACCGCCCGGGTCGGCCGGACCGGCCTGCGGCCCGCCTGTCCTCAAGCGCCGGACCGGCTACTTGGCCTCAAACGCCGGCCGGGCTGGATGTACGGCTCGACCGGCGCGCGTGACCTCAAGCTCCGGCCGGGCTGGGGTCACCCTTGACCGGGTGTGTGACGGCGGCCCGGGTCGGCGGGGCCGGCCTGCGGCCCGCTCGGCCTCAAACGCCGGCCGGGCTGGAGGTGTGGCTCGGCACGATGCTCAGGGGCGCGTCTGGTCTCTTTGCCTGCTCGGCTCCGGAGCCCGAATCGCCGACCGAGCCGAGTTCAGCCCACTCGGCTCCGCAGCGCCAAACGCCGACCGGGCACACATCCAGCCCGGCCGGCGTTTGAGGCCGAGTAGCCCGTCCGGCGCTTGAGGACAGGCGGGCCGCAGGCCGGCACCGCCGACCCTGGCCGCATCCACACGCAACGGCCAAGTGTGACCCCAGCTCGGCCGGCGCGTGAGGCCGAGCGGGCCGCAGGCCGGCACCGCCGACCCGGCCGACCGCCGCACGCGCCGGCCAAGCACAACACCAGCCCGGCCGGCGCGTGAGGCCACGGCGCGCCCGTCGCCTACACGGAACCCCCGTGCTCCCACAGCCGTACCACCGCGTTCGCGACCGACCGGACCGTCCCCGCGTCCATGTGTGACCACAGCGGCAGCGTCAGCACCCGTGCCGACACGTCGTCCGTGATCGGCAGCGGCCGAGCCGCCAGATGGGCGTACGCCTTCTGCCGGTGCACCGGCGGGTGGAAGTACCGTCGCGAGTCGATCCCCTCCGCCTGCAACGCCCGGGCCAGCGTCGGCACATCCATCCCGAACGCCGCCGGATCCACGATCAGCGTCAGGTCCTTCCAGGTCGACACATCGCCCGCCGCCAGCGCGGGCAACCGCAGGCCCGGCACGTCCCGGATCGCCGACGCGAACACCTCGACCAGCGCCGCACGGGTGCGGACCCGCTCCGGCAGCCCCCGCAACGACACCAGCGCGAGCGCCGCGTGCAGTTCGGACATCCGCGCGTTCAACCCCGGGAACACGCAGTCGTAGTCACCCGGATTGCCATAGCCGCGCCCCAACCGGCAGGCCCGCGCCAGCTCCTCGTCCCGGGTCGCGATCAATCCGCCCTCGCCCGCCACGACCACCTTCGTCGGGCTCAGCGAGAACACCTCCGCCACCCCGAATCCGCCGATCGGCGTACCGGCCCGCCGGCTGCCCAACGCGTGCGCCGCGTCGTAGACGAGCGGCACGTCCGCGTCCGCCGCGACCTTGGCCAACTCCTCGACCCGGCAGGGAGTTCCGTACACATGGGTGGCCATCAACGCGGATGCCCCCGACTCGGCCAGGAGTTCGGCCGCGTCGCCCGGATCCAGCGTCAGCGAATCCGGGTCCACCTCGGCGAACACCGGTGTGGCCCCGGCCCAATGCGCCGCATGCGCGGTGGCCGAGAAGGTGAACCCGGGCATCGCCACCGACCCGCTCACCCCCAGCGCCTGCAGCACCAGCATCAGCCCGCTCGTACAGTTCGACACCGCCACCACATGCGGCACGCCCAACTGCGCCGCCGCCGCCTCCTCCAACTCGCGCACCGTGGACCCGTCGGTCAACTGACCGCTCGTCAGGATCGTGTCCAGTCGCCGGGCCAACTCCTCCCGCTCGGGCACCCGCACGCGCGTCAGCGGCAGGCCCTCCGCGAACATCGGGTCCCCACCGAGCACCGCCGGCTTGCCGGTCATCGCCATATCCCATCCCCCCTGGACTCCCCGGGACTCCCCGGATCGATCGAACCCGACTTCCCCACCCCGGAATCGGCCGCGCGGGACGTCGCGCCGCGCCCCATCACCCGCCGCCGGGGACCTCCCACACCCTCGTCCTCGGTGCGATCCGGCTTCGACACCGCCAACAACACCAGGACGAACGGGAACACCTGGACCCGTTCCCGGGTGAGGATGCCGAAGTTGCGGATGTTCGCGAACGCGAGCGCGAACACCAGCGTGTAGACGATCACGAAGGCCACGTAGGGTCTTCGGATCAGCAGCCCGGGAATACGTTTCAATCGGGGCAGCGCGACCACGAACAGCCCCATCAACACGACGCCTTCGAACGACGCCACGAGCGCCTGGATGTTGTGCGCCTCGAACGGGAACGGCCGGAACAACACCGTCACCAACGACTGGGGCAACGCGGCCGGCGAGATGGACAACGCCGCCGAGTCGTCCACCACCTGGGCCGAACCACCCTGCGCGGTCTGCGTCTGCGTCTTGGCGATCACCTGATTCGCCTGCGCCGCGCCGATCCCCGGCGTCCCGAAGAAGTTGCCCACCTGCTGGAGCGCGAGCACACAGCCCACGCCCAATACCAGGATCCCGAACGCCGCCCGCAACGGGCCCAGCGCGGACGCCTGTTGCGGCCGATTGCGGAGCAGGTAGCCCACGCACAACCCGCACAGGAGCAGCACCGTCACATGCGGGCGCACCATCGTGGTGCCCACCGCCCCCAGGATCAGGAACGTGAAGGCCCCACGCCTGCGCACCAGAAGCAGCGCCACGCCGTAGGCGGACAGGCCGAGGGTGAACATCATCCAGGTGTCCTTGCCGATCCCCGACGGCCAGAACAGCAGCGACGGCAGGAAGAACAGCAGCTTGCCGTAGCGCCGCCGATCGCCGTCCGGATAGGCCACGTTGAACGCGCGCCAGAACAGATACAGGCCCCAGAACCCCAGCCAGGAGTAGACCAGATAGCCCGCCAGCAACGACTGGCCGACGATCGCGTAGACGATCCCGGTGACGATCATGATGAACCCGGTGCCGATCACCTTGCGCCCGATGTCCACGGTGAAGTCGCCGTCCCGGAAGTGCGGCGCGATGGTACGCCCGACCAGGTCGTAGGTGGCCGCGTCGGCGCGCCCCTCGTACAGCACGAACGACATCCAGTAGCGGGCGAAGCAGGCCAGCAGCTTGGCCACCAGCGCGCCGATCACCAACCGCCGTACCCACGGCGGCTCGTCGCGGGAGAACCGGGACAACAGCGGCACGCTGATGGTCAGCAGCAGCGGGAAGACGATCAGCGCGCCCCAGATGTCGTACGGGCGATGCTCCATCGCCCACGCGAACGCCGAGACGTAGACGCCTACCGCGGCGAGCGCGAGCAGCGAACCCCACGGCAGTCGCGGTGGCGGCACCCACCGGTGGAACGACGCAAGTCGGGACGGCAACGAAACTCCTTGCAGGGACGGCGAACCGGCGCGACGTCGGGCGGCGGTGCGCGTGGGAGCCGGCTGCGGCCGGTCCGGCGGCTGCCCGCCGCGGGGCTAGAAGACCTCCAAGTCCCCCAGGGAGAGTTGCCACGAGCGCAGGTCGTGGACGTCGATCGGCTGCGGGTGCCCGGTCCGCGCGACCAGCAACATGCCGGTGCGCGGCGGCGTGGCGTATCCCGCGTAGCGGGCCGCCCGGGCCGCCTCCGAGCCGCGGGCCAGATGGGTGGCCACGTGATCGCACCCGGACATGGCCACCCCGGAGAACAACTTGCGGGCGGTGTCCCGGTCGCCGGGGCGAACCACCATCTGGGACAGCGTGTACTCGACCAGCGGGCCGCGCAGCCGCGGTCGGCCGAACACCACACCGGTCAACTCGCCGTTCTTGTACGAGGCCACCACCCGGTAGTCCAAACCGGGCGCGTCCCCGTAGCGCCAGCGCAGGAAGTCACCGGTGAGCGCGGTACGCAGCTTGTCGTGCCCGATCGCCGCGTCGCCCGCGTCCGCCTCGGCGACCAACTCGTCGAAGCCCACCGCCGCCTTGGCGTCGGAGAAGAACTGTCGGGCCGTCGGGAAGCGGCAACGGGCGCCCGGATCCACCGAGTTCCAGGTCTGCGAGGCGCCGGTCAGATCGCCGGTGGCGCGCAACTCCTTGAGCCCGCGCGCGAAGGCGAGCGGCCGGATCGGGTGCAGCGAGATCGGTACCTTGCCGACCTCCTGCCAGCCCATCCGCAGATAGCCCGGCAGGCTGTTCCCATTGGGGGTGTTGAACACCAGCGAGGTGTCCGCCTCGATCCGGGCCAGCAGATCGGTGGTCAACCGGCGGAACAGGCCGCGGCCCTGGTAGTCCGGATGGGTGGCGGTGTCCACCGCGCGGACCGCCCGGATCACCTCGCCGCCCAGCACGAACTCCCAGCGCAGGAACAGCCGTACCGCGACCACCCGACCGGCCGCCTCGGCGATCAGCCCCGGACTGGCACCGAACGGGTTGTCCCGATGTTTCCAGCGGAAGAACTCCGAGGTGCGTTCCCCGGTCGGCCCACCCGACAGCGCCGCACCGAGCAGGGCCGGCACCCGCGGTTCGTCGTGCTCGCCCAACTCCCGGACGGTGAAAGGGGAATTCTCGACCTGTTGCCCGCTCACCGCGATCCCTCCAACACCCTCGCGTACACGTCCTCGATCCGCCGCTGCGCGCCCGCGACGTCGAACTCGTCCGAGCGCTTGTGCGCCGCCTCCCCGCAGGCCCGCCGACGCGCCGGGTCCTCGGCGAACGCGAGCAACGCGGCGGCGAACGCCGCCGGATCACCCGCCGGCACCACCGTGCCCTCGATCCCGTCCGTGACGATCTCCGGCATCCCGCCCACGGCGGTCACCACCGACGCCAAACCGACCGTCATCGCCTCCATCAACGACACCGGCAACCCCTCCTGCCGGGAACTGAGCGCGAACACGTCCAACGCCGGCAGCAGCGCCGGCACATCGCCGCGCGAACCGGCGAACACCACCGAACCCTTGAGGTCGGCCCGGCTCGCCCGCTCGCGCAGCGTCGCCTCCAGCGGTCCCGAGCCGATCAGCACGAGCACCGCGCCCGGATCCCGAGCCCGGACCAGCGCGTGCGCGTCGAGCAGGCCCAACTGGTCCTTCTTCGGAGTGAAGTTGGCCACCGTGCCGACGGTGAACGCCTCCTGGTCCAGGTGCAACGCCTGCCGGGCCCGCTCGCGCGCGCCGGGCCCGGTGTACGCGTCGCCCAGGTCCGGGCCGTGGTGGATCACCGTCGGCACCACCCCGCGCCGCAGCCGGGTGCGGTCGATGCTCTCGGCCACCGCCGCGGAGACCGCGATCACCGCGGCGTTGCGCCGATACGTCCACGCGTTGGCGAGCCGGGTGGGGCGCCGATAGCGCGGCCACATGTTGTGCTCGGTGTGCACGAGCGGCACCCGGCCCGCGAGCACGCGCGCGGCCACCGCGGGCACCGGCATGTGTGTGTGGATCAGCCCGTAGCGGCGCGCCCGCAGCAGCGCGCGCAGCCGCACCGGCCAGGCCCGGCCGCCGCCCAGGCAGTGCACCTCGATGCCCAGCTCACGCAGGGTCGGCACCAGCGCGTCCTTCCACGGCAGTACGTAGGCGACCTCGACCTCGTAGCGTTCCTCGTCCAGGTGCCGCGCGCAGTTGACCAGCAACTGCTCGGCGCCACCGCGACCGAGGCCCTTGGCGAGCCACAGGACGCGGACGCGTTCACCCATCAGCGTTCCTCCGACCCGAGTTCGACGGCGGACCACGTGTCCAAGTGCGGTCCCGGATGCGCGCCGTCGCCGGCGCCGTTGCGCAGCGCCCGCTCGGCGGCGGACTCCACCCGAAAGCCCGCTCCGGACGTTTCCCCGCTCGCGGCGGGCGGATCGGCGCGGTGCCCGCCGGCCTCGGCATCGGCCGACTTCGGCGCGGCCTCGGTGAGTTCGCCGCGTTTGGCCCAACTGGGCGCGGCCCGCTCGGTGTCCTGGGCCGGCTCCGGCGTCGAGCCGGCGCCGCGTCCGCGCAGCACCAGCCCCGCGGACGAACCCATACGACCCACCGGTCCGCTACGCGGGCCGCGCTTGAGCCCACCGCCCATCGACCGGGTCGCATCCACCCCGAGCAGCGTGACCCCGGCGATCGGTACCCCGGTCCGGGTCAACAGCTCGCCCACCCGGGACGCCTGATCGGCCGTCAGGTTCCCGCTCCGGGCCACCACGAGCATCGCGTCCGCGTGCTGCACCAGGTCGTTGGTGTCGTTCGCGTAGAGCAGCGGCGCGCTGTCCACCAGTACCACGTCCGCGTGATGGCGGGCCCGCTGGACCACCTCGCCGGCCCGCAGGAGCAACGCGGCCGGATAGGCGGCCGGGGCGCCGGCCGTGATCAGCCGAACATTGGGGATGTTCGTCCCGCGCACCACGTCGCCGAGGTCGATCTCCTGTTCGGCGAGCAACACCTCCGACATGCCCTTGCCGGGCTTGGCGCCCAGGTAGAGGTGGGTGGCCGGGTTGCGGAAGTCGCAGTCCAGGACCAGCACCGAACGACCCGCCTCGGCCAGCGCCGCGGCCAGGTTGGCCACCGTGCTGGTGCGCCCGTCACCCGGTCGCGGCGACACCACCAGGATCACCGGCGCCGGATCGCCGACCCGCCGCGCCGGCATCGTGGTGCCGCGACTGTGCCGCGGATCGGTGCCGCCGAGCCGGTAGGCGAGCCCGGGCGGCCCGGACAGCAGCAGCGCCGAACGCAGCGTGCGATACGCCTCCGCCACCGGGCTCTCCGGGCGACCCGCGACCAGCACCGCGTGTCCCGCCCGCTGCCGCCGGGTCGCCCTGGGCACCTCGGCGATCACCGGGAGCCCGAACGCGTCCTCCAACCGGATCCGGCCGCGCAACCGCACGTCCATCCGGTCCACCATCAGCGCCGCGATCAACCCGAGCGCGAGCCCCAGCGCCGCCGCGAGGCCGATCCGCAACGGCCGCGACGTGGGCGCCAGGATGCTCGTGGTGGAGTTCGGCGTGCTCTTGAGGCCGTCCATCACCTCGATCTTCGGGTCGTTCAGCGGATTGAGCAGATCCTGCTGCTGACCCACCAGCGTGGTGTACTGCCCGCGCTTCGCGTCGAACTCGGCCTGCTGGGTGGCCTTCTTGGTGACGATGCGATCCAGGATGTCGAGGTCGTTCCTGAGCTTGTCCAACTGGGCGGTCATGCCGTCCGCCCGACCCTGGCGGGTGCGGCGCTGCGAATCGGCGAACGCGGACACCGTCTCCTGCGCCCAGGCGGTGGCCAGATCCTCGGCCGTCCTGCGGGAGGGCGACTTGGCCGAGATGGCCACCAGGCCCAGATTCGGGTTCAGTTGTGAGGTGACCTTGGCCGCCAGCACGGCCGGATCCGGATTGTTCAGCCGCTTGGCCACCCGGCGGGCCACCTCGCCGCCGTCGGTCATCAGCTGTACGGGCGCAAGATTGAAGTCCTTCGCCGAGTTGGCCGCGGGCAGCACATTGACCGAACTGGTCCACTGATTGCCCGTGCCCTTGGGGTCCGATGGGGTCAGCACCAGGCCGGCCAGCAGGCCGATCGCCAGACACGCCAGCACCAGCGGCCAACGGCGCTGGAGTACGGAGAAGTAGCTAGAGGTTTCCACCGGTCCCCCTCCGGTTCGAGTTCCCGTCCCGCGAGCGGACCGCGAGGCAGGCCAAACGTAGAGCAAACGCGATGCCGATCGGGCCCGGGACGGTGCCGGAAGTGTGGAGATTCCGTCGAGATCCGACCCGAGGTGGTTGCGCGCCGCTCACCGCACCGAACCCGACGACGCGTCACGGCCGGCTCGGGGGTCGAGGGCTCGGGCATAGAACGCGACCATCCGGTCGCACACACTGTCGATCGTGTACTCCTCGCCGAAACGTCGATACGCCGCCTCCGCGCGCATCGCGGTCTTCTCCCGCTCCGTCAGGGCCGCGACCAGCGCCGTCGCCAGCGCCTCGGGCGCGTTCGGCGGCACCAGCGCCGCGCAGTCGCCGGAGCCGGTGATCTCGCGCACCGGCGGCAGATCGCTGGTGACGATCGGCGTCCCGACCCCCATCGCCTCGATCAGTACGCTGCCCAGCCCCTCCCAGCGCGAGGGCAACACGAACACATCGGCCGCGCCCATCAGATCGGGCACGTCGTCCCGATGTCCCAGAAACCGCACGGGTTCGCGCACACCCGGGGACTCCTGCGCCAGCCGCGCCGCCGACTCGCGCAACAGTTCGGTCTGCCCACCCGGCGGACCGGCCAGCAGCAGTACCGCGTCCGGGAGTTCGCGGCGGACCCGGGCGAACGCGGTGAGCAGTACGTCCAGCCCCTTCTGGTACTCCTGCCGGGCGGCGGTGAGCAGGACCGGGACATCCTCGGCCAACCCGAGCGCGCCGCGCGTCGCCGCGCGCCGATCCCGGGCGGTGGCCAGCAGTTCGCCATCGCGGCCCCGCGGCACCACCTCGATCCGCGCCCGGCGCACCCCGAGCCGGCGGGCCATCACATTTGCCACATGGTCGGTGAGCGCGTGGAACCGGCGTACGCCACGCGCGCTGGCCGCGTCCAGGCCCTGCGCGGCGCGCAACTTCCACGGCCGAATCCCCGGCTGGGCCCGCATCTCCGCGCCATACGCGGTGTTGACCAGGCTGGAAACCACCGGAACACCGGTCACCAGGGCGGCGATCCGCCCGGCGACATCCGCCTCGTAGAGCGTGGTGTGCACCAGATCCGGCCGCCGATCCCGGATCAGCCGGGCCAGCCCGTGTGTCGAACCGGCCCGCGAACCCCGATGCACGCCGAACAAGGTCGCGCCCGCGGCGGCCAACTCCGGTTGAAACCCGTCCAGATCCAGGAGATACGCGATATCGAGCGTGATCCCTCGCCGAATCAGCTGCGGGGCCATCGCCACCGCCGCCCGCTCCGCCCCACCGACCCGGTCCACGCTGTCGATCACCTGGAGCACGTGCACTGCATCACCTCTGCCATCCCCCCGCCGGCAATCCCACCAGCCACCCCGCCGACCGCACCCGAAGCCGCCGACGCCGGGGCGCCCCCACCCCGCACGGCTGAGCATGTCATCGATACGCCCCCGGCGGGGCGGGATTCGTGACAACCTGTCACCTCATGGGAGCACCGACGGACCGGCGTGCGGTCCTGCACGTCGTCACCGACCCCCGACGCCGAGGCTCACAGGCCTTCGCGCACGATCTGGACGCGGCCCTGCGCGATCGTGGGCGCGCCTCGTCGATCGTCGCGCTGGCGGGCTCCGGCGAGATGGACATCCCGCTGCTCGGGCCGGGCCGGCTGCATCCGAGCACGCTGCGCGCGCTGCGCCGACGCGCGTCGGGCGCGGGCGTGGTGATCGCGCACGGCTCGACCACCCTGGACGCGTGCGGGATCGCCCTCGCGGGCACCCGGACACCATTCGTCTACGTCAACATCGGCGATCCCCGGCACTGGGCCCGGGACCCGCTGCGCCGGGCCCGGGTGGGCCTGCTGCTGCGCCGGTCGGCGGCGATCGCCTCGGTGTCCCCGACGGGTCGGCAGATCCTCCTGGACACCTACCGGTTGGCGCCGGCGCGGGTGCGGGCCATCCCCAACGGGCGGCGCCCGGAACGATTTCCCCCGCCGGACGCGACCGATCGGGCCAAGGCGCGCGCCGAGTTGGGGTTGCCGGTGGACGCCACGGTGCTGATCGTGGTCGGCGCGCTGGCCGTGGAGAAGCGGGTGGCGCTGGCCATCGAGGCGTTCGCGCTGCTCGCCGCCGGTGCCGGCGCCGGCTCCGGCTCCGGCTCCGGCGAGATGGCCGAACTCCCGCCGTGTCACCTGCTGGTGGCCGGCGAGGGCCCGGAACGGGCCGCCCTGGAATCGCTCGCCGAGCGGCGCGCGCCGGGCCGGATCACCTTCACCGGCAATCTCGCCGACCTGGGCCCGGTCTATCGCGCGGGCGACGTGCTGGTGTTGTCCAGTACCAGTGAGGGGGTGCCCGGCGTGCTGGTCGAGGCGGGACTGACCGCGATCCCGGCCGCCGCGACCGATGTCGGCTTCGTCCGCGACGTGGTCGTGGACGGGGTCACCGGAGCCCTCGCCGAAGTCGGTCCGGGCCCCGGCGACCCGGCGCCCCTGGTCGCCGCGATCCGCCGGGTGTTGGCCGATCGCGATGCGATGGGGCAGGCGGCCAGGGCCCGTTGCCTGGAACGGCACACGATGGAGACCGTCGTGGACGCGTGGACGGCGCTGCTCGACGAGCAGTGTCGATGAGGTCCGGACGCCAACGGCCGGGCTGACAAAGGGCGGGAGGACCGACCTCCCGTGCGGCCGAATGCGACTCGTGGGGATGTCGCATGTGCCAAGGTTGTTCTCGAACCAGGGAGGGGGAGTCCGTGGGGGAGTATGTGGGGGGTGCCGTCGGCATGCCCGGCGACGGCAGTAGCAACGGCCTGAGCCGCGCGGGCGGCGTCGACCGGGCGAGCCGGCACGCCCGGCCGGGCGGCGTCGACGAACCCGCCGATCACCGAACACACGTCAACGGAGCGCCCCTTGCGGGCCACGGGGGAGCGACCACGCCGACCATCGACAGTCGCACCGGCACCGGACGACCCGCAGCGCCCACGGCGGGCGTCGGCAACGGCACGGGCCGGATCGCCGCGGCCCAGGCACCCGACCCCGAGATCAAGGGACCACCACCGGAACTCAGGTTCAAGCGCCGCACCAGCCTGCTGCGCGGCATGCGCGAGTTGTGGCACTCCCGCGAACTGGTCCGCACCCTGGCCGAACGCGACCTCAAGGCCCGCTACAAACAAGCCGTTCTCGGCTTTGCCTGGGCGATCATCACCCCCGTCCTGCTGATGCTGGTCTTCACCATCGTCTTCCAGCGGGTGGGCAACCTCAGCGACGCCGCGCACAAGTACCACGTGCCCTACCCGCTGTTCAGCTATCTCGGCCTGCTGCCATGGACGTTCTTCATGTCCTCGGTCACCCAGGGCTCGTCCTCGCTGGTGTCCAACGGGCCGCTGCTGAACAAGGTCTACTGCCCGCGCGAGGTCTTCCCGTTCGCCACGGTGATCGTGGCCACCGTGGACATGCTGATCGCCTCCACCGTGCTGGTCGTGCTCTTCGCCGCCTACACCACGCCGCCCGCCGCGACCAGTTGGGCGTTGCCGATCCTGCTGCTGATCCAATTCGAGGTCACCCTGGGTGTGGTGCTCGTGTTGTCCGCGGCGGTGGTCTACTTCCGCGACATCAGACACGTGCTCCCGCTGCTGATGCAGATGGGCATGTTCGCCACCCCGGTCGCCTACGGCATGGACCAGATCACCCGGGACTGGCTGCTGCCGTACGTGATCTGCAACCCGCTGGCCGCGGTGATCGACGGCTACCGGCGTTCGATCCTCTACGGACAACAACCCGACTGGGAACTCACCGGCGCCGCCGCCGGATCGGCCACGGTGTTGCTGATCGTCGGATACAAGGTCTTCAAGAAGCTCGAGGCGGGGATCGCCGATGTCGCCTAGCCCGATGCCGGCCGGCCCGACCGTGCTCAAGGAAGCGCCGGGCAAGCCGGGCCTGTTGCCGCCGGGCACCATCCGGGCCGAGCAACTGTGGAAACGATTTCGCGCGGACAGCCGGCGGATGTTGCTGCGGGACAACCTGGGCCGGATCGTGCGCAAGGTCACCGGCCGCGATCAGGGCGACTGGCGCTGGGCGTTGCGCGACATCGACCTGCACATCGACCCCGGCGAGGCGGTCGGCCTGATCGGCTCCAACGGATCGGGCAAGTCGACGCTGCTCAAGATGCTCACCGGAGTGATGTACCCGTATGCCGGCCGGCTTCAGGTACGCGGCCGGGTCGGCGCCCTGATCGAGGTCCGGGCGGGCATCCACCCGGACCTGACCGGCCGTGAGAACGCGTTCCTGTACGGCTCGTTGCTCGGCCTCAAACGGGCCGAGGTGGCCAAACGCTTCGACGACATCGTGGACTTCGCCGAACTGGGCACCGCGATCGACCGACAGGTCAAGTGGTACAGCTCCGGCATGCAGATGCGCCTGGGCTTCGCGGTCGCCGCGTTCCTGGAACCGGATGTGCTCCTGGTCGACGAGGTACTCGCGGTCGGCGACGCGCTGTTCCAGCAGAAGTGCCTGGACCGGATGCGGGTGGTGCTCGAACAGGGCACCACACTCGTCCTGGTCTCGCACGACCTCGCCTCGGTGGAATCGATCTGCACGCGCGGTATCTGGCTGGAGCAGGGCGAGATCCGCACCGACGGCCCGATCCGGCAGGCCCTGCGCGGCTATCGGGACAGCGTCGAGGAGGAGACCGAGGCCCGCACCCGCACCGACGAGGCGATCCGCACCACGTTCGTGGACGTGCGCGGCGTGGATACCGCCGGGCCGACCACGAACCGGTCCATGGTGGTCGAGGCCGACTTCGCGGGCGACTACCGCGGCCCGGCCACGGTGCACATCGGGGTCACCGAGGGCACCGCGAGCCCGGTCTTCACCACCCGCCGCGACGTGCGATTCGCCGCGTCGGGCAACCGGGTCAAGTGCACCCTGGACCGACTGCCGTTGCCGCGCGGACGCTACGCGTTGTGGATCGGGGTGTACGACCCGGACGGACATCCGTTGACCACCTGGCATCCGGCCAAACAATTCGACGTGGCCGGGCCCGAGTTGGACACCCCGCCGCGCGCGGTCGTGCTGGCCGCGCCGGTATACGTCGACCACACCTGGGAGGGGTGAACGGCGGTGCGCATCCTGGTCTGCCCACACGACATGCAACTGGGCGGCAGCTCGATCAACGCGGTGGACCTGGCCCGCGCGGTCCGCGACCTCGGTCACGAGGTGTGGGTGATGGGCCGTCAGGGCCCGTTGCGGCAACGGGTCGCGGCCGCCGGTCTGCCGCTGCTCGCGCTGCCCGAGCGGGCGCATGTGCGGCCCTCGCCCGCGGTCTCCCGGGCGATCGCCGCGGCGGTGCGCCGGCATCGCATCGACGTGGTGCACACGTACGAATACTGGCCGCTGGTCGAGGCGTTCCTGGGCGCGTTCGTACCGCGTGGCACGCCGGTGCTCGGCACGATCATGTCGATGGGCAGTCTGCCGCCGTACTTCCCGCGGACCGGCGTGCCGCTCACCGTCGGCTACGGCGATCTGTACCAGGAGACCGGCGAGTTGCGCGGCCTGGAGGGCGCGCGCGTGCATCTGCTCGAACCGCCCGTGGACACCACGATCGACCACCCGGTGGGGCTCGGCGTCAACGGCAGCGCGCCCGAGGTGGATGTGGCCGGATTCGCCGCGGAACACGGGCTGGTCAAGCCCGCGCCGACGGTGGTGCTGGTGTCCCGGCTGGCCCGGCACCTCAAGCAGGAGCATCTGGAACGCACGATGGACGCGGTGGCCCGGCTGGCCCCCGAGTTGCCCGGACTGCGTCTGGTGCTGGTCGGTGGCGGCTCGATCGAGTCGGAACTCCAGGCCCGGGCCGCCCAGTCGAACGCCGTGCTGGGCCGGCAGGCGATCGTGCTGACCGGCGAGCTGGCCGATCCGCGACCGGCCTACGCGCTGGCCGATGTGGTGGTGGGGATGGGCAGTTCGGCACTGCGCGGGATGGCCTTCGGCAAGCCGACCGTCGTGGTCGGCGAGCAGGGCTTCAGCAAACCGGTCACGGCGGAGACGATCGGCGAGTTCGACGGGCTCGGGTTCTACGGCCTGGGCGCCGGCCGGGTGCCCGTGGCGAATGACCCGCTGGCCGACCAACTCGCGGCACTGCTGCGGAACTCCGCCGAGCGGGAGCGGATCGGGGCCTGGTCGCTCGACCTGGTACACGAGCGGTTCGCGCTGGACGGCCAGGCGCAGCGGTTGGTCGAGTGGTACGAACAGGCCTGCGCGGACCGGTCGGTGGCGCGCGGTCGGGTCGGCGAGGCGGTTCGGGTCGGTGGGCGACTGGTCGGCTTCAAGGCCGGACAGCGCGGCCAGGCACTGCGCCGGCAGGTGCGGGATCGGCGCGGAGGCGCTCGCGGATGACCTCGTCGGACGGCCTGACCATGCTGCACGTCGGGGCGTTCTCCGGATCGGTGCCGGCGCTGCGCCGGGCGCTCGCGGAGCGGACCGCGGTCGACGCGTACGACCTGATGCCGCTGGCCCGCGCGCCCGGATTGCTCGGCGCGCGGGTCCGGGCGGTGTGCGAGGCGCGCGGGGGCGGGCCCGGGACGCCGTGGACCAAGACCGGCGCGTGGGCGGCGGCGCTGGATCGGCGGGTGCGCGCGCGGGGGCTGCTCGGGCCGGATCGGCCGGTGCTGATCGTGCAGACGTTGCCCGCGTTGGTACCGCCGGCGGGGGTGCGCTACGGCGTGTACACCGACCGGGTGGGCCTGGAGGGCGCCGCGGTCGGCGGCGTGCATCGATCCCGGTACACGGCGGGGTGGTTGGCCCGGGAACGGCGGTTGTTGCAGGGCGCGCACCGGGTGTTCGTGATGGGGCCGAGCACGGCGGACGTGCTGGTGGGGGAGTACGGCCTGGCGGCGGACCGGGTGCGGGTGGTGGGGGCGGGGACGAACGCGCCGCCGGCGGGGGTGGTGGATCCGGGGTCGCGCCCGGCGGATCCGCCTCGGTTGTTGTTCGTCGGTACACAATGGGAGTTGAAGGGCGGTCCGGTCCTGCTCGACGCCTTCGCCCGACTGTACGCACGTGATCCGCGGCGGCGGCTGACCCTGGTCGGGAGTGGCCCGGCGGGGGCGTTGCCGCCCGGGGTGCGGGCGCTGGGCCGGGTGCCGCATACCGCGATGGGCGCCGCGTATGCCGACGCGGACGTGGTGGTCGTCCCGACGCACATGGAGGCGTTCGGGATCGCCCTGGTCGAGGGCCTGACCCGGGGTCTGCCGTGTGTGGCCTCCACGGTCGGCAATCAGCCGTGGCTCGTCGGTGACGCGGGGGTCGCCGTGCCGCCGGGGGATGTCGATGCGCTGGTGGCGGCGCTGGAGCGGGTCACGGCGGACTACCCGCGGTTCCGGGAGCGGGCGTTGGCGCGGGGGGCGGAGCTGCGCGCGACGATGACCTGGCCGCGGGTGGCGGACCGGATTCTCACGGACCTGAAGTTCGGCCCGGCCGGCGGTTGAGGCCAATCGGCCGGCGGCCGGTTCAGCTTCGGCGGCCCCGGAGCGCGGCTCGCTCGTAGATCTCGGCGAAGCCGTCCAGCATGTGCCGGCGGGTGAAGCGGGCCAGCACCCGCTCCCGGCTCGTTGCCCCCATCCGCGCGCGCAGCGCCCGATCGGTGAGCAACTCGCGGCAGGCCGCCACCAGGCCGCCCCGGTCGCCGGCCCGCAGCAGGCGGCCCGTCACGCCGTCGGCCACGACGTCGGTGACCCCGCCCACCGCCGTGCCGACGACCGGCACGCCGGCCATCATCGCCTCGGCGACCGCGAGGCCGAAGCCCTCGTAGTGGGACGTGGACAGGAACAGGTCGGCCGCGTCGAAGGCATCGCTCAGCCGAGGCAACGGCGCAATCACCCGCACCTGCCTGCCGACGCCCAACTCGTCGATCAGCGCCTGGATTTCCGGCTCCTGGCGGCCGATGATCAGGAACACCACCGGCGGACCCGCGTCGCCGAGTTCGCGCACCACGTCCGCGCCGACCCGGACCATCAGCGGGATGTTCTTCTGCGCGGCCCGCCCCACCCCGACCACCACGAGTGTCTCGGGCGCGATGCCCAACTCGGCGCGCAGCGCGGCGCCCGCCGCCGGATCGGGCTCGTGTGCCGGAACGCCCAGCGGTACCAGGGGTATTCGAGACGGTCGCCACCCCACGATGGCCGCCGTGGCATCGCGGACCTGGGTCGAGTGCGCGAACGGGCGGAAACCGGCGGCCTTGACCATGCCGACCTCGATGCCGTTGGTCAACCGCGAGTGCAGGCCGTCCTTGAGCGGCTCGTGGACCTCCAGCACCCGAGGCAGCCGAGGCGAGCCGAGCGCGGCGGGCAGGGAGAGTCGGGCGGTGCCGCTGTGCGCGTGCAGTACGTGCGGGCGCAACGCGCGTACCCGCGCGGCGATCCGGACCCCGAGCCGAATCTCGTCCGGCGGCCGGGTGGGCCCTTCGTGGTCGAGCGAATGCACCGTCACATTCGGTCCCAGCTCGCCGAGTTCGTCCTCCTCCCAGGCCGGCCTGGCGATGATCGCGTGGCAGTCGAAGCGGGCCGGGTCGAGCCCGGCCAGCACCTGTCGGCTCACCTGCGGGATCCCGCCCCCGACGCTCAACCGCCACACCACGTGGACGAGCCTGATCCGATCCCGCACGTCCGTCACGATTCCCTCCACACCGGCCGCAACCGGCGATCCCGGACCCGGCGCGCCGCGGATTTGGCGCCGAGCAGCGCACCACCCGCACCCCGGGCCACCAACCAGGTCGTGTCGTATCGATCCGTCGCCCCGAACCGATGCTTGAACTCCTCGGCGCCGCGCAGGAAATCGAAGGTGGCGACGTCTTGGCCGGCGAGTGCGGTGAGCGTCTCGTGGAACAACACCGTGCCCAGGCTCGCCCTGGCGTACGCCGGGTCCCAGCCCAACTGGTAGTAGGCGAAGGTGTCCTGCCACAGGAACCCGTACAGGACCCCCACCGCGACGCCCGCCGGATCCCGGGCGACCAGCGCACACGGCCCGCGTCCCGGCGCCGCGCGGGCGGCCAGCGCCGCGTGCAGCGGTCGCCGGGAGGCGTCGAACGCGCTTGCCCCGCCGAGCGTTTCCCGGCGCAGCCGATGCAGCCGCAGCAGGTCGTCGAATACCTGGGGCGTCAGGTCGTCGGGCGCCACCCACGTGAAGGTGACCCCGTCGTGCGCCAGCCTGCGCGCCTTGCGCCGGACCCCCTGCCGATGCCGGGTGGAGCCGAGTGCGGCCGGATCGGCGGGCAGCACCGGGCACGGGGTGCGCTCGACCTCACGCGCGCCCGGCGGCAGATAGGGATCCCCGGTCCCGGCGTCCAGATGCGGGAACACCATCGTCCGCCGCCGAGCCAGCGACGCGAGCCACGCCCGGACGTCCTGGTGCCGATGCGGCGCGACGGCGAAGCCGCAATGGTCGGCGGCACCGGGCCCGGTGCCGAGCACCGTCCAACTCGCCACGCCGCCGGGCAATCGCGGATGCAGCCGCTCACGGGTGCGCAGCAGCGGCACGACCGCCTCGGCGGCGCCGCCCTCGCCGCGCCACACGGCGACCACCGCCTGCCCGGCCTGTTCCCGACCCAACGACTCGGTCCAGCCCAATACCCAGTCGGGCGTGGTGAAGTACGACGTCCCGGGCGTCGCCGCGACCAGCGCGCGCCAGGACGGCACGAGCGCCGCGAACTCCCCGGGCGAGCGCAACAACGTAGGCAGAGCAAGCACGGCGATCCCCCCGGACCC
Source organism: Embleya sp. AB8 (assembly GCF_049739465.1). Classification (NCBI taxonomy): domain Bacteria; kingdom Bacillati; phylum Actinomycetota; class Actinomycetes; order Kitasatosporales; family Streptomycetaceae; genus Embleya; species Embleya sp. AB8. Next base: position 287,008 of record NZ_JBMHHY010000009.1, read on the forward strand.
TCCATCGACCAACTCGAACAACCCGCCGTCGGTAATCCCTATCGCCCACCGCGCAACGCGTGGATCGCCGGATGCAGACCCGACAGGATCGTGGCGAATCGGGCCGGTCGGGTGTTCGAGCCGACGCGCAGGCGTGAGATCCGCAGCGGGTGGTCCGGCAACCGAGGGCCGAGGCGGTGGTCGAACAGGAATGCCGAACGGTAGCCCAACTCGGCCAGGAGTCGCTCCGCACGCACGTCCCAGTTGCCGTTCGGATACGCGAAGGAACGTGGCTCCCGCCCGAGTAGCAGGGCCAACCGCTCGTGTGCGTCCACCACTTCGTGCCGGACGTCGACGTCGTCGCAGCGATCGAGCAGGGGATGGGTGAGCGAGTGGTTCTCCACCCGCACGCCGCCCGACTCGAGCAACCGCAGCTCCGGACCGGTCAGTTGCGCGCCGGCCACCGGCTCGTGGCCGTCCCGCAACGCGGCGAGCAGGGCGAGCCGCCGTTCCTGTGGCACCGTCTTGAGATACGCCACCCATGCGCTCGGCGACCGCTCCGGCTCGCCGGGGACCCGCGCCCCGGCCGCGACCAACCGGTCCGCCTCGTGCCACCAGAACGGCGTGCGCGAATCGATCGCCGAGGCCACCACGTAGGCCACGCCCGGGATCCCGCGCTCCCGCAGCAGCGGCAGCCCGTGCTCCAGGATGCTGCGCTCGCCGTCGTCGAAGGTGAGTAACACGGCCCGATCGGGCAACGGCCGCCGCTCGGCCAGCGCCGCCTCCACCTCGTCCAGCGACACCGGCCGGGCGATCCGCCGCAACCGGTCCAACTGCCCGGCGAACACCGCCGGATCGGAGATCCCGTGATACCCGAGCACGGCGAGCCGCAGCCGCGCCCGGCGGGCGAACCACACCTGCGCCGGCGACCGACGCAACAACACGTCGCCCCCGGACCGCACCGTCCCCACCACCATCGAACCGCCCACCCGCGCCTCCCCAGCCCTGCGGTTCCCGCTGCCGGAACGGTAACAGCGGGGTCACCTCCCGTCAGCCGGACATGGGCTTTCGCCGCGCACCGAAGGTCCATCGCGGTGGGGATTCGGTGGACTGAGGGCGGCGGTGGGTCGGTGCGGTACGGCGGGCGGTGGGCGGCGCGCGTGGCCTCACGGGCCGGCCGGGCTGGGGTTGTGCTTGGCCGGGTGCGTGTGGCGGTCGGCCCGGGTCGGCGGTGCGCCGGCCTGCGGCCCGCCTGTCCTCAAGCGCCGGACGGGCTATTTGGCCTCAACCGCCGGCCGGGCTGGATGTGTGCCCGGTCGGCGTTTGGCGCTGCGGAGCCGAGCAGACGGAGAGCGGATGCGACCCTGAGCGTCCTGCCGAGCCACACCTCCAGCCCGGCCGGCGCTTGAGGCCAAGCGGGCCGCAGGCCGGTCCCGCCGACCCGGGCCGACCGCCACACACCCGGCCAAGCACAACCGTGGAAGCCGGCGGCCCACCCCGCGTTCGCCCGGCCGTGTCGTACCGGCCACATCGTGGCAAGGGCGTGGACCTCGGATATCCGGGCACATCACGCACTACTCGTGGACGGATTGCGAAACACCCTTCACGCGTTACCCATCCGGCCTAATCTGGTCGGCGGGCGACTCGTGTCCCGGCCGTGTGGGGGCGGGGGACGCCGGTCGGGCACAAACGTTCCGATGCTGCTCACATCGGATCCGCGAGGTGGGGGCCGGGCGATGGTCAATCGTGCATCGACCCTGCGCGCCGAGGAGATCGACGACGATCTCGCCCGTGCGTGGGAGGACTTGGTGGTGGGACGGGGCGTCCAGGCAGACGTCTTCGACACCCACGCGTGGGCGTCCACCTGGTTGGCCACCCGCCCCCAGCGGGCCGAACACGTGCGCGTACCGGGTGTGTTTGCCGGCGATCGGCCACTGGCCCTGCTGCCCCTCGAACTCGACTCGACCGGCCGCGCGCACGAACTCGGCCGCGGCCAACGCGAGCGCACCCGGGTCGTGATCGGCACCCCCGAACCCCGACCCGCCGTACTGCGCGCCCTGGCCGCGGAGTTGCGCCGGTTGGGCATCCGGGAGTTGACGCTGCAGCGGATGCCCAGCCGCGACCCCGCCACCCACACGCTGCTCACCGCGCTGCGCGAGGCGGGCTACGCGGTGGACGTGCGCGAGCGGATGACCGACATGATCGAGTCCACCCCCGACGGCTGGTCCGGATACCGGTCCCGGCACCGGGGATTCGACACCGCGATCGCCCGGACCACGCGGCGTACCGGGCAGTTGTGGAAGCTTCGGATCGCCGCCTTCGGCGCCCCGGGTGCCCGGCCGCTCGCCGCCGGCCTGGCCGACCACGAGGAACTGTTCGAGCTGAGCTGGAAGGGCCGACTCGGTGCCTCGCCCGAGCGCCGCCGGCTGCTCGCCCGCGCACTCGACGCACGCGGCCAGGCCCGGTTGTATGTGCTCTACGCCGAGGACCGGGCGATCGGCTCGTGTCTCGGCTTCCGGATCGGCCCGGTCATGCACTGGCACACGATCGCCTACGACCCGGCCGCCGCGTTGTTGTCGCCGGGCAACGTGGTGCACTGGCGCGCCCAGGAACTCGCCTTCGCCGAAGGCGGGTTGGCGCTGATCGATCTGCTCCCCGGGGCCAGCCCGCTCAAGGACCGGATCAGCAGCGAACGACCCGCGCTGCTCGACGTGTGCGCGGCCCGGGTGCCGCGCCGGATGTTGCCACTGCTGCGCGGCGCCCGCCAGGTGCAGCGCGCCGTCCCGATCGCCACCCGGGCGCGAATCGCCCGACTGCGCAAGGGAGTCGAGGCCCCGGCCGGCGCCGCCGGACCGGCCCGCCGACTCGAAGCCCACCCGGCCGGCCGCGTACCGACCGTGCCCGGCCCCGAACTGACCCTCGATCAGCCCACCCTGCGCCTGCTCACCGTGGCCTGCGGGCGCAAGGGCCCCCGGGAGATGCGCGCCGACTGGGGGCCGGACGACCGCTGGTACCGGATCGGCGCCGGCCCGTCGGCTCTGGCCCGGGTCGACACCGGCGCACCCGTACCCACCCTGCGCGAGGTCGTCCGCTACGACCCGGCATACACCCTGGAGGCGATCGCGCTGATGCTGGCCGACCTGCTCGCGTCGCCCGTGCGCTACCTGGACGAGGTGCCCGTGCGCGACCCGCGCCTGCGCTGGCCGCGCGCGTGGGGCGGGCCCGACCGGGCTTCCGTACCCGCCCCCGCCGGCGCGCTCGGCCCCGCCGAGGGGATCTGATGCGGGCCCGGCCGATGCACCCGCTGGAGATCGACACCACCTTCGCCGCGTCCTGGGACCGACTCGTGGCCGCCCGCGGCCTGCACGCCGACCCGTTCGACACGCACGCGTGGTTCGCCTCCACCCTGCACGGCCACCACGACCCGCTGGACGACATCCGGGTGGTGTCCGTCCTCGACGACGCCGACCAACCCCGCGCGCTGCTCCCGCTGGAGCGGATCGGCGCCGACCGCTGGGGCATCTTCTCCGCGCACCGCAGGCCCCGCAGCCACGTGGTGGTCCACCCCGACGAGCCGCACGGCGCCGACTCGATCGCCGACGCGCTCGCCCGCACCGGCATCCGGGAACTGCGCCTGCACCGGATGCCCAGCCGAGACCCCGAGACACACCGCCTGATCGCCGGGCTGCGCGCGTGCGGCTACACCGTCGTCGCCCGGGAGAAGGCCTGCGACATGCTGGCCGGGGTGGAGGGCGGCTGGGCCGGCCACAAGGCCCGCTTCCGCAGCTTCGACCGCTACGCGCAGCGCTTCGCCGGCCGGGTGCGCGCGCACTGGGACCTGACCATCGATCAGATAGGCGGGGCCGGACCCGACACCGCGTCCGGCCCCGGCCCCCGCGCCGCGCCCGAGCTCGACTTCGAGGCCGGCTTCGCGATCTACACCGACCTCTTCGCGCGCAGTTGGAAGGGCCCGCTGCAATCCGCCGCCGCCGACGCCCGCCGCGACCTGATCGCCCGCGCCGCCCGGCACGACTGGGCCCGGTTGTACATCCTGCGCGTGGACGGCGTCCCCGCCGCGATGCACCTGTGGTTCCGCCTCGGCGACGTGGCCACCTGGCACTCCACCGCCTACGACGAACGATTCGCCGCCCTGGGCATCGGCACCGTGGTGCAATGGCAGGCCCAGGAACGGGTGTTGGCCGAACCCTGGCCGGCCGGCAGCACACCGCGACTGGTCGACCTGATGCCCACCCGCACCCCGCAGAAGTTGCGCCTGGCCCCCGAACGCCCCGCCCTGTGGGACATCGAGGCGGTCCGCGAACGCCGCGTGTTCGCCCGCACCCTGCCCGCGCGCGGCTTCCTGCGCGCCACCCGGATGTCGGTCGAGCAACACCTGCGGGTACGCCGCACCAAGACCGCCCCCGCCGAGGTGCCCCTGGTCGCCGAGACGACAATCCCGCCCGCGATCAACCCGCTCGGCGAAAGCGGCCACAAGCTCGACCCCGTACACGAGGCCGGCGCCGCCGACAACCGCCCGATCGCGCTGGCCTGCGGCTACCGCGGCACCGACGTGGTGGACGCCGGTCGGGCCCGGGGCGAGACCTGGTGGCTGGTCGGCGAGCAGCCGCACACCCTGGTCCACCTCGGCGCGGACCGCACCGTGCAGACCATCGCCGCGCTGGGTACCGACCGCACCGGGCCGCGCACCCGCCCCGCCCGCGACGCCGCACGCAGTGTGGCCACCGCGCTCGGCGAGACGTTGCGGTTGTTCTCGCCCGACCCGGCCGGCACCCCCGGCACCCCCCTCCGGCAGGAATCCGAACCGGTCCCGTGGCCGGCCATCCGTACCGCTCCGACCCGTCTCACCTCGAAGGGCACCACCCGATGACCGCCATCAGCGGCGACCGCGTGCGCGCCACGCTCAAACGCGGCCTGGCCGCCACCGCCCTCGCCCGCGACCCCGCACCCGGCGCGACCCTGCTCATCTACCACCGGGTCGGCGGCGCGACACGCGACGAACTCGACCTGCCCGCAGACGCGTTCCGCACCCAGCTCGACCTGCTCCCGCGCGCGCACGTGGTCTCCCTCGACACTGCCGTGGACCGCCTCACGGCCGGCGACCCGACGCCCTCGATCGTGCTCACCTTCGACGACGGCTTCGCCGACGTGTACGCCAACGCCTGGCCCGAACTGCGGTCCCGCGCCCTGCCGTTCACCCTCTACCTGGCCACCGGCTGCATCGGCGAACAGATGCGCTGGGAGGGCTCGACCGGCACCAGTGGCGGATCCGCCGCGCTGACCTGGGACCAGGTCGCCGAACTCGCCGAGTCGGGACTGGCCACCATCGGCAACCACACCCGCAGCCACGCCCGCCCGGAAGCGCTCACCGCCACCGAGCTCGACGAGGCCTCGGACGACGTGGAACGCCGACTCGGGCTGCGCCCGGCACACTTCGCCTACCCGTGGGGCATCGCCGTGCCGGACATGGAACACGCCCTGCGCTGCCGCTTCCGCAGCGCCGCCACCGGCGTACTCGGCCGCAACCTGCCCGGCTGCGACCCGATCCGGCTACGCCGCGTGCCGGTCCGCCGCACCGACCCACCCGCCTTCTTCCGGGCCAAACTCGGCGGCGGACTGGCCCAGGAACGTGCCTACGCGGCCGTGGTCAACCTGGGCAAGAGGGCCGGTGCGCATGCGTGAGCCACGCGGGCCGGGCGGCCGACCGCTGCGGATCGCCCACCTGACCACGATCGACATGAGCCTGGCCCTGCTCCTGCGCACCGAACTGGAGGAGGACGTCGCGGCCGGCTTCGAGACCTACGGGATCAGCGCGGCCGGCCCCTACGTCGCCGAGATCGAGGCGCTCGGGGTGCGACACGTGCCGCTGAACTCGCTGACCCGCGCCTGGAGTCCGCGCGCCGACGCCGCCGCTGCCGCCGAACTGGTGCGCACCCTGGGCCGGTTGCGGCTCGACGTGCTGCACACGCACAACCCCAAGACCGGCGTGCTCGGCCGGATCCTGGGCCGGGCCACCGGCGTGCCGGTCGTGGTCAACACGTGCCACGGCCTGTGGATCCGCCCCGGCGACCCGTTCGTCCGCCGCGCGTTCGTGCTCGGCACGGAGAGCCTGGCCGCGCGCGCCTCGCACGCGGAGCTGTACCAGAACGCCACCGACCGGGCCACGCTGCGCCGGGCGGTACCGGGTTGGCGATCGCGCGTGGTCGGCAACGGTACCGACCTGACCCGCTTTCGGCCCGATCCCGCCGCCCGTACCGCGATTCGCCGCGAACTGGGCGTGGCCGAAGACGAACTGCTCGTCGGCGGAGTCGGGCGGCAGGTCGCCGAAAAGGGCATCCTCGAGTACGTGGAAGCAGCCGAACTGCTCGCGGGCAAGGCCCGATTCGTCTGGATCGGCCCGGAGGACCCGGACAAGGCCGACGCGGTCTCCCGGGCCGCGCGCAGCGCGCAGGTCGAATTCGTGGGCGCGCGCGCCGACATGCCCGCCGTCTACAACGCACTCGACGTCTTCGTGTTGCCCTCGCACCGCGAAGGCTTCTCACGATCCGCCATGGAGGCCGCGTCCTGCGCGCTGCCCATGGTGCTCAGCGACATCCGGGGTTGTCGGGAGATCGGCACCCACGGCGAACACCTGCTGCTCGCGCCGGCCGCCGACCCCCGGTCGCTGGCCGCCGCGCTGGACCGCCTGATCACCGATCCGGACCTGCGCGCCGCACTCGGCGCCGCGGCCCGGCGGCGGGCGCTGGCCGAGTTCGACCAGCGCCGGGTGGCCGGCGTCTCGATCGACACCTACCGGGCCGTGGCCGCGCGCCGCGGCCTGGGCTGGACGTGACGACGTGAAGACGTGCACACACGACGGATTCACCACGTGACGACCTGACGACCCGACGCACGCAGCCGGCGACGGCCGGTGAGGGAGACACCGCCGTCGACCGAACCACGCCACATCGAACGCCACACCAGGGGAGGGGCATGGCATGCGACGACTGTTCGACATCACCGTGGCCGTGGTGGCGCTGGTCCTCATGGGACCGGTACTGCTCGCGATCTACGTGATGATCCGCGCGACCATGGGTGGACCCGTACTGTTCCGTCAGACACGCAGCGGCCTGCACGGCCGCGACTTCGAGATCCTCAAGTTTCGCACCATGCTCGACCCGCGTTTTCCGGACGAACCCGACGCGACCCGGATCACCCGGGCCGGCCAACTCCTGCGCACCACCAGCCTCGATGAACTCCCGCAACTGGTCAACGTGTTGCGCGGCGACATGGCGATCATCGGCCCCCGACCGACGCTGCCGAGTCAGGTCGTGCACTACACGCCGCGCCAGCGCGGCCGGTTGGCCGTGCGACCCGGACTCACCGGGTGGGCGCAGGTACAGGGGCGCAACGCGCTCAGCTGGCCGGTGCGGATCGAATACGACCTCTGGTACGTGCGCAATCGCCGGGCCCGGGTGGACCTGATCATCCTGTGGCGCACCATCGGCGTACTGCTGCGCCCGACCGGGATCACCGCCGCCGGCGGGGTCAATCCGGGCTTCCCGGTGCCCGCCGGCGTCCAGGCGGCGGAGGAGGCGGGTCGAACTCCGGCGCGTCCCGGGAGCACTCGACCGGCGCGGGGCGAGTCGTTCCCGCTGCCCAGACCGATCGTGTGGACCGCGCCGATCACCCACTCGCCGGTCGATCCGACCCGGTTGTTGCCCCCGCAACGGCCTGCGGGCGACAAGATGGCCGAAGAAGCGTCCTGAACCCGACCCGGCGCCGACCGGCGCGCGACGCGCGGATGTCCGTGCCCGATCGTGGGGATCGAGCACGGACATCGCACATTCGGGACCCCGCGTGAGCGATCGTCAGCCCGTGCAGTTCGCCTGCACCTGACCGGCCGCCAGATGCGCCCCCGCGGTGCCGCCCCAGTCCACGCCGCGCGTGACCAGTTTGACCGCGATCTTGCCGTTGATCACCGAGAAGGTGCCGGCACTGACCCAACGGCCCTTGTTCGCCGTCTGGTTGATGGTGAACTGCTCGTACCAGGCGCCGGTCCGGTCGTCCTCCCTGGTCCGCAACACGTAGTACTGCGCCGGATTCCCGCCCACGTCGCGCCCGTTCCCGGCCGGCACGTACACGCTGAGTTGGCAGCGCTTGGAAGCCGAGCCGACGTCGAACCACCACAACACCCGCGCGCTGGCGTCGTCCTTGTTCTTGTCGCCGGACATCGGCACCGCGTCGAACCGGCCGTTGCAGCCGTCCCGGTTCCAGCCGCCGCTGCCCACCGGGTACCAGCCCTTCGACCCGTCGCCGTAGCGGCCGATCTCGGCGAAGCCGCTCGCGCCGCTGTTCGCACAGCCGTAGCCCGAGGTGCCGGTGAACGTCTGCTTGGGCGCGAGCGAGTCGGGCCGCACGGGCGGTGGCGCCGGGGGCTTGGTACCGGTGCCGCCGCCCGCCGTACCGCCGGTCGTGCCGCCCGATGTCGAGGCGGTGCCGCCGCCGGCTGATCCGGTCCCCTGATTCTGCGCCCCGCCGGTCGAGCCGCCGCCGCCGAACGTGCCGGCGGAGCCGCCACCGGCCGCGCCGCCGCTCGACGAACCACCGCCCGACGAACCGGCGTTGCCGGACGGGTAGTCGGGCGGGTAGGCCGATCCGCCACCCGGCGTGCCGGTGCCGGTGCCCGGACCCGGGTCGCCGGCCGGATCGCCGGTGCCGCCCTCGCCGGTCGGACCGGTGCGGGGCGTCGCGGTGGACCCGGACGGCGGCACCTGCACCGGCTTGTCCTGCATGGGCGCGGCCTGCGCGACCGGCTTGCGGTGCCCGCCGTCGTCGCCGCCGAACTCGATCGCCGAGGCGATGGTCACCGCGGCGAGTCCGGCCGCGGCGAGCGCGGGCATCCCCAGGCCCACCGTCCACACCCGGCGGCCGGGTCGCAGCGGCCGTCGGGGAGTGCGTACCGAACGTGCGAACGCCTGCCCGAAGTCGGGTTCCTGGTGCGGGGGTTCGGCCATGTCGTGCCTTTCGGGTCGAGTCCGCCGCTCACGCCTGATCGGGAGTGGCCGGAACAAGATCGGGGAGGTCGGGCGCGCGCAGCGACACCAGGTCCGCCGGGGTCACCTCGGCGACCGCGGAGATCCGTCGGGCGTGCCGCTCGGTCATCTCCTGGAAGGCCTGCCGCGCGGAACGACCGTTGCCGAACCGCCGATCGCGCGGGACCGACTCGAAGTAGGCCAGCAGGCCCGCGCGCGCCGGCTCGTCGAGCGTGTACTCGTAGGCCGCCGCCTGGTGTTCGACGATTCGGACCAGGTCCGCCGACGCGTAGTCCTCGAACACCACCGTGCGGTTGAAGCGCGAGTCCAGGCCGGGGTTGGAGTCGATGAAGCGGTGCATCTCGTCCGGGTAGCCGGCGACGATCACCACGATGTCGTCGCGGTGGTCCTCCATCAGCTTGACCAGCGTGGCGATCGCCTCCTGCCCGAAGTCGCCGCCGCCCGCCGAGGTCAGCGAATACGCCTCGTCGATGAACAACACGCCGCCGAGCGCCTTGCGGAAGACCGCGGTGGTGCGCGGCGCGGTGTGCCCGACGTACTCGCCGACCAGCGCGCCACGATCGGCCTCCACCAGGTGACCGCGCGTCAGCATCCCGAGCGCGGCCAGGATGCGGCCGTACAGCCGGGCCACCGTGGTCTTCCCGGTGCCCGGGTTGCCCGCGAACACCAGGTGCCGGCTCAGTGGTGGCGGGGTCAACCCGGCCTCCTCGCGGCGGCGCACCAGCTGCATCAGCTGGACCAGGGTGGCCACGTCGTGCTTGACCCGGGCCAGCCCGACCAGTTCGTCCAGTTCGGCGAGCAGGGTCGCCAAGTCGGCGACCGGCTCGGTCGGTTCGCCCGAGGCCGAGGCCGAGCCCGGACCCGAGGCCGAGTCCGGCCCCGATCCCGGACCCTGGGCCGCGGTCGCGCCCGGGCCGCCCGTCGCCCCGGCCGAGCCGGGCCGGGTCGCCCCCGAGACCACGACGTCCGCCACCCCGCGCGCGACACAGTTCGTGAACACCGCCGAGGTGTCGGCGGGATCCTCGATGGTCGCGTCGCTCGGGCAGTCCCGAAACGTACACTCACGCAGCACGGGGGCCGCGTCGGCCGATACGTAGACCGCCGGATAGGTCGAGCCGCCCAGCACACAGTCGGTGAACTCGCCCCCGGCGCCGCCCTTGAGGTAGATCCCGTTCTTGCCCGCGCCGGTGAGCGTGCCGGCCCGCACCACCGGCGCCGCGTCGGTCCACACCACCATGGCCGAGCCGGTGCTGTCGGTCACGGCGCAGTCCTCGAACGTGGGCGCCGCGCCCTCGTGGACGACCACTCCGGCGGTGCCCGCGTGGGCGACCCGGACCCGGCGCAGCGTCGGCCGCGCTCCCGGACCGATCTCGATGCCGGCCCGCTCGGTGGCCGCGAACGTACAGTCGCTCACCTCGGCGTCGACGCCGTCGTCCACGCGCAGCCCGATGCCGCAGCGGTGCGCGGCGGATCCGCCGAGCCGGACGGTGCCGGTGCCGCCGAGTTGGACGCCGGTCATCTCGGCCGACCGCACCAGCAGGCCGCTGCCGGTGACCTGGGCCGCGCCCGCGACACACAGCCCGTGTTCGGGGGTGGGGCCGAGCACCACGGCGGTCAGTTCGGCCTGCGCGTGCTCGTCCAGATGTACCGCGGTGAACGTGGTGTTCGCGATGGCGACCCCGTCCAGGGCGACCCGGGCGGAGCCGCGCGCGAAGACGCCGTTGGCACCGGTGGAGCGGATCAGCCCGCCGACCACGTCCAGTCGCGAGTCCTCGTCGGCGACCGCGCCGCTGAGCGTGGCCGCGACGATCTGGCAGTCCAGGACGCTCGCGCCGGCCGCGCTGATCACCGCAAGCCCGGAGGCGCCCGCGCGCTCGATCGCACTGCCGCGGATGCTCAGCTTGGCCACACAGCGCACCAGTACGCCGTCCTCGCCGCTGTCGGTGCACCGGCACGCGTCCAGGCCGACCACCGACTCGTTCTCGGCCAGCACCGCGTTCTGTGTGCAGCGTACGAACGAACACCCGCGCACCTGCACGGTCGCGGTGTCGCGCGCGCACAGCCCCACCGCGGCCTCGGTGATCAGGGTGTCCGCCACGGTCACCGTGGTCGAGCCGGCCAGGAGTACGCCGGCGCCGTCGACCGCGAGCACTCGGCAGCCGGTCATCGACAGGCGCGCCGCGCCGGAGACCGACACGCCGGCGACCCGGGCGCCGGATATTCGGCAGTCGGTCAGCCGTACCCGGGCGGCGTCGACGATCTCCAGCCGGCCACCGAGGATCCGGCAGTCCTCGAAGGCCACCTCGGCGTCGCCGGTGATCCGTACGGCCGGCCCGTCGGCGTCGGCGGCGATCAGGACCACCCCCTCGACGCCGATCCCGGCGCCCGCCGACACGGTCAGCGCGGCGTCCTGAGCACCCGTCAACCGCACGCTGCCGGGGCCCTGTTCGGCGACCAGGACGACGGCGCGGTCCAGGACCACATGTTCGCGATACTCGCCCGGGGCGAGCAGGACACGTCCGCCGTCCGGCGCGGCCCGGACCAGGTCGGCGATCGATCGGCGCGCGCCGGCGCCCTTGCCGCTGCGGTGGCCGCGGTTGCCGAACACGCTCACGGCTGTCGTCCGTTCTCCGGCTTGGGGTGGTAGAGGTACTTGTTGTTCAGCGCCAACAGGTTCTGGAAGAGCTTGTTGAGTTGGGCGTCGATCAGCTTCTCGCCGAGCTTGATGGTGATGTCCAGGAGCCCGGCCTTGCGCCAGAACCGGCCCGCGCCGTAGGCGTCGTAGGCGAACTTGAACGCCCCGGGGCCGAACGCGCCGGTGGCCAACGAGCCGAGCGCCGCCACCCCGCCGAACTTCAGCGCGTCCAGGCCGTAGTGCTTGACACCGTTCTTGTCACCGAAGACTGCCGCGTTGATCGACCCGTTGACGAACGCGACGAACGGGTTGACCGCGAGTCCCAGGCCGAACTTGTACATCCCCGAGCGCCAGCGCAGCGCGGTGTCGAAGTTGGACCAGTCGGTCTTCCAGTTGTCGCCGAAGTAGGGGTTGGTGTTGAACGGCTTGCCGAAGTCGTTCGCGGTGAGCCCGTCCTTGAACTGCTTCGGCGAGAACGAGCCGGGCTTGAACTTGAGTTCGTGGAAGCGCGCCATCAGCCCCGCGAAGGACGCGGACACCGCCGAGTTGAGGAAGATCTTCTCCCAGTCGGAGCCGGAGATGTTGCCGTCGTTGATCCACTCGGTGATCATCCCGGCCAGCACCGAGAGGCCGAAGTCCTGCATGAACTCCATGCCGACCTTGGTCCACACCTTCTGCTCGAACGTCCACTCCTTCGAGCCGTTGACCGCGTCGGCCGCTCCCCAGTGCCGCCGGTTGGTGTCCGCCAGGCCGCGGTTGTAGCCGCGGAACTCGTTGAGCGCGCCGAGGTCGGGTTCGCCGCGTCCGACCAGCTTGAACCGCGAGTCGACGCCCTTGGCACCGAGCTTGTCCGGGTGGAGCTTCGAGCCGAGCTTGTTGAACAGGTTCGGGTCGGCGGCGGGCGCCTTCTCGAAGATCCTGGTGGAGAAGCCCTGGTGCACCACGAGGTGCCCGTCGGCGTCGTAGATCCGCTGTTGGAGGTAGGCGAGATCCTTCTCCAGGTAGCCGACCACCGTGCCATTGTGGCTGATCGGCTCGAAGGAGCGGATCCTGGCTCCGTTGCGGAAGTCGTCCCAATGCCGGGGATCCGGCACGCCGTTCGTGACGTGATACTCGCGGATCGCGTCTCCGCGACCCTCGCGGACGGTGTGCGTCTCGGTGCCGATGGTGATGTGATCCTGCCAGGTCTTCGCGCCCGGGTTCACATGAGTGGCCTGCCCGCCGACGGCCGGATCGACCAGCCCGTCACGGGTCTTGACGGTGGTTTGGTAACTGCCGTCCGGTTGCCGCTCGATCACCGAGACCCGACCGTCGCCGAGCAGCTTGCGCTCGTGGACCAGCACATCCCGGCCGTCGATCCGGCCGAAATCCTTGAAGCCGTCGTCGAATCCCTCGCCCCACATCTGCGCGCCGGCCCGATTGGTGGTACGCACCCCGGAGTTCTCCGCGCCGGGCAGCGGATTGCCCGCGTGATCGAGCCGCTGCCAGGTGAACCGCCCGTCCGGCTTGTTCCGCATCGTGCCGTGTACGAATCCGGTGCCCAACTCGTCGCGGCGGGCCACCACTTGGCCGAACCGGTTGCGATCGATCCAGGGCCCGGTCGCGCCCCGGTCGCCCGGGAACTCGCGGACCGTGCCGTGCGCGTCGACGGTCTTGCGGACCTCGATCGTGCGCGCCGAGTCCAGGTAGTCGATCCAGCCGCGCGCGTCGTCGAACACCCGCGGACCCGTGGCCGTCCCGCCCACCTCCCGCCAGGTCCCGCCGCGCCCGGGGAGGTCGGCGGTGAACTCGATTTTGCGACCGTCGGCCAGGACCCGACTCTCGCGCAACAACTCGCCGTTGGCGTTGAAGTCCTGCCACGTGCCGTCCATGCGCTGGACGCGGATCGAGCGCTCGATGGTCTGCGTCCCGTTCGCGCCGCCCTTCTCGGAGACCGTCCAGTACCGGAAGAGCCGATCGTCGCCGAACAGGGCGGACCCGGGGAAGTCCGCTCTGCCGGGGAAGAACGCCGGATCGAACCGCTGTTGCCAGATCCGGCGGGCCTTGAGTTCGGCCTCACCGAACTTCGAAAAGGTTGCCACCTCTTCGTTGACGTAGTTGCGCTCGGCGTAGTACTTGAACTGGTCCGCGGACCGCGCGTTCGGCTCGAACGTGTACTGCCGGGTGCCGCGGGCCTTGTCCGGAGCGGAGAAGAACTTCTTGCCCAGGCCGCCGCGGATCGACGCGAATCGTTCGAAGGCGACCAGCCGGGCGTCGCCGACGGCCTGGAGCGCAGCGGTGTCGCCGACCCGGACATGGGTGACCCGGGCCTGGAAGCCGTGGTTCGGGCCGGCCCGGAAGTCCAGCCGGCCACGGGCCTGGAGCAGCCCGGTTCGATCCCACTTCTGCCAACTCCACTCCCGCATACCGGATTTCTCGGCGATCAGTGTGCCGCCGTCGAGCTGCGGGAAGAGGTCTCGAACCTTGCCGCCGAACAGGTGCCGGGCGTTGAGGTCGAAGGCGCCGTTCACCACGTCGTACGAGGTCCGGTCCCAGCGCACATATCGGTTGCCGCTCGCCACCGGTCGGCCGTGTTCGGTCTTCTCGACCCACTTCCACTTGCCCGCGTGATTTCGGCCGGCCTCGATCCAGTGACCCTCGGTGCCCGCCGGATCGCGGGCGAAGACCGGTGAGCCGTTGCCGTCGACGAGCGAACGAATGCCCCGGTACTCGCCGCCCGGCCCGGCCGGCCAGTGCTCGACGGTGCCGTTGCGAAACGGCAGGTTCGCCCAGGCGACACCGTGCCCGGGGCCGCCGTCGCCGGTCGGACGGATGTCGTGCCATTCGTCGGTCGTGTGGTCGATCCGGCGGACCGCGCCGGCGAACGGGCCGTCCAGCGGATACTCGACCAATCTGTGGTTCACGAGATCGGCGCCGTCCCACTTCTCCCACGTGCCGCGCAGCCGGTCGGTGACCCGGAACTCGGTGGTGCCGGGCAGGTGTTCGCCGACCTGGGTGACCTTGCGGCCCCGGATGCCGCCGTCGGCATCGATCCGGAAGGCGTCGTCGGCCCACACCTCGAAGTTGCGGTTGCCGGCGGTGGGCGGCCCGTCGAAGACCTGGTAGCGCCCGTCGGGCAGGGCATGGGCGTCCTTGAACACCGGCGGGGCCTGGTCGCCGGTGCGCGGCCCCCAGATCTCGAAGTCGCGGATTTCCCGGTCCACGCCGACCACCTTGAACCGGTTCGTGCCGGGCTGGTGGGTGCCGACCTTGATCGGGGCGCGGTCGGCCGCCCAGACCTGGAAGTCCTGCCGGGTGCCGTTGCGTGGCCCGGTGTAGACCTGATGGGTGCCGTCCCCGAGGGCGTACGCGTCGTGCAGCACCGGGTATCGGCCGTCGGCGCCGCGCGGCCCCCAGACCTGGAAGTTCTCGGTGCCGCCCCGGGGGCCGTCGAAGACCTGATACCGCCCACCCTCGATGGCGTAGGCGTCCTTCAGTACCGCATGC
Organism: Embleya sp. AB8; assembly: GCF_049739465.1. Lineage (NCBI taxonomy): Bacteria > Bacillati > Actinomycetota > Actinomycetes > Kitasatosporales > Streptomycetaceae > Embleya > Embleya sp. AB8. Next base: position 302,161 of record NZ_JBMHHY010000009.1, read on the forward strand.
CCGCTCTCGGCATCGCGCGGTCCCCAGATCTGGAAGTTCCGGTCACCGACGTTGGTCACCATGAAGTCGGAACTGCCGTAGCGGAAGGTGCCGTTCCGGAGCACCGTGCCCTGGGCGTCGCCCCAGATCCGGAAGTCGCGATCGCCGACGTTGGTGACCAGGAAGTCGTCCGTGCGGGGCCGGAATCGGGCGTTCCCGAGCAGCGTGCCCTGAGTGTCGCCCCAGATCTCGAAGCTCTGCCGCGGGCCTTCCCGGGGTCCGTCGTAGACGTGGAAGGTGTCGCCGTGCGCGTAGGCGTCCTTGAGCACCGGGTGGATGCCGTCGGCGTCCGCTACTCCCCAGACCCGGAAGTTCGGGTCCCCGACCCGGGTGACCACGAAGTCCTGGGTCGTGGGCCGGAATCGGCCGTGGCCCAGCACCGAGTGGGCGCCGTTCTCGTCGCGCGGCCCCCAGATCCGGAAGTCGTCCGTGGCACTCGCCGGGACGTCCCGGACCTGCCACGTGCCGTCGGGGAGGCGTCGGGCCTCGCCGAGCACCGGATGGTTGCCGTTCGGGTCGCGCGGTCCCCAGATCCGGAAGTCGTCGCTGCTGCCGGGCGGGCCGTCGTGGACGTGGAAGGTGCCGTCCGGGCCGGGGTAGGCGGTCTTCAGGACGCCACCGTTGGCGTCGCTGCGGATCTCGAAGCCCCGGCCGGCGCTCCGGGGGCCGTCGAAGACCCGGTAGGTGCCGTCGGGGAGTCGGTAGGCGTCCTCGAGCACCGGGCGGGTGCCGTGGGCGTCCAGCGGTCCGCGGACCTGGAAGTGGGTCGAGTCGCCCATCGGCCCGTCGAAGACCCGGAAGGTGCCGTCGTCGAGCGCGCGCCAGTGTTCGAGCACGACGTGGTCGGCGACGAAGTCCGTGGATCCGGGCCGGTGCGTCCAGATCTGGAAGTCGCCGGTGGGACTCATCGGGCCCTCGAAGACCTTGAAGTCCCCGTTGTCCAGGAGCCGCGCGTCGGCGAGCACGGGATGGATGTCGTCGGCGCCGCGTGGTCCCCAGATCTGGAAGTGCCCGTTCGCGACGTCGATGACCTTGAAGTCGCCGCCCGGTTGCCGGACGCCGGTCTTGAGCACCTCGCCGTCGGTGCCGGCCCAGATCCGGAAGTCCCGGTCGGTGCCGCGTGGTCCGTCGAAGACCTGGTAGGTGCCGTCGGGAAGCCGATAGCCGTCGTGCAGGAGCGGACTCCTGCCGTTTTTGCCGATCGGACCGTGGATCTCGAAGCGGTCCACCAGCGGGCTGCCCGGTTCGTGGATCTCCACGATGGTCCGACCGCCGGTCTCGCCGTACGGGCGGGAGGTCCGGGGACGTATGTCGACGGCGTCGCCCCCGGGTCGCATGCCGCCACGCAGGCCCGGCAGTTCGGCCAGCGCGTCGGCGATCGCCGGGGCGGCGAGCGCGGGGTCCACGCCCCATGCCTTCAGCGCGGCGGTGGCATCGGCCAGGGCCAGCCCGGCGTTGGCCCGGGCGGCGGTGGCGACCATCAGTTCGGCGCGCACCACGCCGGTGCTGGTGTCGCCGGTCAGCAGCCGGGTCTTGAGGGTGTGCTCGCTCGCCCCGGCCCGGTCGAAGGCGACCTTGGCCTGCGCGTAGTCGTACCACGCCTCAAGCCGCGAACCGGGCAACTGCGCCGCGGACTTGCCGCCCGGGCCGGGGCCGGTGGCCAGGTCGTCGAGGACCCGGCCGACGAGGTCGCGTTGCCCGGCGCCGAAGTGGGCCAGCGCGTTCGGCGGCAGCGGCTCGCGGCCGAGCGCGGTGGGGACCGGCGAGGTGGGCGGGTGCGGCGGTGGGTCCAGGCGCAGCGGGATCTTCTCGCCGACCAGGGCGGACACCGTGTCCACCACCTTCTGCCCGCCGGCCAGGTCGGGGCGCAGGCCACCGGCGCTGTTCCCGCCGGCCAGGTCGACCGGGGTGAACCGGGCGGACACCGCCGGGAGTTGGTCCCCGGTCCGGGATCCGTTGGCCAGCAGGCCCAGCGCGTTGTCCTGATGCAGCGCGGACACCCCCGGACCGTGCGGACCGGTGGGTGGTACGGGTGGGGTGGGCGGTACGGCCTTGCCGGGGGCGGGCGCGAGCAGGTCGAACACGTCCACCTTGGGCGTACCGGCGCCTACCGGCGCGGGGGAGAGCGACGTGGTGGGCGCGGGTCGGCTGTCCAGTGGGCGCGTGGTCACCGTGTCCACGGTCTGCGTCGGCGCGTTCGGCGCGTGCACCGAGTTCGGCACGGTGACCCGGTTCGTCAGCGGGTCGGTCACCGTGCTCACGAAACGATCCGTGCCGTGGCTGGTCAACGTGGTGTCGCCGTGGGTCAGTCGGCGGATCTCCGGGAGTGGTGTCATCCGCACGTCGTCGCCCAGCCCGATCGCGCTCTTGGCGAACGACTGGGTGCTGTCCACCGCGCCGCCGATCGTGTGCGGGGACAGCGCGCCGGCATTGAGACCGTGCAGCGCGGACACCCCACCCGTGGCCTGATTCAGCACGTCGTGCAGCGAGTTCCAGTGCAACTGCGGGGCGACGCCGTGGCCGATCGTGCCGCCGATCGCCTGCAGGCCCTCGTGCCCGAGCAACGTGTTGCCGAAGCTGTATACGCCGAGCCCGCCGTGCGCGGTGTACAGCCCGCTCGCGGCCGGGACGAAGACCGCCGTGTCGAACGAACTGCCCAGTCGGGGCATGTCGTTCAGGCCCAGGTGGCCGATACCCAGGGACGGGCCGCCGCCGAACGGGGGCAGGTCCTTGCCCGCGAGGCCGGTGGGCAGCGGCGACTTGTCGAGCAGCCGGCCGCCGAACTTGCCCGCGCCGCCCGCCGCGGCCGGCGGCACGCTCAGCGCGGCCCGGACGAAGTCCTTCTGGCTGCCCAGGACTCCGCGCTCCCAGAAGCCGATCTTCAGCGCCCGGGACAGACCGAGGGCGGCGATCTCGTTCCCGGCCACCGGCAGCACGATGCCCAGCGAGCCCCAGCCCTTGAGTTCGGCGAAACCCTGCTTGCCCACCTGCCACCCGGTCTTGCCGAACCAGACGATCGCCTTGAAGGGGAGCGTGAGCAGCTTTCCGACCAGTGCGCCGCCCTTGAAGATCAGCCCGCCGGTGAGGATGGCCGCGTAGGCGAGTGCGAACTTCCAGCCGGCCAGGTTGAACGCGCGCAGCCCGGTGCCCAGCAACGACAGCAGGTCGCCGGCCCCCCGGAACAGGTTGACCACACCCTTGCCGAGGCCCACCAGCAGGCTCTTCAGGCCGCTGAGCAGCGCGGGGAGCAGCGCCTTGGTGGAGGGGAACAGGACGCCCAGGATGTTCAGGAACAACTCCAGGCCGGTGGCCTTGCCGTGCACGAAGTCGGCGATCGTCTTGCCGAGCACGACCAGGTTGGCGCCGAACGCGAGCAGTCCCAGCGGGCCGCCGAACAACACGCCGAGCACGGTCAACACGATGGTGAAGATCTTGAAGAAGTCCCAGAACTCCTCGGCCACCGTCTTGGGACTGGTCTTGAGCGCGGTCGCCGAACCCAGTGTCTTGCGCGCCTTCGCGACCGCGTCCAGATACATGGTGCGCGCGGTGGCCATGGTCGCCTTGGCCCCGGCGAGGCCCGGATCGAGCTCCGGCAGCGGGGCCGCCGCGTCCAGCGCCTCCTGGCCCTTCTGCTGGGCCGCGAGCAACTCCGTCGAGTAGGTGGACAGCGCGGCACTCGCCAGCTGCGTGGCCTGGGCCAGCTTGTCCACGAACAGCTTGAGCTGATCCTTGACATGCGTCCGCAGCTCGCCGGCGGCCTCGCCCATCAGCGGCGCGCCGGCGCCCTCCTGGACCAGTCCGGCGAGTTTCGTCGACGCGTCGGCGGCTTTCTTGGTCAGCGCGGCCAGATATAGCGAGGCGTCGGTGATCGAGGCGGGATCACCCGGCGTCTGATCGACCGAGTATCCCAGCTTTTTCAACGTCGCGGAATCGACATTGCGTGGCATGGGCCCTCCGGGCGGCGGTTCGGACGCGTCGGATGTCGCTGCTCGCGTGGCGGATATCACGACCGGTGTCGGTACGGCTCTTTATTCTCCGGCAATCTTGGCCGATGATGAGACGCGGCGCCAGTGTTCGGGCCGCAGCACTCGCGAAGAGCCGTCGAAAGGAGTTCCCTTTGCCCGATATATCCCTGGATTATACGGAGCTGCGCAAAATGGCGGGCGCGCTGACCGTGCTCGCCAATACCTTCCGGGACGATGCGTCGAAGTTTCGTACCCACGGTGCCGGAGTGCCCGGTCAATACGGTACGGTGCCGGCCGCGGACCTCGGCGACCTGGCCGCCCCGCTCGGTTCCTTCTATACCGCCTGGGCCGGCCCGATGGGCAAGGCCGTCGACGGCCTGGAGGCGCTTTCGAAGCTCCTGGGGTATGTCGCGGACGGCGCGGAGGCATGGGACGACGGCGTCGCGGCACAATATGCCGCGGTGCCGGGACGTAATCCGCTGGATAAATGGCTTGATCAGAAGAAGACGTGGGAGGAGTGGCTCAAGACCCACCCCGACGGAAAACCCAAGGAAGGCGAGACCGCGCCGGACAAACCCGCCGACCAGCCGCCGCTGCACTACACGAACACCGATAAGAACGGCGTCACCACCGATGTTGTGGTCAAGGTCGACGACAAGTACAACGTGGTCGAGCAGACGGTCACCATCACCGACCACGGCACCACCTACACCGAGCACACCACGTACGGCGAGAACGGTGCCTACCACACCGTCACCACCGGCCGGGACGGCTCGGTGACCACGGAGAACGTGCAGGTGGACGCGTCGGGCCGGGGTACCAGGACGGTCACCGACAAGGACGGGACGAGCACCTACACGATCACGAACATCAAGGACGAGAAGGCCGAGTGGGTCAAGGTCGTCAAGGAGCCGCAGGTCCGTCCGCCGATCGGCGGCGGTGGTGGCCGGCGGAGCGAGATGTAGTGCCCGCCGCGCAATTCCGATATTTCCGCCGAACCCAGCGAGGGAGCCTTCATGGCGAGCGATTTCAAGATCACCTATGACCAGGTCCACACCGCCCAATTGGAGATGAAGCGGGTATCCGACGCGGCGGTCCTGGAAATCCGCCGACTCCAGACCAAGGTCGACGCACTGCTCAAGCCGGGCTCCGGCCTTTGGCTCAAGCTCAGCAGCGAGGAACTCAACACCAAGTACAAGACGCTGAGCACCGACCTGGAAAAGGCCATCCTCAACATCACCACGTTCTCCCAGCAATTCGACAAGATTGTCGAAGCCGCGCGGAAGCTCGACGAATCGATGAAGGCCGCGCTGCAGAAGTCGGCCTGACCGGGCCCGATATCACCCCACCACGAAACGGATGGACATGACCAGTCCCACGGGCACGGATGTCGACGTCAATATCACCGAGGTCCAGCAGGTCTCCGACGACATGGTGAACAGCGCGACGAACACCCAGGCCGCATTGCAGAGCCTGCGGACCACCGTGACCACATTGCTGAACCCCGACGGTGGCCTTTATCTGCGGAAGACCAGCCCGCAGATGACCCAGTCCTATGACGAGCTGACCACCTCGCTCGACAAGGCGATGGTTTCGATCAAGCAGTTCAGCGACACCTTCCAGGTGGTCGTGACCAATTTGCGAAGCCTGGACGGCGAGGATGTCCCGGCGCCGGCTCCGCACAATTCCTGAGCCGGCGCACCGCCGGGCGGCGAGCCGATTTCGCTGAGCCGTGGCACCGCCCGCACCGCTCCACCGCCCGCACTGCTCCACCGCCCGCACCGCGCCGGGCTCGCACTGCGCCCCCGCCGTCATTCGGCGGCGGGGCGCAGCTGCGTCTCGGGGATCAGCACCGGCGCCAGGAAGCCCCGCTGGTCCCGGATCCAGGCATGGCCGATCCGCAGCGGCCGGCGGACCCGCTCGGTGGGCAGCCGGGCGCCGATCAGATCACCCTCGCCGCCCAGTTGCGGCGACAGCAGGATGCCCTGCCGGTTGCGCCGGACATCGCCCAGCCAACCGCTCAGCGACTGCAACAACGTCTCGGCGGTCGCCGCGTACGCCAGCCCGATGCCCCGATCGCGACCGGAGCCGATCACCTCGCGCAGCGCGTACCCGACCATCGACCCCATCTCGGACAGCAGATCCGCGTCGTCGATCAGCACCACCGCCGGCCCCGCCAACTCCTCGACCGCCGCCGAGGTGCGCGAGCCGTCCGAGTCCGCGCCCTCGACCAGGGTCACCAGCGGATGCGCGCGCAGCAGCCGCAGCGGCGAGTCGCGCGGCGTGATCGCCACCACCCTGGTTCCGCTCGCGAGCAGCGAAACCGCCATCGTGGCCAGCGTGTTGCTGCGCCCGCTGCCGGGCGGGCCGACCACCGCGAAGGTGTGCTGGGCATCCGCGAAGTCCGCGCCCACCGCGCCGACCGCGTCCCCGCCGATCCCCAACAGGCCCCACAGCGGGCGACGTTGCTCCGGCGGCACCACCTCGTAGGCCTCGGCGAAGCCGATCGAGGTGGGCAGCGCGGCCAGTTCGAACGGCCGCCGAGCCGGATCCACGTCCCGGTCCCGCTCGCGCGCGTTCGCCGCGATCCGGCGCAGCGCCTCGACCTGCTCACGCCCGCTCTCGCCCGGACCGAGCAGGCACACCTGCGCCTCCGTCCACGACCCGGACACCAGGATCCGCCCGGGCGGCATCGCACCGGGAATCGCGGTACGCGGCACCCCCGCGCCCGAATACTCGGCCCGATCGGCCAGCCGCAGCAGCACCATGTCGTCGTTGACCGAGGACAACCGCCCGTTGATCAGCGCCCGTTCCGAGGTCATCACCAGATGGATCCCCGCCGCCGCGCCCTCGCGCAGCAGCCGGACCACCTCGTTCATCACCCGGCCGTCGTCGTAGTCGTACAACGTCGGCGCCAGCGGATCCCACCCGTCGATCAGCAGGAACACATGCGCCGGGCAGCCGTGCGCGTCGTTCGCCCGCAGCTCGGTCAGATTCGCGCACGCCTGCCGGGACAACAGCTCCTGACGCCGACTCAGCTCCTCGCCGAGCCGGGAGATCAGCCGGTCGATCCGGGCCAGGTCGTTGCGCGGCACCACCGTTCCACAGTGCGGCAGTTCGGCGAGCGCGGCCAGCGCGCCGCCACCCGCGTCGATCGCCTGGATGTGCACGACCCCGCACGAGTGCCGGCCGGCCAGCGCGGCGGCCATCGTGCGGAGCAACTGGCTGCGCCCGGTGCGCGGCGCGCCGACCACGAACAGGTGGCCGAACGTGCTCGGATCCAGGAGCACCGCCTTGCGTGCCTGGAGATGCGGTACGTCCTCCATCGCCCACGCCACCGGTTCCAGTGCGCCGGGCGGGCGCTCGGCAGCCGGCGCGGGGACGGGCAACTCGTCGGGGAGCACCCGATGCGGCAGCGGATCCAACCACGGGCTCGGCGGCTTGGTGAAATCCGCGAGCGCCGCCGCCGCGGCGCCGATCGCGGTGACCAACTCCTTGAGGTCGGTGGTCGGTTCGGCGTCGCCCGGCTGCGGTTGCGGCGCCACGTCGAGCTCGACGGCGGGCGGCCGGGGCCGACCAAGGCGGGTCCAGGACAACACCGTGGTCTGCGGTCGGACCGGCTCCGCCGACGCGGCCGGGAGCGCCCGGACCGGCTCGGCGCCGGTCCCGGTGTCCACCCGCTCGGTACCGGCGTACGCGGTCTGGAACGGGATCACCGTGTGATGCGAGGTCCGGGCCAACGCGCGCCCCGGCGTGGCCGAGGAGATCGCCACCGCGTCCTTCGTGTCGATCACATCGGAACTCTCGCCCGCGTCGGTCACCCGCAGCGCGATCCGCAGATTGGTGTTGGCCCGGATATCGGCGGTGATCACCCCGGCCGGGCGCTGCGTGGCCAACACCATGTGGATGCCCAGCGAACGCCCGCGCTGGGCGATGCCGACCAGGCCCGGGATGAAGTCCGGCACCTCGCGGACCAGCGTGGCGAACTCGTCCACGATCAACAACAGTCGCGGCAGCGCGGGCAACTCCGGGTCGCGCAGCCGTTTGCCCCGATACTCCGTGTGGTCCTTCGCGCCGACCATCGCCAACAGCAGCTCGCGGCGCGTGAGTTCGGCGCCCAGCGAGGCCATCGCACGATGCACGAGCTGGGCGTCGAGGTCGGTGACCATGCCGAGCGTATGCGGCAGTTCCACGCAGTCCTTGAACGCGCTGCCACCCTTGTAGTCGACCAGCACGAAGGTCAGCTCGTCCGGCCGGTTCGCCGCCGCCAACGCGGCCACGAACGACTGCAACATCTCCGACTTGCCGGACCCCGTGGTGCCCGCGATCAACGCGTGCGGACCGTCGAGCACCAGATCGAAGGAGACCGGCCCGTCGTAGCCGACCCCGAGCAGCACCCGGGTCGACGCCGGCCGACGCCGCCAGCGCTCGCCGATCGTGGCCGGATCCGGCGGCTCGAGCGCCAACAACTCCGGCAACAACACCCGCTCCGGCAGGGCGCCTTCGTCCGGCGAGGTGACATCGCGCACCGGCGCCAACGCGCGGGCGATGGTCTCGCACCACGTCACGGCGGGCAGATCCGGGCGTACGTCGGTCACCGTCGCAGTGTCGTGCCGGCGCACCGTGGCCACCGGCCCGCGCGCCTCGGGGCCCTCGTCCAGGCCGATCACCGCCGTGCACTCCTGCGGCAGGAAACGTTCCTCCGTGTCCACGCAGATCGAGAACACCCGCACCTTCGGGCCCTCCTGCAACACCTGCGTCATGCCCGGGATCTCCCGCAACCGACGCGCGCCGTCCACGACCAGGACGATGTCCGGATCGGCGAACACCGCGTTGCGCAGCAACGTTTCCGACGCGGCCTGCCGGGCGCGGACCACCTGCACCAACTCGGCCACCCGCGCCGCGATCGTCTCCGGATCGCCGCCGATCAACACCTCCGGGCCACCGCGCACCACACCACGCGCGTGCGGCAACCAGGCCAACCAGCCCCACGCATCCGCCCCGTTCGCCCCCGTCAACAGCCGCACCTGGACATCCCGGGGACTGTGCAGGATCGCCGCCTGCGCCACCAACCAGCCCGCGAGTCGCAGGGCGGGCCCGGTCGGGCCCGCCACGCCGAGCACACCCTGCCGGGTCAGATCCACCGCGGTCGGCACATCCGGGACCGTCCAGTAGGCCCGCCGCTCCAACGACTCCGAATCGGAATCCTCGACCTCGTTCAACGAGGTATGCGCCGACGTACCCACCCGCAACACCAGATGGTCCGGATCGACCCGCCGCCGCTCCCACAACCGTTGCCCCGGCCCGGTCGCGAACAGCCCGGTCACCGACGGATCCGGGATCGCGTCGACCCGGCCCTGCCGCTCCACCTCGGCACTCGCGGCCACCTCGGCGAGTACCTCCGCCTTGCGCACCCGGTAGGCGGCCAGGTCCTTGACGAACTGCTTGCGTCCGCTGCGCCGCGCGGAGATCCAGTTGGCCAGCGCCATGATCGGGCTGAAGATCGCGAAGATCAGGAAGAAGTACGAGTTGAAGATCTTGACCATGACCAAGCCGAGCAACATCGGCGCCAGCGTGATCAACAACGGGAACGGTTGCCGGAACGTCCCGCGCGGCCGGACCGGGATCCGGAACCGGCCACCCTTGACCGGCTCGACGAGCCGCGGCGGCCGGTTGAAGTCCAGGCCGGTGCCGTCCGCCGAGGGCACGATGTCCGCGCCGGCGTCGAACGGGGCGACCGGGCGCAGCAGTACCGGCCCCACGGTCAGCCCCAGGCCGAGCCCCCACGCCACCTCGCCGACGATCGGCGCGTTCGGATCGGGCGCCGGTTCGTCGGCGTACTTCCGCTCCTTCGGATCGATCGGCCGCGCGGGCGCGTCCTCTCCGGTCCGGTACACCCGCCCCAGCCGTACCTCGCTCCCGGGCGGTACGGCGACCCGGACCGCGCCGTCGGGGCCGACGCGCACCCGGATCCCGTGCGCGGGCACACCCGGTTCGTCGATCCGGATCGCGCACTCCGGATCGGCGCCGATGTCGTACGTCCCCATCGCCAACGCCCAGATCCGGCCCGCACCGGGACCGGCCGCGAGATGCAACTCGACCAGCGGCGGGTCGGGTCGGCGGCCCGGGTCGGCGGGCGCCGCGCCGAGGGTGAGCTCGGCGCCCTCCCGAATCCCGCACGCGGACAGCACGTCGTCGTGGTCGAGCACGCTGTCCGCGAGCCGACACACGATCCCCGGCGCGCCCAAGTCGTGCGTGTCGGCGAGGTGTTCGAGCAACTCGCGAACGGTGGTCGCCGGCCCGGCCTCGACCACGATCGAATCCCGCCGATCCCGCGCGGGCTCGGACACGGTGATGGTCAGTCGCATGAGCCGGCCTCCAGGCAAACACGGACAGCGGTCATGGCCGACTCGGCCCGCTCGGTGTGGTCTCGGCAGGATCGCCCGGGCCGGCGGGGCCGGCCTCGCCCGGCACCTCGCCCGGCCCTTGAGCCCGGCGCGCGGACGCGAACGCCGCCGGCCGCCGGGCCCCGCTCGCGGGCGTTGCCGCCGGGCTCCCGGCGGGGGAGGACATCGTGCCCGGGTCGCCGGCGGGTGCCCGGCGACCGGACTCGGCCACGGGTATGGGTATGGGTGCGGGTACGGCCGCCGAGGACCCGGAAGCGACCCGCGAACCATCGGCCGCGCCACCGCTGCCCGAGCCTCCGGCACGACCCGAAACCGGAACTCCGGCCTCCGCTGCGGCGGCTGCGGACGCGGACGCGGACGCAGGCCCGGAGACAGACCCGGAGTCGCGCCCGGTGCCGGTGCCGGTCGCGGATCCGGAGGTTGAGGCGGAGCCGGACGCAGCCGCGGCCTGCGAAACGAGGGCCGATGCAGCCCCTGACCCGGTCTCGGAGCCGCGCCTGGTCTCGGTCGCGGATCCGGACACACGTCCGGGTGCCGGGTTGGATTCGGTCCCGGACCCGTGCCTGGCCCCGGGCCCCAAGGCGGGCACGTTCCCAGCAGGGTTCGCAGGCTCGGACGAGCGCGCCGACGCGCCCGTCCCCGCGCTCCGTACCCCGGCCCCAGCCGCAGGTCCGGCCGTCCCCTCCGGCGGCCATCCCGACCGGACCACCCGGGCCACCGCTCGGGCCAGCCCCGCCGTCTCGACCGGTCCCAACCCGTCCTCCTCGTGCAGCACTCCGAACGTGTTCGGTCGCAACGCCAGGCGTCGACCCCGTACATCGCCCAGCACGAGCGCCCACCGGTCCGGCCTCCGGGCGAACTCGGCCATCTCGTACTCCAGTTCCGGCGCCGGCTGCGCGCACACCAGGACTCGTACCGGCGGATCCGCGCACAATTCGCCCACCGGCCGCCCGGCGAAGCCCGGGTGCACCCCACCCGCGACCCCGACCGTCCCCGCCGGCAACCGCCGCGCCAACTGCGCGGCCAGCGCATGACCCAGATCCGTCCCGGCCGCCCGATCCCCGGTCACCGCGAGCACCGGCGGTATCGCCGACAGATCCAGCAACACGACATCCGAGCCCAGCAGTCCCACCACGACCGGCAGCGCCGAGTACTCCTCGGGCGCCGCCAACCCGCCCACGGCCGCCGACCATGTCAGGGGCTCGCCCGGAGCAGCCGACCAGGGCTCGGCGGCCTCCGGGGCCTTGGCCGCCGCCAGCCGTACCGACACCGACCGGCGATCGGCCGCCAGTACCACCGCCCACGGCCGACCTCCCGCCGCCCGCGCGGCAGCCAGCGCCCGCGTCGCCACCTCGAAGGTCTCCGGCGCACCCAGGTGTCGGGCCAGCGTCGCGACCCCGCGTCGATCCCGCCGCCACGCGCGGAACGGCGCCGCGAACGCCCGCCCGGTCGCCACCACCTGCTGCCAAAACCCGCGAATCAGCCCGCGCGGACCGGCCCGCCGCGCCAACACCCGCAGCAACACCACCACGAGCACCAGCAGTTCGAGCAGGGCCAACCAGGCCACGCCCCGGTTCCCGCTCCAAAAGTCCGCGCCGAACGGATTCGCGGCCGTCATGCTGCCGATCGTGTCCGCCCGGGCCACAGGTGATACCGAGATCATCCGGAGATCAGCTCGCATCGAAGCAGGAAAGGAGCGTATTCGAAAGGCCCGGAGGGCCCGAAGGGGCGGTTCGAAGAGGGCTTTCCGGATTCATCGGACACCGTTTCGGGGGCGGGGAAGAACGTCGGCACACCGCGTCGACCGACGGTCGACCCGGCCCTACGTCCATCCGGCGTATGGGCGATGACCTGCACATACAGCGGGATGCTCAGGGCTCGTACACACCTGCGCGACAGCGGCCCCCCGGACCGCCCGTCCCACTTGTTCTGGTTCTCCGGAAAACTCTCCGGATCCTTCGATCGTTTCCTTCTGTGGAAAATCCCGCAACGAACTCGAAACGGGATTCCGGCAATCCTGCACGCGGATCGAAAAACCTGCGAATCGACGTGACATTCCCCTTGCCCGGGAAATCGGTACGCCAGTGTTGCGGCGAGTCCACAAAATAGACGCGGAGTCGTCCGGGCGACACGGATCTGAGCATCATCTGAGGTTTCCCGCGCGTAGATCGGGTGAACAGCCCATGCCGACCAAACAGGCCCAAGGCAGTCGGCCCGGACCATTTCCCCCGCCCGACACCGGCCCCCACCACACCGATTCGCGACGGCGCGACCGGCCGGACAACCCGGCTCCCGCTCCCGCCTCCGGCTCCCGCCTCCGGCTCCCGCTACCGAACCTCGCGCGCCAACCGATCCCGCGACCGCGGATCCGGCGTGGCGCTGGCCACGCCCAGCAACAGCCCGACCGTCACCAACACCACCGGAAACTCGGCGACATAGTCCATCGAAGCCTGCACCAGGAAGGCAGTGAACGTCACCGACCCCACCGCCACCACCGCCGGTGGTTGCGGCGACCGCCACAGCCGTACGTACACCCACCCCGTCACCGCGACCAGACACAGCGCGCCGGGGATCCCCTGCTCCGCCGCCTGGCGCAGCCACATCGAGTGCGCCGAGTGCACGTCCGCGTCCGAACGCGCGGTCGCACTGTGCACCACGAAGGTGCCGGGACCCGTCCCGCGGACCGGATAACTCTTCGTCAGATGTACGCCGTCGCTCCACAGTTGGATCCGACGCTCGCTCAGACTCGCCTCGGCGGGATCCTCGATCCCACCCGAGCGGGGGCCCAGTGCGCCGAGTACGACGGTGGTGAGCACCGCGCCCGCGACACACACCGCCGACACCAATACGACCGTGCCCCGGCGGTACACCGCCGCCGACAACGCGACGGACAACACCGCCACCGCGCCCACCGCCGCCGCCTCCGACCCGGTGGCGAACGTCGCGAGCACCAACAACCCGGCCAACAGCAGGAGTTCGCCGCGCCGCCGGTCGGAGCCGACCACCAACGCGGCCAGACACGCGGCTCCCACGGCCTGGGCCACCAACGCGCCGTCGGCGTTCCCGTATTCCAGCGGCGGTGCCAGCGCGGTTCCGTCCAGCGCGTCCGGCCACAACACCAACACCCCCGTCACCGCGCCGGCGACCAGTGCCGGCACCGGTAACGCCGCGCGCGCCCCCACCACCCGGCCGAGTACGTACGCCCCGGCCGCCGTCAACAGCGCGAGCAGGTAACTCTCCGGCTGCCCGGCCCGATTCGCCGCCGCGACCAGGGCCCACATCGCGGTCGCCGCGAGCACCGCCGTACCCAACAGATCGAGCCGGGACAGATACCACGCCGAAGGGCGGACCCGCTGCTCCTCTTCCCGGTCAGCACTCACCACGTCACCCGCTTCCGCTCGACGCTCGACATTTCCGAACACCACGAACACCGGGACGCCGGGACACCGGGACGTGGGCACGCCGGGACACGAGGACCACCGAGACCACTTGTCTCGCGCCCGCGTCCGCGGACAACCGTCCCGGACGCGAATCCCGGCCGCCCGGCGATGCCAGGATGTCCCTCATGCCGCTCTACATCTGCGGGGCCGGCGGCGTGGGCCGCGAAGCCCTGGACGCCGCGCTCGCCGCCGCGCTCACCGTCACCGCGTTCCTCGACGACGCCCGCGCCGGCGAGCGGGTCCGGGGCCTGCCGGTGCTCTCCCCGAGCGAGGTCGACGCCGGCGAATACCTGGTCGGCATCGCCGCCCCCGCCGCCCGCGAACGTTTCGCCCGCCGACTCGACGCGCTCGGGCTGCGCGCGGTCACCATCGTGCATCCGCGCGCGGTGATCTCCCCGGAGACCACCATCGGGCCCGGGACGCTGATCCAGGCCAACACGCACGTCTCCAGCAGCGTCACCCTGGGTCCGCATACGCAGGTCCACTACAACGCCACGATCGGACACGACGCCGTACTCGACGCGCGCGCCTCGGTATACCCCGGCGCCAATATCTCCGGCAATGTGCACCTGTGCGAGGGTGCCACCGTCGGCAGCAATGCCGTCGTCCTGCAGGGCCTGACCGTCGGCGCCGGTGCCTTCGTCGGCGCGGGTGCCGTGGTCACCCGCGACGTACCCGCGGGCCACACCGTGATCGGCGCCCCCGCCCGACGGCTCCCCACACACGAGTAGCACCCGCGCCGCCCGCAGGGCGCCCTCCACGAGCACCGCCCACCCCGGATCAGCCGAGCCGCGACCGGAACCACGCGACCGTCCGGGCGAGCCCCTCGCGCAACTCGACCGGCTCGGCGGCCGGGAACAACGCCCGCAACCGCGCCCCGTCCGCCTGCGAATCGCGCACATCCCCCGGCCGCGGCGGCGCGTGCTCGACCTCGACCGGATGCCCGAGCACCTCGGCCAGCAGGGCGATCAGCGCGTTGAGCGAAGTCCGCGACCCGAACGCCAGGTTGACCGGGATGTCGGAGACCACCCGACGCACCACGGCATCCGTGAGCACCGCACACACACTGGCGATATCGGTGAAGTCGCGGGTCTGCTCGCCGTCCCCCTGTACCGACAACGGCCGTCCCGCCAGCGCCGCGTCCACGAACCGCGGGATCACCGCCGCATAGGCGTGATCGGCCGGCTGTCCGGGGCCGAAGACGTTGAAGAACCGAAACGGCAGCACCGGCAGGCCGTAGCAGTTCCCGTAGGCGAGCAGATACGACTCGGTGGCCAACTTGCTGACCGCGTAAGGGCTCAGCGGCGCGGTGCGCATGTCCTCGCGCTTGGGCAACTCGCGGTTGGCGCCGTAGACCGACGACGAGGACGCGGCCACCACATGGATCCCGCCCGCCCGCCGGGCCGCCTCCAACACCTCCAGCGTGCCGGTCGCGTTCGCATGGTGGCTGGCCAGCGGCGCCTCCACCGAACGCGGCACCGACGGCAACGCGGCCAGATGCACCACCGCGTCCGCGCCCGCGCACGCCCGATCGAGCAACTCCGGGTCCAGGATCGAGCCCTGATGGAACGTCACTTTCAGGCCGGCGAGACTCGCGAGCGACCCGGTGGACAGGTCGTCGACCACGTGCACGTCGCGCACCACGTCGTGGTCCTGGAGCGCGGCGACCAGATTCGCGCCGATGAAACCGGCGCCGCCGGTGATCACTACCTTCACAAAGTCCCCCCGGACCATCGTGCGGAACCGTCCCCGCCTGGGCCTGTGTTTCGAACTCCGCCAAGTCCGCGCCGAGGTCGGTCCGCTCCCGGCTCCCGCACTGTACCCACGGCCCGCTTCAGGAGAGGGCAAAACCCGGACAACAGGCCGGAACGTGCGCCACACTTTCCCCTAGCTCGGACCCGGGACACCGCCCCGGGCACCGGAGTTGGGGTGGGGGACACGCATGGACATGCCCAGGCCAAGGATGCGCAGAGCGACACTTCCGACACTGTTCGTACTGCTGCTCGCGCTCACCGTCGCGGCACCGAACACACCGAAGGCCGCCGCAGGACCGTGTGACGCGCCGGTCGCGAACGCGGTCGTCTGCGAGAACACCAAGACCGGCAACCCGCGTACCGAATGGGACGTCAGCGGCGCCGGCAGCAGCTCGATCCAAGGCTTCTCCACCGACATCAGCGTCAACGTCGGCGGGCAGATCAGGTTCCGTATCGACACCCCGGCGAGCTCCTACCGCGTCGACATCTACCGACTCGGTTGGTACAACGGCAGCGGCGCACGCAAGGTGGCGACGATCCCCGCCTCGGCGGTGACCCCCAGGCAGCAGCCCGACTGCGACATCGACAACCAGGTGACCGGCCTGATCGACTGCTCGAACTGGACCGACTCCGCCTCCTGGAGCGTGCCCGCCGACGCGGTGTCGGGCTACTACCTCGCCAAACCCACGCGCACCGACGGGACTTCGGGCACCAGCCAGATCCCGTTCGTCGTCCGCAACGACGCCTCGCACTCGGCGCTGCTGATGCAGGCGTCCGACACCACCTGGCAGGCGTACAACGCCTTCGGCGGGAACGACCTGTACACCGGACAGCCGGTCGGGCGCGCCTACAAGGTCAGCTACAACCGGCCGTTCACCACGCGCGCGGACAACCCCGAGGACTCCCTGTTCAACGCCGAGTTCCCGATGTTGCGCTTCCTGGAACGCAACGGCTACGACGTGACCTACTCGACCGGCGTGGACACCGACCGCCGAGGCCAACTGATCCGGAACCACAAGGTGTTCCTGTCCGTGGGCCACGACGAATACTGGTCCGGCGCACAACGCGCCAACGTCGAGGCGGCCCGCGACGCGGGCGTCAACCTCGCCTTCCTCTCCGGCAACGAGGTGTTCTGGAAGACCCGTTGGGAGAACGGCGGGATCAACGGCGACGGCCCCGACCACCGCAACCTGGTCGCCTACAAGGACACCCACGCCAACCAGTCGATCGACCCGCTGGGCCCGAGCATGTGGACCGGCACCTGGCGCGACCCGCGCTTCTCGCCCCCGGGCGACGGCGGCCGGCCGGAGAACAACCTCACCGGCACCATCTTCACGGTCAACTGCTGCACCACGGACATGTACGCCAACGGCACCGACGGCCGACTACGCCTGTGGCGCAACACCCGCCTGGCCACCCTCGGACCCACCGCGCAGACCACGCTGGGCAGCGGCACGCTCGGCTACGAATGGGACTCCGACCTGGACAACGGCGCCCGACCCGCCGGCCTGATCCGACTGTCCAGCACGGTGCACTCCGGCATGTCGGTACTCCAGGACCAGGGTTCCACCTACGCCGACGGCAGCTCCACGCACAGCCTGACCCTCTACCGCGCGCCCAGCGGCGCCCTGGTCTTCGGCGCGGGCACCGTGCAGTGGGCCTGGGGCCTGGACGTCTACCGGGTCGGCGCCAACGGCACCGTGGACGTCGCGATGCAGCAGGCCACCGTCAACCTGTTCGCCGACATGGGCGTCCAACCCGGCACACTGATGACCGGCCTGGTCCCGGCGACCCAGACCACCGACGCCACGCCGCCGGCGTCGAGCATCACCGCCCCCACCAACGGCGGCAGCCTGCCCGCCAATACCAACGTCACGGTCACCGGCACCGCGACCGACATCGGCGGCAAGGTCGGCGGCGTCGAGGTCTCCGTGGACAACGGCGCCACCTGGCACCCGGCCACCACCGGCCGGGACAACTGGACGTACGTGTTCACCACCGGCGCCGGCGGCTCGATCACCATCAAGTCCCGCGCCACCGACGACAGCGCCCGCACCGAGACCCCGACGGCCGGAGTCACCGTCACCATCGGCGGCCCACCGCAACCGGTCAGCTGCCCGTGCACCCTGTGGACCCCGACCGACCAACCCTCGGCCGGGCCCGACCCGGACACCGTCGCCACCGAACTGGGCGTCAAGTTCCAACCGGACCGGGCCGGTTACATCACCGGCGTGCGCTTTTGGAAGGACGCGACGAACACCGGGACGCACACCGGCACCCTGTGGTCGGCCACCGGCACCCGACTGGCCGGCGCGACCTTCGGCACCGAAACCGCGTCCGGCTGGCAACAGGTGACGTTCGCTCAGCCGGTGCCGGTCGCCGCCGGCGCCACCTACGTGGCCTCGTACCAGGCACCCAACGGCCGATACACCGCCGATCAGGGCGGCCTGACCACCGCGCACATCCGCGGCCCGCTCACCGCGCCCGCGAGCAACGCCTCCGGCGGCAACGGCGTCTACCGCTACGGCGCCGGCTTCCCGACCTCGTCCTGGAACGACTCGAACTTCTGGGTCGACCCGGTGTTCACCACCTCGGGCACCCCGACCACCGGCACCCCGCCGGTGCTCACCGCCACCGTCCCGGCGAACGCGGCCGGCGCGGTCGCGGTCGGCACCACGATCGGCGCGACCTTCGACAAGGCGGTCCAACCCGCCACCATCGCCTGGTCGGTCGCCAAGCCGGACCACACCACCGCGGCCGGGACCGCGAGCTACGACGCGACGAGCCGGACCGCGACCTTCCAACCGACCGCCGCACTGACCGCGGGCACCACCTACACGGTCACCCTCACCGGGGCACAGGCCGCCGACGGCACCCCGATGGCCGACACCTCGTGGTCCTTCACCACCGCCGGTGGCGCACCGCCGCCCACCTGCAACCCGTCCTGCACCATCTGGCCCGCCGGCGCGACACCGGCCACCCTCGCCGACAGCGACGCCACCGGCATCGAACTCGGCGTCAAGTTCACCAGTTCCGTGCCCGGCCGGATCACCGGACTGCGCTTCTACAAGGGCGCCGCCAACACCGGCACACACACCGGCACCCTGTGGAACGCGACCGGCACCGCACTGGCCACCGCGACCTTCACCGGCGAGAGCACGTCCGGCTGGCAGCAGGTGAACTTCGCCCAACCGGTCACCATCGCCGCCGACACCACCTACGTGGCCTCGTACTTCGCCCCCGCCGGCCGGTACTCCTCCACCGAGGGCGGACTCACCGCAGCCGCCGGCACCGGCCCGGTCAAGGCCGCCGCGTCCGGCACCGTCGGCGGCAACGGCGTCTACGCCTACGGCGCGAGCGGCTTCCCCACCAGCACCTGGAACGACAGCAACTACTGGGTGGACGTGGCGTTCACCACCAACTAGCCACCGTCTGCCGGCACTCGGAACCGACCGTCATGCCATTGAGGAGCACCAACTCGATGAAGGCTGCCCGCTCCAGGACCAGATCGGGTCTGCGACAACGCCGAGCAACGTGGACGAGCATCACGTTCGCCGCGATCGGCGCGTTGCTGTTCACCCTGTTCGCCCCGATCACCGCGGCCCAGGCCGCACCCTGCAGTCCCTGCTCGCTGTTCGCCGGCGCCGACCCGCTCGGCGCGGTGACCGACACCGACGCGGTGCCCGTCGAACTGGGCGTACGCTTTCGCCCCGCCACCGACGGCACGATCACCCAGATCAAATTCTGGAAGGACGCGGCCAACACCGGCACCCACACCGGCCGGATCTGGGACACCGCGACCGGTACCGCCACCTCGGTCACCTTCACCGGGGAGAGCGCCTCCGGCTGGCAGACCGCGACCTTCGCGAACCCGATCACCGTCGCCGCCGGCGCCACCTACATCGCGTCCTACGTCGCGCCGGTGGGCCGCTACACGGTCACCGACAACTACTTCGCCACCGACCGCACCGTCGAACAACTCGTCGCCCCCGCCGCCAACGGCACCCAGGGCAACGGCGTCTACACATACAACCCCGGCGGCGCCATGCCCACCGACTCCTACCAGGCCGGCAACTACTGGGTCGACGTCTCCTTCGTCCCCGGCGCCGACACCACGCCGCCCGTCATCACCCAGACCGTGCCGCCCGGCAACACCACCGGCGTGCCCACCGCCGCCCCGCTGACCGCGACCTTCAGCGAACCGGTCCAGCCCGCCAGCATCCAGTGGGCGGTCACCCAAACCGGCGGCCCCGCCGTCCCCGGCACCACGAGCTACAGCGGCAACACCGCGTCCTTCCAACCCACTTCCGCGCTGGCCGTCTCCAGCGGCTACACCGTGACCGTCTCCGGCGCGCAGGACCCGGCCGGCAACACCATGACCACCAAGTCCTGGTCCTTCACCACCGGCACCAGCGCCGGCCAGTCGGTGGAAACCAGCATCTGGACCGGCCCGGTCAGCCCCAGCACGCCCAACCAGGCCGACACCAACAGCGTCGAGGTCGGCGTCAAGTTCCGTACCACCGCCGACGGCCAGATCAAGTCCATCAAGTTCTGGAAACTCGCCGGCAGCACCGGCCCCTACGCGGTCAGCCTCTGGGACAAGAACACCCAGACCCGACTCGCCACCGTGGCCAACGTGACCCGCACCGGCAGCGGCTGGCAGACCGTCGACCTGCCCACCCCGGTCACGGTGCATGCCGGCGTCACCTACGTGGCGTCCTACTTCGCGCCCAACGGCACCTACCCCGCCAACACCAGCTCGTTCTCCCAGGCCGTCGGCAACCCGATGATCAACGCACTGGCCGACGGCGTCGACGGCGGCAACGGCGTGTACAAGTACAACGCCGGCAGCGTCTACCCCACGGACAGCTGGGACGGCAGCAACTACTGGGTGGACGTGGTCTTCAGCACCAACGCCCAGGACACCGTCCCACCCGCGATCACCGGCCAGTCGCCGATGCCCGACGCCAACGGAGTACTCTCCGGCGTCCAGCCCTCGGTCACCTTCAGCGAACCGCTCAAGCCCGCGGGCCTGAGCTTCGAACTCAAGCGCAACGGCGTGCTCGTACCCGCCGAACTCGAACTCGACAACCCGACCACCCCCACCCAACTCACCCTCAAGCCCAACGCCGAACTGGCCTACGGCACGCCGTACACACTCACCGTCAGCGGGGTCAAGGACCGCTCCGACAACGCCATGCCGGACGCCACCTGGACCTTCACCACCGGCCAGGCCCCGCCGACCCCGCCCTGCGACGCGCCGAATACCGGCCCGATCCTGGTGATCAAGGCCGACTCCAACCCGTTCAGCTGCTACTACACCGAAATCCTGCGCACCGAGGGCCTCAACTCGTTCGCCGTCAAGGACGCGAGCACGGTCACCGCGAGCGTGCTGGGCGGCTACACCACCGTGGTCCTGGGCGACTTCGCCCCCTCGGCACAACTGGTCACCGACCTCGGCACGTGGGTCAACGCCGGCGGCAACCTGATCGCGATGCACCCGCGCGCCGCGCTGGCCGGCCTGCTCGGCCTCGGCACCACGGCCGGCTTCCAGGCCAACCAATACCTCAAGGTCGACTCCGGCACCGCCCCCGGCGCGGGCATCTACAGCCAACTGAGCATGCAGTACCACGGCCCCGCCGACGTCTGGACCATCCCCGGCGGCACCGGCACCGTGCGGGTCGCGGACCTGTACACCCGCACCGGCACCACCCCGCTCGGCCCGGCCGTCACCACCCGCACCGTCGGCAGCGGCACCGCGTCCGCGTTCACCTACGACCTGGCCCGCTCGATCGTGCAGACCCGCCAGGGCAACCCCACCCAGGCCGGCGTCGAGAACGACAACTTCTCCGACAGCGGCGGCCCACTGCTGCGCGCCGACGACATGTTCTATCCCGACTGGGTCGACCTCAGCCGGGTCCAGGTCCCCCAGGCCGACGAACAACAGCGCCTGTTCGCCAACCTGATCGAACTGGGCAACCGGGCCAAGGCACCGATCCCGCGCACCTGGTACCTCCCCGGCAACGCCGCCACCCCCGGACACGACCTGCTCAAGGTCGTCATGGTCTCCACCGGCGACAACCACGGCCAAAATCTCGGCGACATGCAGGGCAGGGTCACCCGCTACAACAACAACAGCGCCGACCCGAACTGCTCCAGCCCGATCGCCGCCCTGCGCGACGCCGCCGTGCGCAACTGGAAGTGCATGCGCGGCACGATCTATGTCTGGGGCCCGGGACCACAGGGCACCCAGGCACCGCCGGTGTCCGACGTACAGAACTGGACCGCGCAGGGCTTCGAGATCGCCCGACACGTGGACGAGAACGGCAGTTGCCCACAACTGCGCGCCGGTGCCACCCAGACCGACATCAACGCCGAACTCGGCGCGGTATACGAGAACAGCCTCGACGACTTCACCCGCTACGCCCCACTGAAGCCGACCACGAACCGCACACACTGCCTGACCTGGCCCGACTGGAGCTCGAACGCCACGATCGCCCGGGCCAAGGGAATCCGGCTGGACACGAACTACTACTACATGCCGGATTACTGGAAGAACACCTGGGGTGGCCCGCTGATGAAGGCGGCCCCCGGCTTCTTCACCGGCTCCGGCTTCCCGATGCGCTTCACCGACCCCAACGGTCAGCTGATCGACATCTACCAGGCCACCACGCAGATCAACGACGAATTCCAACAGGTCTATCCCGACACCTTCGACCAGCTCGTCAACGGTGCCAACAACAACGGCTTCTACGGCGCGTTCGTGATGAACAACCACACCGACTCGGGGAACGCCAACAGCGGCGTGGGCAACGTCGGCCAGCTTGACATCGAGGCGGCACTGATCGCCTCGGCGAAGGCCAAGAAGGTCCCGGTCATCTCGGCCAAACAACTCCTCGACTGGACCGACGCGCGCAACGCGTCGACCATCACCGGCCTCAACCGGGTCGGCAACACGGTCACCTTCACGGTCAACCAGAACGCCGCCGCGACCAACCTGATGACCCTGCTCCCGACCACCGGCTCCGGCGGCACCACGCTCACCGGCCTCACCCGGGCGGGTAGCCCGGTCACGTACCAAAAGAACACGATCAAGGGCATCGAGTACGCCGTCTTCGACGGGACCTCCGGCGCGTACACGGCCACCTACGCGAGCGCCGCGGCCCCCACGATCGCCGCGGCCGAGGCGGCCCCGGCCGCCGACGGCTCCGGCACGCTGACCTGGACGACCGACGTACCGTCGACCACCGAGATGCAGCTGGGCACGCACGCGGACCAACTGCCGATCACCCACACGAGCGTCGAGACCGCGGGCGACCACAAAATCGCCCTGGGCGCCCTCAAGCCCGACACCACCTACTACTACCGACTCACCTCGGTGAACGCGAAGGGCGACCGCAGCACCTGGCCCGCGCCCGACGCCAAGCCCGCCGAGTTCCGCACACCGAGGGCCGACCGCAAGGCCCCAGTGATTCGCGACGTGGCGGTCAAGACCTGGCCGGACGGCAGCGCCGACCTGACCTGGAAGACGGACAAGCCGACGACCACATCGGTCCTGCTGGGCGACAACCCGACGTCGGTCCGCCCGGTATACGCGGACAAGAAGCAGCCGACCACCGACCACCACGCCAAACTCGGCCACCTGGGCGCCGGCAAGACCTACGCCTTCCGCCTGGCGGGCGTGGACGCGGCCGGGAACGAAGGCACCTGGACGGGCGGAGGCGGAAAGCAGAAGGACACGGCACGCCTGGTGATGCCCAGGCCGGGCGTCGCCGAGACCGGCGCGTTCGACTTCACCAACGGCACGGTCTCCGGGGAAGCGGTACGCAGCGACCGCCCGGATGCCCTCACCCTGGACCAGGCCCGGCGGGGTGCGAGCGGCACCTATGTGTCCAAGCCGCTCGACGCCGGCCAGATGGTTATGTGGTTGGCGAGCGACTGGCAGGCGGATATCCCGCCGGGCACGACATTGCGGGTATCGGTACGAACCGGCACGACCGCAGTTCCGGACGCGAGCTGGACACCCTGGAAGGACCTGTCTCGTCCCGGCGACACGGTGGGCAGCGCATCGCGCTTCCTGCAATACAAGGTGGAGCTCACCGGCGCCGGCGGAGCATTGCCCACACTCAAGGGCATCGGCTTCACCCACGACGGCAAGGTGGCGACCACGCCACCGGTGACCGAGGCCGGCCCGAACACCGTGCCGGGCCCGAACCCGGTGACGGGGAAGGGGCGTTGACCCCCGACTGAGGCCCGGAGGGACGGTACTCACGGCCGGGCCCGGAGCGATTTTGCGCTCCGGGCCCGGCCGTGTACTGTTGCGAAGTCCGCCCGGGAGGCGAGCACAATCCAAGATCACCGATTAGGCGATCGGGAATGCGCTCCGCTAAAGTCGGCGGGCGCCGCCAAATGCTTAGGGAATGAAATTCCCGATGCCGAAAGCGGCGGGACGAAAAGCGGGTCGGAAGATCTGCTAGAGTCCAGGAGGCGGAAAACGCGGAAACGCGATGGAAGCCGAAAGCGAGGAAAGCAAAGCGGCCGAAACGGTGTGCTAAGCTGGAAACGCGAAAGCGAAACGAAAGAATCGCTGAAACACAAAAGCAAAGAACGAAACGAAACGCCCGGAGGGCGCGGTTGATTCCGCACCGAAGGAAGCGTCCGTTCCTTGAGAACTCAACAGCGTG